>NZ_JPWT01000110.1:0-178699 GCF_000773065.1 Burkholderia sp. ABCPW 111 | reverse complement strand
CGGCGGTCGGCGGTCGGCGGTCGGCGGTCGGCGGTCGGCGGTCGGCGGTCGGCGGTCGGCGGTCGGCGGTCGGCGGTCGGCGGTCGGCGGTTGGCGGTCGGCGGCGCAACAGTATCCGTCGCAGACGACTTCGACCGCACGCACCGCGCCGCCGTCCCCGCATCGGATGCACCGCACGGACCGCGCGCCGCACGGTGCGCCGCCCGTTCAGGCGGCTCGCACGAAGAGCCGCCGCGTCAGATCGAACGCGACCAGATTCCCGGCGACGACGAGCATCAACCCGAGCACCGCGAGCGACGACCATCGATATCCCTCGAACACGGTCGATACGGCGAGCGCGACGATCGGAAACAGCACCGTGCAATAGGCCGCGCGTTCCGGCCCGATCCGGCCGACGAGGGTCAGGTACGCGGTGAACCCGATCACCGAGCCGGGCACCGCGAGATAGACGAGCGCGCCGAGATAGCGCGGACTCGTGTCGATCGCGAGCGGCAGCCCGGCCGCGACGCTGCCGACGGTCACGATCGTCGCGCCGATCAGCATCGCCCAGCCGTTGGTCGCGAGCGGATGAAGTCCCATCGACTGCATGCGGCTCGACAGCAGATTGCCCGCCGAGAAGCACATCGTGCCCGCAAACGCGATCGCGAGGCCGATCCAGGTCGCGCGATCGTCGACGTGCCCCGCCATCTGCTGCCAGAACAGGCACGCGATGCCCGCCAGGCCGAGCAGCGCGCCGGCAACCGCGGACGGCCGCAGCGGCCGCCCCATGAACACGCGTCCGTTGATCGAGTTCAGCAGCGGCGCGGTCGAGAACACCACGGCGACGAGGCCGCTCGGCACGACCTGCTCCGCATAGTAGAAGCACAGGAAATTGAGACAGAAGAGCGCGAGGCCCTGCGCGGCGAGATAGCGCCACGCTTCGCGCGGCGGCCGGACCGGCCGGCGCATCACGCGCAACAGCACGAACATCGCCGCCGCCGCGAGCCAGAAGCGCCACGCGATCGACACGGGCGGCGGCACGCTGCCGAGCTGCCATTTGATCGCGATCCAGGTGGTGCCCCAGATCAGCACGGTGACGACGTAAAGCGACAGATTCATGGCGGATTCGAAAGCAGAAACGGAATCGGATTCGGAAACACGATTCCGACTATGCCGCCGCGCATCCGGCGCCGATTGTCTGGAATTGCGGTCATTTGCACCTGGGCGGGCCGTGCACGCGCGCGCACGCTTATACTCGCCTCATCATGCATACGCCCTCCACGCCTGCGCTCGATGCGCGCCTGTCCGTGCCCGCCGCCGATTTCGTCGGCGACGAGGTGCCGTTCGGCCTGCAGTCCGTCTGCCGGACGCTCGCCGAGGCGAACGCGACGCTCGAACGCTTCGCATGGCTCGGCGATCACCTCGCGATCGCCGAGTGGACGCGCATCACTGAGGAAAGCGAAACGGTCTACGCGCAGCCCGGCCATCACACGCTGTCGTGCTATCTGGACGGCGGCTACCGCACCGAGCGGCAGAAGGTCGCGCGCTACGGCGCGCCGAGCCTGCTCTGCGCGCTGCCTGGCGATCATGAATCGCGCTGGTGGGTGCGCGGCGAAATGCATTTCGTCCACCTGTACTTCCTGCCGGAGCACTTCGCGCAGCGCGCGATCCGCGAGCTCGACCGCGAGCCGCGCGAGCTGAAGCTCGCCGATCGCACGTATTTCGAGGATGCGCGCGTCGCCGCGCTATGCCGCTCGCTCGCGCTCGAGCGCTGGGACGACGCCGACGGCCGGCTGCGCGTGAACGAAACCTCGCACGAAGTGCTGAGCCTGCTGTTGCGCGGGCAAAGCATGACGTGCGCCGACACGCCGTTCAAGGGCGGGCTCGCGCCGGCCGTGCGCCGCCGCGTGCGCGACTACATCGACACGTACCTGACGCAGCCGATGACGCTCGGCGAGCTCGCGGCGCTCGCATCGCTGTCCGAATACCACTTCTCGCGCATGTTCCGCGTATCGTTCGGCCGTGCGCCGCACGCGTGGATCGCGCAACAGCGCCTCGTTCGCGCGCGCACGCTGCTGCGCGCGACGTCGCTGCCGCTCGCGCAGGTCGCCGCGCGGTGCGGCTACGCGAACGCCGCGCACTTCAGCCACCGCTTCCGCGATGCGCACGGCGCGACGCCGGGCGAGTACCGCCGGGCGATGCAGGCCGCGTAGCCGGCCCGGACATCGCCGCGCGTCGCGTCACTCGCCGCGCCCCGACAGCGCCTGCTCGAGCGCCGAGACGCCCGCCGGCAGATCGACGGGCGCCTTCAGATCGATCATCGTGCGGCCGAACGCGTGCAGCGTGCGGAACAGATTGTGCTCGCGGCATTGCTCGCCCATCTGGCCGATGCGCACGATCGGCAGGCCGAACGAGCCCGAAATCTCGACCTGGTACTGCTTCGAGATGTGTCCGCAGATGAGCCCCGGCGTGAGCCCGTCCGGCACGGCGATGCCGACCACCGAGTTCAGCCGGCACGACTCGGGCGCGTAAAGCTCGAGCCCCATTCCGGTGATGCCCGCCTGCAGCGCGAGCGAGCAGCGCAGATGCCGCGCGTAGCGGTTCTCGAGCGTCTCCGCGCAGACGAGCCGCAACGCCTCGTGCAGCGCGAGCACGCCGGACACGGGCGCCGTGTAGTGATAACCGGCGTTGTGCCAAAAGTTCTCGGCGAGCGCCATGTCGAGGCACCAGTGCGTGTTCGGCGCCGGGCGGCTCTTCATCCGCTCCCACGCGGCGTCGGAGAACGCGATCAGCGACACGCCCGGAATCGACGACAGCCCCTTCTGCCCGCCCGTGATCACCGCGTCGATGCCCCACGCGTCCATGTCGAGCGGCATCGTCGACAGCGTGCAGACGGCGTCGACGACGACGAGCGCGCCCGCCGCCTTCGCGATCGTCGCGATTGCCTTCAGATGGCGGTTCCACACCGTGTTCGACGTCTCGCCGTGGACGATCGTGACGATCTCCGGGCGCTCGCGCGCGATCGCGTCGGCGATCTCGTCGAGGCTCGCCACGGCGCGATCTGGCACGTCGATCGACGCGACGCTCGCGCCGACGCGCGTCGCCATCTCGGCCATCCGCGCGCTGAAGAAGCCGTTCTTGACCGACAGCACCCGGGTGCCGGGCCACGCGAGATTCGAGATCGCCATCTCCATCGCCGCGGAACCGGGGCCCGCGACGCCCAGCACCCACTTCGTGCGCGTCTGGAACACGTAGCGGGCCATTTCCTTCACCTGCTCGATGATCTTCGCCATCGTCGCGCCCAGGTGATTGATCACGATCGTGTTCGCCTTCGCCACCGCCGCCGGGATCGGCACGGGGCCCGCGCCCATCATGAGGAGCGGTTCTTCGGGCAGAATCGCGTCGAGCGGGACGACGACGGGACAGGGAATCGGCGAATGATCGGTCGTGGACATGAGCTGAGCGGAACAACGGGTTGAGAATACGGTGATCGATCGATCATTCCGCGAACCGTTGCAATACGCAAGTGTTTTGATCGACGCGAGCTTCGGATGGGCGCGACGGCGGCGGCGGGCAGCGCGGCGACGCATCCTGCCGGCCCGCTTCGCCCGCGCACCTGCGTTGCCGCGAGCCGGCCGCGGCCGCCCCGGGCCGCGGCGAACCGGGTTCGCCGCTCGCCGCGCCCGCCGTCGCCCGCGGTCGTCGACGGCCCGCCTGCGACGCATCAGTACTTGACGCCCGCCGCGGCCCGCCTTTCTTCTTATTCGGCCGCCGGCGCTTTTCTCGCGCGACGCCCCCGGAAAATTCCCACCCGCGCCGTCCGAATAGGCCAAATCGTCATCAAATCCGCCTCCCACTAAATCGAAAAATCATTTTTTGCAACCCGAACCGTCAAGCTTTTCGAAAAAGCTTGCATTAACCATTCGATGCGATGCAGCAAATTTATTTGTTCCGCGCCGGAAAAGAACCTTAGACCGCATTGCAATCCGCTCACAAAAATCCCCGGAAAAATGCTCGAACGGCGTGCGCCGCACGGCGCTGCGCACTCCGAACCAGCGGAGTACCGTACTGGAAACGGTACCGCGCCGGCCGCGCCGCGCGGACGCCTCGCAGGGATTAAAACTGCCGCATTCGTCGAATATCATCCGCGCAAATCTCGGAATCGGTTCACACCCCGCAAATAGGGATCGCCGATCCCGACGACCGATTTATTACATTCGAGATGAAATAATTATTTAGTTGACTGATGCACTCAGCTTATTGAACAATTTGCCCAGCCTTCGATGATTCGATATTTAAGACAAGTTCTGTGCTGATCCGACAGCCGGTGGCTTGCCATGATCGAAGGCGAAAAACACAACATAATCATTTAATGGGCCAACGAAAGCTATGAACCAAATCCAGACCATGCGTGTTTTCGTATGTGTTGCAGAACTGCAGAGCTTCCGGCGGGCGGCGCGGAAACTCGGCGTATCGAATGCGCTCGTCACGCGTTCGATCGCGATGCTCGAGACACATCTGAACACGCGCCTCATCCATCGCACGACGCGCAATCTGTCGCTGACGGAAGCGGGCATCCGCTACCTCGACGGCTGCCGGGCGCTGCTCGAGGAGTTCGATCAGCTCGAGGCCTCCGTCGAGCGGGCGGTTCATGAGCCCGTCGGCACGTTGCGCGTCGCCGTGTCCGGGTTGCTGTCGCCCGGCCGGGTCACGCCCCTCGTCGACAGCTACCGGCGTCAGTACCCGAAGGTCCGCGTGCAGCTGACGCTGACCGAAGGGCCGCTCGACGTGATCGAAGCCGGCTACGACGCCGGCCTCGTCACGGGCGGCCGCCTCGACGGCAACCCGGCGCTGATCGGCCATCCGCTGATGCCGAACACGCTCGCGCTGTGCGCCGCGCCTTCATACATCGAACGGCACGGCGCGCCGCACCGGCCCGACGATCTCGTCCGCCATGCGTGCATCGCGCTGCCGGCCGACCAGCACTCGTCGACCTGGCGCTTCGTCGATCCGGATCACTTCACGCACGTCGTGTCGCTGCAGCCCGTCTACACGGTCAACAGCGCGTCGATGGTGCGCGCGGCGACGCTCGCCGGCACCGGCATCTCGGTGCTGCCCGAAAGCTACATCGCCGACGCGCTGGAAAGCGGCGAACTCGTGCGGATTCTCGGCGACTACCGGATCGACGATCCCGACACGCAGCTGTCGATCGTCTATCCGAACCGCCAGTTCCTGCCGGCGCGCACCCGCAGCTTCGTCGAGCACGCGCTGTACCACCTCGGCGGCCAGAAGACCGAGACGAACGGCCACTACTTCATGCGCGAGGCCGGCACGGCGAAGCGCCCCGACGTCGTCACGGGGCTCCAGTGACGCTCGGCTGAAGTAAACTAATGCGCACCCTTTACCGGAGGCAAAGCGTGCGCGTGATTCTTTTCAGCAGCCGGCAGTACGACCACGATTCGTTCGATGCCGCCAACCAGTCGTTCGGCTACCGGCTGCATTTCCAGCCTTCCCATCTCGACGCGGAGACGGCGATCCTCGCGCGCGGCTACGAGGTCGTCTGCCCGTTCGTCAACGACACCCTCGACGCCGCCGTGCTCGAGGCGCTCGCCGCGGGCGGCACGCGCCTCATCGCGCTGCGCTCGGCGGGCTTCAACCATGTCGACCTCGCGGCGGCGGCCCGGCTCGGGCTCATCGTCGTGCGCGTGCCCGCCTACTCGCCGCATGCGGTCGCCGAGCACGCGGTCGCGCTGATCCTCGCGCTCAACCGCCGCCTGCCGCGCGCCGTCGCGCGCACCCGCGAAGGCGACTTCTCGCTGAACGGGCTGCTCGGCTTCGATCTCTTCGGCAAGACGGTCGGCGTAATCGGCACGGGCCTTATCGGCAGCGTGTTCGCGCGGATCGTGGCGGGCTTCGGAATGCGCGTGCTCGCGCATTCGCTGCCGCCGCACGACGACGCGCTGATCGCGCTCGGCGTGCGCTACGTGCCGCTCGAGCAGTTGCTCGCCGAATCGGACATCGTGAGCCTGCACTGCCCGCTGATGCCCGCCACCCATCACCTGATCGACGCCGGCGCGCTCGCCCGGATGAAGCCGGGCGCGATGCTGATCAACACGAGCCGCGGCGGCCTCGTCGACACGCAGGCGCTGATCGACGCGCTGAAGACGGGCCAGCTCGGGCATCTCGGGCTCGACGTCTACGAGGAGGAAAGCGGGCTCTTCTTCGAAGACCATTCGGATCGCCCGCTGCAGGACGACGTGCTCGCGCGGCTGCTCACGTTCCCGAACGTGATCGTCACGTCGCACCAGGCGTTCTTCACGCGCGAGGCGCTCGCGGAGATCGCGCATACGACGCTGTCGAACATCCGCGCATGGCAGGACGGCGCGCCGCGAAACGTCGTTGACGCGGTGCAGCAGGGCTGACGGCGAGCGGGGGCGGACGCGCCGTGGGCAGTGCGGCGTAGGCCGTATGGGCCTTGGATCTTGGGCCTTGGATCTTGGGCCTTGGGCCTTGCGCCTTGGGCCTTGCGCCTTGGGCCTTGCGCCTCACGCCGTGGGCCGCGGACCTTGCGTCGTGCTCCGGCACGCCGATTCGGCGGGTCGGGCCCCGTCGGCTAAACCCCTTATTGGCGCGCCGCGCGAGTCTGCTATCGTTGCGGCGATTCTTCGCCTCCACCCGTTTCGCCAGTTCACCATGCGTTTCGACGAACCCGCGATCGCCGCCGTCTACCGGGCGATCTTCGAGCGGCGCGACATGCGCCATTTCACGTCCGCCCCGGTCGATCCCGCCGTTCTCGCGCGCTTGCTGCGCGCCGCGCATCACGCGCCGAGCGTCGGCTTCATGCAGCCGTGGCGCTTCATCCGCGTGACCGACCCCGCGCTTCGCGAGCGCATTCACGCGCTCGTCGACGCCGAGCGCCGCGCGACCGCCGACGCGCTCGGCGAGCGGCACGACGAATTCATGCGGCTGAAGGTCGAAGGCGTGCGCGAATGCGGCGAGCTCCTCGTCGTCGCGCTCGCCGACGGGCGCGAGCGGCACGTGTTCGGCCGCCGCACGCTGCCGGAGATGGATCTCGCGTCGGCCGCTTGCGCGATCCAGAACATGTGGCTCGCCGCGCGCGCCGAGGGGCTCGGGATGGGCTGGGTGTCGCTCTTCGACGTCGACGCGCTACGCCGGCTGCTCGCGATGCCCGACGGCGCGAAGCCGATCGCCGTGCTATGCCTCGGCCACGTCGACGCGTTCTACGCGAAGCCGATGCTCGAGGAAGAGCGGTGGGCCACGCGGATGCCGCTCGAGGAATGCCTGTACGAGAACGGCTGGGACACCGCGCCGACGCCTGCGCGCAACACCTGATCAGGCCCTAAACACAGGGGTTTTCCCTGAGATAAAATCCCGGCTGTCCCGCTCGCTTCCATCGGCGCGCCGCATCCCGCGGCGCCGGAGGCGGCGGCCCTCCCGCGAGTCGTCCATGCCGCTGCCCCTCTTCGCCCTTGCCGTTGCCGCGTTTGGTATCGGTACCACCGAGTTCGTCATCATGGGCCTCCTGCCGAACGTCGCGCGCGACCTAGGCGTGTCGATTCCGGCGGCGGGCATGCTCGTGTCCGGCTACGCGCTCGGCGTGACGATCGGCGCGCCGATTCTCGCCGTCGTCACCGCGAAGATGCCGCGCAAGGCGGCGCTGCTTTCGCTCATCGGCGTGTTCATCGTCGGCAACCTGTTTTGCGCGATCGCGCCCGGCTACACGGCGCTGATGATCGCGCGCGTCGTCACCGCGTTCTGCCACGGCGCGTTCTTCGGCATCGGCTCGGTCGTGGCGAGCAGCCTCGTCGCGCCGAACAAGCGCGCGCAGGCGATCGCGCTGATGTTCACCGGCCTCACGCTCGCGAACGTGCTCGGCGTGCCGCTCGGCACCGCGCTCGGCCAGGCGTTCGGCTGGCGCGCGACGTTCTGGGCCGTCACCGGCATCGGCGCGCTCGCGGCAGCAGCGCTCGCCGTCTGCGTGCCGAAGCGCCTCGAGATGCCCGCCGCCGGCATCGCGCGCGAATTCGGCGTGCTGCGCAATCCGCAGGTGCTGATGGTGCTCGGCATCAGCGTGCTCGCGTCGGCGAGCCTCTTCACCGTGTTCACGTACATCACGCCGATCCTCGAGGACGTGACGGGCTTCACGCCGCACGACGTCACGCTCGTGCTGCTGCTCTTCGGCCTCGGCCTGACGGTCGGCGGCACCGTCGGCGGCAAGCTCGCCGACTGGCGGCGGATGCCGTCGCTCGTCGCGACGCTCGCGGCGATCGGCGTCGTGCTCGCCGCGTTCGCGGGCACGATGCGTACGCCGCTGCCCGCGCTCGTGACGATCTTCGTGTGGGGCGTGCTCGCGTTCGCGATCGTGCCGCCGCTGCAGATCCTGATCGTCGACCGCGCGAGCCACGCGCCGAATCTCGCGTCGACGCTCAACCAGGGCGCGTTCAATCTCGGCAACGCGCTCGGCGCGTGGCTCGGCGGCACCGCGATCCACGCGGGCGTGCCGCTCGCGAAGCTGCCGTGGGCGGGCGCCGTGCTCGCGATGGCGGCGCTCGCGCTCACGCTGTGGTCGGCGTCGCTCGAACGGCGCGCGGTGCCGGGGCCGGCCGAATGCGCCTGATGCGCGGAGCGCGCGAGGCAGCGATTCGCTGCGCGGCGCGCCCGCGCGCCGGTCGTGTGACGAACGGCGCGCGGCAGGCCGGATGATGCGCCGCCGGCAACGGATCGATCGCCCCGTTGAATCGCGCTCGACGAACGGCGCGCTGCCGATCGACGTGGCCGTCGGCCGCGCGACGTGATCGCATGCGCGGCGCGCCGGTCCGGCTTGGGCGATTGGCTCGCCGCGCAAGCGAACGTCGACGCATCGAAAGGCGCGAATCGCGTCGCGCCGTCAAGCATCGGGCATTTCCGCTTTTCGCCGAAGTCTCGTATCACACGCGGCCTAGGTTGGGCTCCGCGCATTCGAATGCCGGTCGGCTGGCGTGCGCGACTCGCACCGCGCCGCCGCGCAGCGAGCATCCCGCTTTTCGCCGAAGTCTCGTATCACGCGCGGCTCCCGGTTGGGCTCCGCGCATTCGAATGCCGGTCGGCCGGCGTGCGCGACTCGCACCGCGCCGCCGCGCGTCGGACATTTGCGCTTTTTCGCATATGCCGAGAATGCCGCGCGTCGCGTGCGATCATCGGCCCGGTACGGCATGCGTGAATCGGGCAGGCGCCGCCGTCCGTCCATACGACCGCGCGACACACGGCCGGCGCAGCATCGAGCCCGGCTGCCTCCACCACGCACGCTCCGCCTCCGCCTCCGCGCAGCCCCGGCATCGGCATCGGCATCGGCGTCGCCGCGTCGCGCGGCACGCATCTCGATGGAGCGATTCCGCTCCCCGGTGTAGCATCACGGCCGTCATGAAAACGATCCTCACCCGCGATTTTCTCGCGCTCATTCTCAGCGTCGCCGTCGTCGGCCTCGGCACGGGCGCCACCCTCCCCCTCACCGCGCTCGCGCTCACCGAGGCGGGCCACGGCACCAACATCGTCGGCATGCTGACCGCCGCGCAGGCGGGCGGCGGCCTCGTCGTCGTGCCGTTCGTGTCGGCGATCACGAAGCGCTTCGGCGGACGGCAAGTGATCGTCGCGTCGGTGCTCATGCTCGCCGCGGCGACCATCCTGATGCAGTTCACGTCGAGCCTCGCCGTCTGGGGCGTGCTGCGCGTCGTCTGCGGCGCCGCGTTGATGCTGCTCTTCACGATCGGCGAAGCGTGGGTCAACCAGCTCGCCGACGATGCGACGCGCGGGCGCGTCGTCGCGATCTACGCGACGAATTTCACGCTGTTCCAGATGGCGGGCCCCGTGCTCGTCAGCCAGATCGCCGGGATGACGAACGTGCGTTTCGCGCTGAGCGGCGCGCTTTTCCTGCTCGCCTTGCCGTCGCTCGCGTCGATCCGCAAGACGCCTGTCGGCGACGAGCCGCATCACGAGGCGCACGACCGCTGGACGCGCGTGATGCCGAAGATGCCCGCGCTCGTCATCGGCACCGCGTTTTTCGCGCTGTTCGACACGCTCGCCCTCTCGCTGCTGCCGCTCTTCGCGATGGAGCGCGGCGTCGCGAGCGGAACGGCCGTGCTGCTCGCGGCGATCCTGCTGTTCGGCGACACCGCGATGCAATTCCCGATCGGCTGGCTCGCCGACAAGCTCGGCCGAGAGCGCGTGCATATCGGCGCGGGTTGCGTCGTGCTCGCGCTGCTGCCGCTGTTGCCCGTCGTCGTCGCGACGCCGTGGCTCTGCTGGCCGCTCCTCTTCGTGCTCGGCGCGGCGGCGGGCAGCGTCTACACGCTGTCGCTCGTCGCGTGCGGCGAGCGCTTCCGCGGCTCGGCGCTCGTGACGGCGAGCTCGCTCGTGTCCGCGTCGTGGAGCGCGGCGAGCTTCGGCGGACCGCTCGTCGCCGGCGCGCTGATGGAGCAGCTCGGCGGCGATGCGCTGGTCGGCGTGCTGATCGTGTCGGCGCTCGCGTTCATCGTCGCCGCGCTTTGGGAGCGACGAACATTGCCGATGCACGCGGCTCGGCAGGAGCGGTGACGCAAATCGGAGCTGCGGACGTTCACGGCCGCGAGTCCGCTGTCGTCAGCGAAAGAATGGACGAGCGCGCATGGTCGCTCGGGATTTGGCAATGTCTTGCGCGGTTTGAAACTTCTCGCTTCCGGCGTTCGAATGCTGAATGCTGAATGCTGAATGCTGAATGCCGAGCCGAGCCGAGCAACGCACGGTGCAGAATACCTTGTGCCAAGCTCCAACTTCGGAATTTGCAATTTCCGACATCGAGCTCTTGGCTTCTGGCTTCTGGCTTCTGGCTTCTGGCTTCTGGCTTCTGGCTTCTGGCTTCGAGGTTCGAGGTTCGAGGTTCGAGGTTCGAGGTTCGAAATTCGAAATTCGAAATTCGAAATTCGAAATTCGAAGCATACGACGCATGAAGCGCCGCGCATGACGCAGCAAACGACATCCCGCCACCGCGTTGCAACGCCCCCTCCGCCCGGACACCGGACCGCCCCGACGCACCCGCCCAAACGACACGGGCGCTTGCAGCACCGAAGCCGCAAGCGCCCGATTCGACCGCTCGCACAGCCCGCCCCGCGACACTGCTCGCCGGGCGGCACGACCGTCTCCCCTCACTACGCTGTCACCCCTTCGACGCCGGCAGAATCTTCCCGACGCACGTCCCGAAGCCGACGCGATACCCGTCGCCCTGGCACCAGCCGGCGAGCGTCAGCTCGTCGCCGTCCTCGAGGAACGCGCGCACGCCGCCGCTCGCGAGCGCGACGGGCTCCTTGCCGTTCCACGTCAGCTCGAGCAGGCTGCCGAACGAATCCTTCGTCGGCCCGCTGATCGTGCCCGAGCCCATCAGGTCGCCGACCCGCGTGTTGCAGCCCGACACCGTGTGATGCGCGAGCTGCTGCGCCATCGTCCAGTACATGTGCTTGAAGTTCGTGCGCGAGATCGTCGTCGCGCCGGCCGCGCCTTCCGGCTTCAGCCGCACTTCGAGCTCGACGTCGAACGCATGCTCGCCGCCGTGGCGCAGATACGCGAGCGGCTCCGGCGCCTGCTTCGGCTGCGCGGTGCGGAACGGCTCGAGCGCGTCGAGCGTGACGATCCACGGCGAGATCGACGTCGCGAACGTCTTCGCGTTGAACGGCCCGAGCGGCACGTATTCCCATTGCTGGATGTCGCGCGCGCTCCAGTCGTTCAGGAGCACCACGCCGAAGATGTGCGACTCCGCGTCCTCGCACGCGATCGGCTCGCCGAGCGCGCTGCCGCGGCCGACGATGAAGCCCGTCTCGAGCTCGATGTCGAGCTTGCGGCACGCGCCGAACACCGGGCGGTCGCTGTCCGGCAGCTTCAGTTGCCCGTTCGGCCGGCGCACCGGCGTACCGCTCACGACGACCGACGACGCGCGGCCGTTGTAGCCGATCGGCATCTCGGACCAGTTCGGCAACAGCGCGTTCTTCGGATCGCGAAACATCGAGCCGACGTTCGTCGCGTGTTCCTTCGACGAATAAAAATCGGTGTAGCCGAGAATGTCGACGGGCAGATGGAGGGTCGCGTCGCGCTGCGCGACGAGCGCGCGCGCGCGCAACGCAGCGTCGTCGCGCAGCCGCGCGCAGCCGCACTCGAAAAGGGCGCTCAGCTGGACGCGCACGCTGCGCCACGCATCGCGGCCGAGCGCGATGAAATCGTTGAGCGCCGGCCGCTCGAACACGGCCGCCCCGCCCTCCACCGTCAACAGGCCCGCGCGCGCGAGCTCGGCGAGATCGACGATCGCATCGCCGAGCGCGACGCCCGCGCGCTTCTCCGGATGGCGCGCATCGCTGAAGATGCCGAACGGCAGGTTCTGGATCGGGAAATCGCACGCGGCGTCGTTCGCCGCGTCGAGCCAACTCTTGCGCGAAGGATCGAGGCTCGCGCGCAGTTCGTCGGGGGTAGCGCTCATCGTTGCTCCGGATTGAAGTGCTTCTTGAGGCCTTGCCAGCATTCGAAGTAATTCGCCTGCAGTTGCGCGGTGTCGAGCGCGAAGCGCGTCGGGCGAATCAGCGTGCGGGTCTCGAACATGAACGCCATCGTGTCGCCGACCTTGTTCGGCTTCGACGTGTCGATCGCCGACGCCTTCTCGAACGTGTCCGCATCCGGCCCGTGGCCCGACATGCAGTTGTGCAGGCTCGCGCCGCCCGGCACGAAGCCTTCCGCCTTCGCGTCGTACGCGCCGTGCACGAGCCCCATGAATTCGCTCGCGACGTTGCGGTGGAACCACGGCGGGCGGAACGTGTCCTCGGCCGCGAGCCAGCGCGGCGGGAAGATCACGAAGTCGATCGCATCGACGCCCGGCGTGTCGCTTTGCGACTGCAGCACGAGGAAGATCGACGGATCGGGATGGTCGTAGCTGATCGAGCCGATCGTGTTGAAGTGACGCAGATCGTACTTGTACGGCGCGTAGTTGCCGTGCCACGCGACGACGTCGAACGGCGAATGATCGATGTCCGCGCGCCAGAGCCGGCCGTTGAGCTTCGCGACGAGTTCGAACGCGCCTTCGCGGTCTTCGTACGACGCTCTCGGCGCGAGAAAGTCACGCGGATTCGCCAGCCCGTTCGAGCCGATCGGCCCGAGGTCCGGCAGCCGCAGCAGCGCGCCGAAGTTCTCGCAAACATAGCCGCGCGCGTGCCCATCCGGCAGCGCGACCGCAAAGCGCACGCCGCGCGGAATCACCGCGATCTCGAACGGCTCGACGTCAAGGCGGCCGAGTTCCGTCATGATGAAAAGCCGCCCTTCCTGCGGCACGATCAAGAGCTCGCCGTCCGCGCTGTAAAAGAAGCGCTCGCGCATCGAGCGGTTCGCCGCGTACAGGTGGATCGCGCAGCCGCTCATCGCGGCGGCCGAGCCGTTGCCCGCCATCGTCACCCAGCCGTCGACGAAATCGGTCGGCTGCGCGGGCATCGGCAGCGGGTCCCAGCGCAACTGGTTCGGCGGAGTCGGCGGCACGTCGTCCGAATCGCCGAAGTCGGCGACGATCCGGCGCTCGCCGGACACGAGCTCGAACGGCCGATGCACGGCGGCGGGCCGGATTCGGTACAGCCACGACCGGCGGTTGTGACCGCGCGGCGCGGTGAACGCGGTGCCGGACAACTGCTCCGCATAAAGCCCGTACGGCGCGCGCTGCGGCGAGTTGCGCGCGTGCGGCAGCGCGCCCGGCAGCGCCTCGGTCGCGAATTCGTTCGCGAAGCCGCTCTGGTAGCCGGCTTCGCCCGGTTTCGATAAATCCAGTGTCATGATTGTCGTTCTCTCCATTCAAGCGACGTTCGGCGCGGCCGCGCCGCGCCGCCGCGTCACGCTCGCGAGGCCGATCACGAGGACGGCCGAGCACAGCACCGGCACGGCCGCCGCGTGGAACAGCGCGTCGTTCGACCAGCCGAGCGCGATCAGTTGCCCGCCGACGAGCGGCCCGAGCACGGAGCCGGCGCGGCCCACGCCGAGACTCCAGCCGATGCCCGTCGAGCGCAGCGACGTCGGGTAATAATGGCCCGCGAGCGCGTTGACCGCGGGCTGTCCGCCGACGACGCAAAAGCCGCCGACGAACACGGCTGCGAGCAGCCAGACGAACGCATGCGCGACCGAGCCGATCATGCCGACCGCGATCGTCGCGCACGCGAAGCACGCGAACAGCACGCGCATGAAGCCGTGCCGTTCGATGAACCAGCCGAGCGACAGCGTGCCGATCACGCCGCCCGTCTGCAGCACCGTGCCGACGATGACGGCCGTGCCGCTTGCGTAGCCCGCGTCGCGCATCACGGTCGGCAGCCAGTTCGACAGGAAATACAGGTCGATCAGGTTCATGAAGTTGATCGCCCACAGCAACAGCGTGACGCCCGCGCGCCCCGCGCGGAACAGTTCGGCAACGGGCGCGCCCTTCGGCGCCGCCTCGCGCACGACGAGCCGCGTGTCGGGCGGCACGGCGAGTTGCGGCGCGAACCTCGCGAGCCACGCGCGCGCCGCTTCGTGCCGGCCCCGCAGCACGAGCAGTTGCGGCGATTCCGGCAGGCGAGCGACCATCGCGGCCGCAAGCGCGAGCGGCACCGCGCCGCCGACGAAGAACACCGCGCGCCAGCCGAACGCCGGAATCAGCGCGGCGCTGACGAAGCCGCCCAGCGCCGCGCCGGCCGTGAAGCCGCACGACACGATCATCATCCGCTTCACGCGGTGCGCGCCCGGGCTGCATTCGCCGACGAGCGCCATCGCATTCGGCATGATGCAGCCGAGCCCGAGGCCCGTCACGAAGCGCAGCGCGATCAGCATCGGGATCGACGTCGCGAACGGCGTCGCGAGCATCGTAAGCGCGAAGAACAACGTCGCGCCGATCAGCACCGGCCGCCGGCCGATGCGATCGGCGAGCACCGACAGGCCGAGCGCGCCGAGCAGCATGCCGAACAGGCTCGCGCTGAAGACGGGCCCGAGCGCCTGCTTCTTCACGCCCCACTCGGCGATCACGCTCGGCGCGACGTAGCCCATCGCCTGCGCATCGAAGCCGTCGATCACGAGACACAGCCCGCAGAGCGCGAGCAGCATCGCGTGAAACGCGGGCCGATGCATGTCGTCGATCACGCGCTCGATTTCGAGCACGCGCGCGCCGGCCGCCGCCGTCATTGCAGCGCCGGCGCGCCGGGCGCGCCGTCGAGCGTGGCCGCGCCGCTGCGCGCGAGCGCCATCGCCTCGCGCAGCACGTCGAGATCGCCGACCTGGTTCGCGAGCAGCAGGATCAGCTTCGCGTTGACGATCTGGCTCTCGCTGTCGGGCAGGTCGCGGTGCATGTCGATCAGCGCCTCGTAGAACGCGTCCGGATCGGATAGACGCAAGCGGGTGTCGAGGTGCATCGTGTGTCTCCTGGTCTCGGTCGGTAGCTGGTTCGGTCACGCGTTGCAGATCGCGCGGGCGAGCGCCGCGCGCACCGCGCCCGCGTCCGCCGTGCGAAAGCGCGCGCACACGTGCTGGTCCGGGCGCAGCAGATAGAACGTGCCGGGATGCGCGTCGTAGCGCTGCGCGGCGAGCCCTTCGCTGTCCTCGATCACGTCGACGCCCGCCACCGCGCGCGCGCCGCCCTTCGGCACGACGAGCACGGGCGCGACGGGCAGCGCGTGGCCGCGCGTCGCGTCGGCGAGCGCGGGCGCGTCGCCGATCGAGCCGAACAGCAGGCCGACGAAGCCGCCTTTCAGATGCTGCAGCAGCCAGCCGGGCTCGCCGTCCGCGAGCACGGGCGCATCCGGCGCGACCGCGCCCGGAACCGGCGCGCGCTCGAACGTGTCGCCCGCCTGATCGGGTGTGTTGAGCCGCGAGTCGGCGAGCACGGCGGGCACCGACAGCCGGCCGCTGTTGACGAGCTTGCGCGCGAACTCGCAGTCGCGCGCGAGCTTGAGCGTCGCGTCGCGGAACACCCGCGAGATCGGGCTCTTCGGCGTGATGAAATCGGTCGAGCGCGTCGAATTGCGGATATTCTCGTCGGCCGCGAATTCGCGCTCGCGCGCATACGTGTCGAGCAGGCGATCCGGCGCGCGGCCGTCGAGCACGAGCTTCAGCTTCCATGCGAGGTTGTCGGCGTCCTGCACGCCGCTGTTCGCGCCGCGCGCGCCGAACGGCGACACGCCGTGCGCGGAATCGCCCGCGAACAGCACGCGGCCGTGGCGGAAGCTGTCCATCCGCTGGCAGCGGAACGTGTAGACGCTCACCCATTCGAGCTCGAACTCGACGTTCGGCCCGAGCAGCGCGCGCACGCGCGGAATCACGCGCTCCGGCGCCTTCTCGGCGACGGGATCGGCGTCCCAGCCGAGCTGAAAATCGATGCGCCACACATCGTCCGGCTGCCGGTGCAGCAGCACCGACTGATTGCGATGGAACGGCGGATCGAACCAGAACCAGCGCTCGGCCGGAAACGGCGCGCTCATCTTCACGTCGGCGATCAGGAAGCGGTCCTTGAACGTGCGGCCGCGGCTGTCGAGGCCCATCATCGCGCGCAGCGGGCTCTTCGAGCCGTCGGCCGCGATCACGTAGCGCGCGCGCAGCGTGTACGGCCCGTCCGGCGTGTCGACGTCGAGCTCCGCGTGATCGGGCGTCTGCCGGATGCCCGTCACGCGGCTCTTCCAGCGCAGGTCGAGGTTCGGCAGCTCGAGCGCGCGCTCGGCCAGATAGCCTTCGACGTAGTACTGCTGCAGATTGACGAACGCGGGCCGCGCGTGTCCCACTTCCGGCAGCAGATCGAACGCGTAGATCAGCTCGTCCTGCAGGAACACCTTGCCGACGTGCCAGCCCACGCCCTTCTGCGCGACCCGCTCGCCGCAGCCGAGGCGATCGAAGATCTCGAGCGTGCGCTTCGCGAAGCAGATCGCGCGCGAGCCGCTCGACAGCGTGTCGTCGTCGTCGAGCAGCACGACGGGCACGCCCTGCTGCGCGAGATCGATCGCGGCCGCGAGCCCGACGGGCCCCGCGCCGACGACGACGGCCGGATGCGGCTCGCCTTCATCCGCACCGGCCGCGCGCGGGCGATAGTCGAACTTCAGCGTCTGATAATCGATGGTCATGATGCCGCCCGCCACGCTCAGCCTTCGAGGGTGTGCCACATTTCCTTGTCGCGCTCGGCCGTCCAGATCCGCGGGTCCGGATGCTGCGTGGCCTCGTCGAACGCGCGCGTCACGTCGAACGGCATGCAGTGATCGAAAATCACCCAGTCGCCGAACTTCGGCTTGAGCGCCGCGTACGTTTCCTTGTAGATCGCGTTCAGGTCCTTGCCCGACGCCGCGCCCGACTTCACCTTCGCGTACAGCTCGCTCACGAACGCGCGCGTGCCGGCGAGCCCGTCCGCGACTTCCTCGCGCGTCTTCAGCGCCGCGCCGCGGCCCGGCACGAGCTTCTCGGGCTCGAGCGCCGCGATCGCGTCGAGCGTCGCCGGCCAGTCCTGGAAGTACGCGTCGCCCGCGTACGGCGTCGCGCCGTACTCGACGAGGTCGCCCGACAGCAGCACCTTCTCCTGCGGCAGCCAGACGACCGTGTCGCCCTTCGTGTGCCCGCGCCCGAGCTGCATGATCTTCACTTCGAGCTTGCCGAGCCGGAGCGTCATCTCGCCCTTGAACGTGAGCGTCGGCCACGTGAGGCCGGGCACCGATTCGACCGAGCGGAACAGGCGCGGAAAGCGCTCGATCTCGCTCTTCATGTCGGCCGCGCCGCGCTCGACGATGAGCTCGTACGTGTCCTGGCTCGCGATCACGTGGTCGGCGCCGTACGCGGATGCGCCCAGCACGCGCACCGCGTGATAGTGCGTGAGCAGCACGTACTTGATCGGCTTGTCGGTGACTTCGCGGATTCGGCGGATTACGTCCTCGGCCATTACGGGCGTCGCCTGCGTGTCGGCGACGAGCACCGCGTCGTCGCCGATGATGATCCCCGTGTTCGGATCGCCTTGCGCCGTATACGCGTACGCATGCTCGGACAGGCGCTCGAACGTCACCTGCTTCTCGGTCAGGTCCGCCTGCGATGCAAATTTCTTGTCACCCGCCATCTGTCGCTCCTTGCTCCGTATTGAGGGATGCGCCGCTTTTGTCGGACAAGCCGCGCGTTCGAATGCTTGATCTGCGTCAATATTGCGATTTACGAATAGTAAAACCAATTACGATTAGTGAAATCAATGTATACCCTAACCGCCAGCGCGGAACCGATATCGATATGAGCAATTCACGCAGCCAATCACGCGCGGCGCTGCTACTATCGTTCGTATGCGGCGGCCGTTTCGGCCGCCTTTCTTCCTTCCGGAGTCCATGGTTCCGCCCACCATTCCCGAGCTCGTCGCCCGCGCGGGCAAGCTGCCGTTCCTGTGCGACCACCTCGCGCTCGAGGACGGCGCGCAAAGCGCGTACGCGCACCTTCGCGACCTGAGGCTGGCGAGCGTCTACGAGCCGATCTACGACGTGTCGATGCCGGGTGCGCCGCAATCGACGTCGCTCACCGACGCGATCGAGCGCTACGGCGACGAACTGGGTTTCCAGGCGGTCACGTACCTGGGCGGCGCGCCGTTCGATCCGATCGACGCCGTCGCCGACGATCAGGAGCTCGTCGCGCTCGACCGGCTCGCGCGCAGCCTGCACGCGATCAACTTCTTCGGCGCGCAGCGGCACGGGCTGCTGTTCCTGCGCGTGCACGAGCGGCTGTTGAAGAGCGTCAAGTACGACCACGGCAAGCACTTCTCGACGGTGCTCAAGGGGTTCGGGCTGCCGCCCGAGCGCGTCGTGATCGAGCTGCCGGCCGCGGCCGTCGCGCACAAGACGTTCCTCGGCTATCTGACGAAGAGTTATCAGCACTACGGCTTCAAGGTCGCCGACAAGCTGCCCGATCCGGGGCGCATCCTCGCCGTCGAGTCGGACATGGCGCGGCCGGACTACATCAAGATGGATGCGGCGATCGCGCTGCGCGAAGGGATGGTGAAGGCGCTCGTCGGCTATGCGCAGCGCGTGCGCATTCCGCTCATCTTCGATCACGTCGTCGACGAAACGCAGTTCGAGCTGCTGCGTCAGTACGACGTGCGGCTCGTGCAAGGGCCGGTGTTCTCGCAGCCGGCCGCGGTCTGACGGAGGCGGCCGCGTACGGCGCGCCGTGCGCCGCGCGGAACGCGCACGCCGCGGGCAAGATTGCGCGGCGCGATGCCGCGCCGGGCGGCGTGCGAGGAATCGGGGCGACGCGGTCGCCGCCACCGCCGGGCGCCGGTCACGCCTCGCGTTTCCCGACACGCGCGATGACACCTCCGTGATTGTCGCGTCGCGGCCGCGCATCGGAGCATCGGTGCATCGGCCGCCGCGATCGGGGCGAGGCGATTGCCGACCGCGCGAAGCATAAGCGTCGGCTTTCCCGACGCGCGCGACGCATGCGCCGCATTTGCGTCGCGACGCGCGCATTTCGCAATGCCTGGGGTCTGCATCGCCATCGCTCGGCAACGCCCGCGCAACGCCGGTTCAATGGTCGCCGTCGTCGCGCACCGCCAGATCGCCCGCCACTTCGAGCCCCGGAATACGGCTCGCGTACCACGTGTGCGCTTTCGGCCGAATCACCGACGGATCGTCGAGCGTCGCGTAGTTGACCTCGACCGTCGTGGGCGCATCCGAGCGCCGATATTCGAGCTGCGCGCCGCACTGCGCGCAAAAGCGCCGCTCGCCCCACGCGCTCGACGCAAACACGCGCGGCGCGCCCTTCACATACTCGAACGCGCCGATCGGCACCGTCGCCCATGCGAGCACGGCGGCGCCCGTCGTCCGCTGGCACAGCCGACAATGGCAGAAACCCGCGTCGGCGGGCACGCCGGCGATCCGGTAACGAATCGCGCCGCACGCGCACCCGCCTTCCAACGATTCCGAGCCCGGCATCACGGACATCCTGTTCACGTTGCACCTGAACGGTGCGGTAGAAAGCGGGGTCTACGATACAACCGATCGCGCCAGGCTGTCGCGTTGCATCGAAGTGCGCGGCGGCGCGTCGAAATGCGGAAAGCAAGCGTTGGAATGCGCAGCGCCGAATGACCATGCCGCATTACATCATGCGCCAGCGCGCGGCCGGACGGCGCGCGGCGGCGCGCCTGCGCGCGACTCAGCCCAGTTGCCCGAGCCGCCGCGCGAGCGCCTTCAGCTTCGGGCCGACCCGGTTGCGAAACACGTCCTCTCTCATCGACGACGCCGGCCCGCTGCAGCTCAGAATCAGCCAGCGCCCTTCGCGCGGCTCGCGAAACGGCACCGCGACCGCGTTCACGTCCCCGTGCCAATCGCGAAACGAGTAGCAGCAGCCGTCGACGGCGAATTCGCCCACCGCGCGCTCCGCCGCCTCGACGAGCGCCGCCCCCGCCCGCCCCTTCCCCGCCGTCTTGCGCAGCTCGGCGAAGAGCGCGGCGCGCGCGTCGGGCGGCTGCACGGCGAGATACGCGCGCCCCATCGAGCTCGTCAGCATCGACAGCCGCGACCCCGACGCGAGCCCGAGCGTCAGCGCCGTCTCGCTGCGGATCGTCTCGAGGTAGATCATGTCGAGGCCGTCGCGGCAGCCGAGCGACACCGCCGCGCCGATCTCGCGCGCGAGCGCCTGCATGTGCGGCCGCGCGAGCGCGAGCGTGTCGGAGCCCGCGAGCAGCGCATAGCCGAGCGACAGCACGCCCGCGTCGAGCGCGTACTTGCCGAGCGCGTCGTCGTAGCGCAGATAGCCGAGCACGGTGAGCGTGTACGCGAGCCGGTTGACGGTCGCCTTCGGCAGCCCGGTCCGCTCGGCGAAGTCGCGGTTGCCGAGCATCGTTTCGCCGGGCCTGAACGCACGCAGCAGATCCAGCCCCCGCGCGAGGGCGACGACGAACTTGCGTTCGTCGAGCGTGTCGGCATCGATGGTCGAAAAATTCATGCGGTGATACACTGGGTTCAATTTGCAAAACATTGTTCCGCACAGCGGAACTATAGTCAAGTGAGGAGATGACGAGATGGCTGCCGCAACCTTTCATTGGGACGATCCGCTGCTGCTCGCCCAGCAGCTCGGCGACGACGAGCGCATGGTGCGCGACGCCGCGAACGCCTACGCGCAGGACAAGCTCGCGCCGCGCGTGACGCAGGCGTTCCGCCACGAAACCACCGATACGGCGATCTTCCGCGAGATGGGCGAGCTCGGCCTTCTCGGCCCGACGATCCCCGAACAGTACGGCGGCCCCGGTCTCGGCTACGTGAGCTACGGCCTGATCGCGCGCGAGGTCGAGCGCGTCGATTCGGGCTATCGGTCGATGATGTCGGTGCAGTCGTCGCTCGTGATGGTGCCGATCTTCGAATTCGGCTCCGACGCTCAGAAGGAAAAGTACCTGCCGAAGCTCGCCACGGGCGAATGGATCGGCTGCTTCGGCCTGACCGAGCCGAACCACGGCTCCGATCCGGGCGGCATGGTCACGCGCGCGAAGAAGGTGCCGGGCGGCTACTCGCTGTCTGGCTCGAAGATGTGGATCACGAATTCGCCGATCGCCGACGTGTTCGTCGTCTGGGCGAAGCTCGACGAGGACGGCCGCGACGAAATTCGCGGATTCATTCTCGAGAAGGGCTGGAAGGGCCTGTCGGCGCCCGCGATCCACGGCAAGGTGGGGCTGCGCGCGTCGATCACGGGCGAGATCGTGCTCGATGAAGCGTTCGTGCCCGAAGAGAACATCCTGCCGGGCGTGAAGGGCCTGCGCGGCCCGTTCACGTGCCTGAACTCGGCGCGCTACGGCATCGCATGGGGCGCGCTCGGCGCGGCCGAATCGTGCTGGCACACCGCGCGCCAGTACGTGCTCGATCGCAAGCAGTTCGGCCGGCCGCTCGCCGCCAACCAGTTGATCCAGAAGAAGCTCGCCGACATGCAGACCGAAATCACGCTCGGCCTGCAAGGGGTGCTGCGGCTCGGCCGGATGAAGGACGAAGGCACGGCGGCCGTCGAGATCACGTCGATCATGAAGCGCAACTCGTGCGGCAAGGCGCTCGACATCGCCCGCCTCGCGCGCGACATGCTGGGCGGCAACGGCATCTCGGACGAATTCGGCGTCGCGCGCCATCTCGTGAATCTCGAGGTGGTGAATACGTACGAAGGCACGCACGACATCCACGCGCTGATTCTCGGCCGCGCGCAAACGGGCATTCAGGCGTTCTTTTGAGCCTCGCGCATACGCGATCCGGGCCGGCTTCCCGCTTTGCGCTTTGGCCGACGCCCGCGCCGCCGAGGCCCGCGCGCATTGCGCGGCAGCCACGCGCCGGCCGGGGCCTCCGGATCGCTTCGGTGTCGCCGCAAACGAAAAAGCCCCGGCACGCTCGCCGGGGCTTTTTCGTCACATGACAGTCACGCCGCTCACTTGTTCGGCTGCGGCGTCAGGCGCAGGTACGGACGCACCGCCTTGAAGCCCTTCGGGAAGCGCTGCTTCAGCTCTTCCGGGTCCTGCAGCGACGGCACGATCACGACGTCGTCGCCATCCTTCCAGTTGCCGGGCGTCGCGACCTTGTAGTTGTCGGTCAATTGCAGCGAGTCGATGACGCGCAGCACTTCGTCGAAATTGCGGCCGGTGCTTGCCGGGTAGGTGATGATGAGGCGCACCTTCTTGTTCGGGTCGATCACGAATAGCGAGCGCACGGTGAGCGTCTCGTTCGCGTTCGGATGAATCATGTCGTACAGCTCGGAAACCTTGCGGTCGCCGTCGGCGATGATCGGGAAGCCGACGCTCGTCGCCTGGGTCTCGTTGATGTCGTCGATCCAGCCCTTGTGCGACTCGACGCTGTCGACCGACAGCGCAATCACCTTCACGTTGCGCTTCTCGAATTCGCCCTTGAGCTTCGCGGTCAGGCCGAGCTCCGTCGTGCAGACGGGCGTGTAGTCGGCCGGATGCGAGAACAGGACGCCCCAACTGTTGCCGAGCCATCCATGGAATTTGATGCGACCGAGGCTCGAATCCTGCTCGAAATCCGGCGCGGTGTCGCCAAGACGTAGACTCATGTTGCAGCTCCTTGAACTTGCATGGGTTGGGTGCCCCGGCGCACGATGCGCACGGGCAAGCTTTTAGCTTAAGGGATTCCGCGGCCGGCGCGAACGATTATTCCGTCAGATATTCATGCCTTTTCGTCATTCTTGCCGAGAGGCGTTTGACAATCCCGGAAACTTTTTCGTTCCGGATCGGCTCTCTATTGTCATTGCAAGTCGTTTACCATGCTACACAAGCGCGATCTTGCGCCGCCTGTACGCTGAGCCGCCGCGCTCGCCCGCAGGCACGGGTTTCGCTACGATGTGCGTAGGACAACCCGCCTCGGCAAGAAGGGAGTCGCAATGTCTGAAGTCAACAAGGAGAAACTGATGTCGGATATCAAAACTGTTCTCGCGGACGCGGAAGACCTGCTGAAGCAGGCCGCGAGCAGCACGGGCGACCGTGCGACCGAGCTGCGCGAGAAGGCGCTCACGCGCCTGAAGCAGGCGAAGGAGAAGGCGGCCGACGTTCAGGTGGTCGTGGTCGAAAAAGGCAAGAAGGCGGCGCGCGCCACCGACGATTACGTACACGAGCATCCGTGGACGTCGATCGGCATCGCGGCCGGCGTCGGCGTGCTGGTCGGCCTCTTGATCAATCGCAAGTAACGCGGCGCGCCAACGCGAGAGACAGCCCCCGGCGGCGCGCACGGGCGCGCCGCCGGGATTACGCGCTCCGGCCCGTCGCGGCGCCGGCCGTTCTCCGCGCGCAAGCGCTTCATCCATGACGACAGAAACCTCATCGCATCAGTCCGCGCACGGACCGCTGCGCCGCCTGCTCGGCTCCGTGTTCGCGCTCCTGCAGACCCGGCTGGAACTCGTCGGCATCGAGCTCGCCGAGGAGAAGGAGCGCCTGATGGGCGTGCTCTTCCTCGGACTCGCCGCAATGATGCTCGCGACGATGGCACTCATCAGCCTCACGGTGCTCGTCACGATCGCGTTCTGGGACACCTACCGCTGGCAGTCGCTCGCCGTCATCACCGCGCTCTACGCGCTCGGCGCGCTCTTCTGCGGACTGAAGGCGCGCTCGGGACTACGCAATGCGCCCGTCGTGTTCGAGGCGACGCTGAACGAACTGGAAAAGGACCGCGAGCTGTTCCGCGGCAAGTCGTGAACGCGCGGCCGCGCTCCTCGCCGCGCCCTTCTTCTTCTCGCCAATCTCCCGTCGACGCGCCATGAGTTACTCCGCTCCGGAACAACGATTCCGCACCGCTTCGCAGAAGCGGCACATGAGCGCGGCCCAGTACCGCGCGCTACGCAAGGAACTGCTGATCCTGCGCTCCGACGTCGAGCGCCTGGAACTCGCACAGGCGGGCGCCGAGCTGCGCCAGTCCGTCACGCATTTCAAGTGGCTGAAGTTCCTCGTGCCCGGCGTGTCGGGCGGCTCGCTCGGCAAGTCGGCGAGGAACGTGAACGCGACGCTCGGCGCGCTCGTCAGCCAGTATCCGTTGTTGAGCTCGCTCGCATCCGTCGTGCTGGCGAAGCCCATGCGGGCGCTGCTGCGGGCAAGCGCGCGCCCCGCACTCAAATGGGGTGCCGTCGGCTTCGCGGTGTGGGAGGCGTATCAGATCTGGAGGCAGGCGAAGAGCAGCGACGACTCATCCGCCCCATCCGACGCGCCGGCGCCGCGCGATCGGCGTGCGTAGCCGCAATCGGTCGAGCCTCGGGCCGAATCGCGCCTAACCCGTTCGCCAACAAGCGTCGGCGTTCGGCATATGCCGGCCGGCAGCATTCGCTCCGGCCACGCGATTCTCGCGCGTGCCGTCCGCGTGCAGCACATAGGCTCCGCAGCGGTCGTCCCGCATCGCACCATCGACAGTCGGGCTCGCCTCCAGCGCATAACCACCACGCGCGCCGTCGAACATGATCCGCAACGCATAGACGGCGTTGTCCGAATCGGGCACCCGATTCATTTCTTCCGGCAATGCGGCGGGCGCCCCCTCGCCGAACGCGTCGACATACTGCGCGGCGCGATACAGCGCGGCAATCGCGCTCAACCGGTTCCCGCGTTCGACATGGCCGCGATACGACGGCACCGCAAACGCCGCCAGCACGGCCACGATCGCAAGTGCGACGATCACTTCGATCAGCGTGAAACCGCGCAAATGCGAACTGCGTTCACCATACTTCATTACCGCTTCCCTCTCCATCTATGCCGGCCGTCCGACAACCCGGCGCCAACGGCGTTCGATGCGACTGCTGTCGATCGCAACCTGCAGTTGCAGCCACTCGACCGTATCCTTCATCGCACCCACGCCACGCGCGGTCACGAGGTATGCGCGCGCGTTGGGACGACCCGGCAGCTTCCACGCTTCGATCACGCAGCTCGGCGCCTGCGCCGCGCCCGGCCATCCGGCGTATGGCCTGAACGCGCCGCCGCCGTCGAACGCGCCCGGTTGCCGCCACCCATCCGGCTCGCGTGCCGTCGTCGCATCGCCTCCCGCGGGGGCGAATGGCGCCGTACCGCTCGACAGCGCATCGGCGCACGCCTCGAGCGCGGCGTCCGCTGCGCGAAATGCAATCGATCGACTCGCGACGTTCGTCGTGCGCCGAATTTCCGTCTTCGCAATCTCGAACCACGCGGACGACATCACGATCAACGAAGCCGTTACGGCAAGTACACCTGGCAGCGCAACACCGGACGAGCCGCGCGTTGCGCGCTCGCGCCGCCACGCCGCTTCGCGCCGCACCGAATGGCGGCGAACGATCCGCACGCGTTTTGCCCGAAGCACGGCTGCGAAACGCATCATGCGCTTTCTCGATTGCGAACGGCAACATACCGTCGCAACGAGAACCTCGTGCGCGTGTCCTGCGCGCTCGCCGTTCGCCCTTCGCAATCGACGTAACGCACGAGTCGCCCCGTGCGCATGCCCCGCACTTGCACGCAAACGGCCACGGCGGCCACATGCGCCCAATCCGCGGCGGTCAAAGCCGACGCATCGGTCCACTGCACTGCACCGCTCAGCCGGTAGCGCAAACGCAAGCGCTCGACGCCCTCGACAAGCGGCTGTGCAATGCCGGGCCTACCACTGCCCTCGCAGTACAGCTCCGGCTCGCCCGTCGATGTGCTGACGCGCGCGTAGAAGCGATTGACGATCACCGGCTTTCCGTCGGCGGCGCCGACGCCCTGGCCGAGACAGTCCGTCGCTTGGCCGCTCGTCGTCGGCCAAGTGGAATTGCCGTCACCGACGTAGCGGACGACGAGGCCGTCGGAGCCGTTCGCGAGCGGATCGCATGCGAGTTGCCCGTCGGCTCCGACAGGCCTTCCCGCGACACAGCCGAACAGCCCCTGCACGGGCAGCGCATCGTGCGCGTCGAGCGGCACGAAGCCCGCGATCTGGATCTGCTGGGCAATCAGCGCGAGCGATGCCTGTGCAGCGTCGCGCAACCGCGCGGCCTCTGCCGCCGTTGCATAGGCGGCCCGCTGCACGCGATAGAGCGAGATCGCGGCCAGCAGGATCAGCAAGCCGAGCGCCATTGCGATCATCACCTCGATCAGCGTGTGGGCACGCCAACGCGCCGCTCGCATCATGAGCGCTCCGTCAATGCATACGCGAGCGTCACGCATTGCCTATCACCGTCACGCGAAGCCGCAACATCGCCTTCACAACGCAACGGCTCCACCGCAACCGCTCCGGAGCGTTGCCATTCGACGCGCACGCTAGCAGTGCCGGCGCCTCCGCTCGTCGCGACGAGCCTCCCGTGACGCAAACGTGACATCGACAGGTCCCAATCGACGCCCGACGGCCCGCCGGCTCGCGCCATCTCCGCCCACGAATCGGCGACGAGCATCGCCTGCTCGCGCGCCGCGGCGTCGCGTTCGCCGCGTATCGTCGCGAGAAAAGCGGCGATTACGCCAAGCGCCGCGATCGCGAGCAGCGCGCATGCGATCGCCACCTCGAGCAACGAGCTCCCGCGCATCGGCCGAAATCGCATCATGTCGACGCTCCGCAACCGCCCTCGGAAAGCCGTACGCGACCGCCTGCCGCGATCCGCAAACAGCGTCGCCAACGGTCGCCGCGCCACGCGTCAGACGCATCGCTCGGCGCGAACTCGAAACTCCGGAAGCCGCCGATCACTTGGCCCGCAGGCGGCGTAAATACGACGTCGCCGCCCGCGCCCGTCACGGCCACCTGAGCGTCGCGCACAATGCGTCGCAAGACGCGCGTTCCACGCTCGCCGTCCGCGACGGCCACGGCCCAGCCGCACGACCAGTCGGTCGCTCCGTCGTCGCACGGCCGCCCCGCCGCGATGCATCTCGCGGCAGCATCGCTGCGGCACAGCATGACGCGCATGCCGAGCCTGACCGCCTCCCCTCGCGCATACGCGAGCGATGCGCCGAACACGCGCGCACGTGCGTCGATCCGGTCGCGCATGCGCGCGCCGGCGAACGTTGGCGCGGCCAACGTCGCAACAAGTGCAACCAGCACGAGCACGACCATCAATTCGACGAGCATGAAACCCGCCGTCGCTCGCCCGCAACCTTCCGCTCGCATCGCCCGCTCCGTGAATCCGATGCGCCGACTCTACCGGGGTCGACGAACGGGCGCCATCTGCCGAATGGCCGAGTCGCACATTGCGGCCGGACGCACGACAATCGCCCTGACGAGCACGAACACCGCGTGCTACGCGGGAGAAACGTATGGAATGGGAAACGAGACGGAAAACGGAATGCGCGAGCTCAGCGCTTGCGCGGCGGCTTCGCGGGCGCCGTGCGGCGGAATTCCTCGATCACGTCCGCGAACTCGGACACGTCTTCGAACCGGCGGTAGACGGACGCGAAACGCACATAGGCGATCGTGTCGAGCTGGCGCAACTCGTTCATCACGAGTTCGCCGAGCTTTTCGCTGCGTATTTCGCGCTCGCCGGACGCGAGCAGCTGATATTCGATTCGGGCAACCGCCGCATCGATCGCATCGGCCGCAACCGGGCGCTTGCGCAGCGCCAATTGCATGCTCGCGACGATCTTGCGACGGTCGAATTCGGTGCGGCTGCCGTCCTTCTTCACGACGGCCGGCAACGCCAGCTCGACCCGCTCGTACGTCGTGAAACGCTTGTCGCAGGCCGAGCAGCGGCGACGCCGGCGGATCGCGGCGCCGTCTTCCGACACGCGCGAATCCACCACTTGCGTATCGTCGTGCCGGCAGAACGGGCAGCGCATGGCCGATCAGCGATAGACCGGGAAACGCTTCGCGAGGTCGGCGACCTGCACGCGCACGCGCTCGATCGTCGCCGCGTCCTCCGGATTCTCGAGCACATCGGCGATCAGGTTGCCGACGAGTTCGGCTTCCTGCATGCCGAAGCCGCGCGTCGTCATCGCCGGCGAGCCGAGGCGGATGCCGCTCGTCACGAACGGCTTTTCCGGATCGTTCGGGATCGCGTTCTTGTTGACGGTGATGTGCGCATTGCCGAGCGCCGCTTCCGCCGCCTTGCCGGTAATGTTCTTCGCACGCAGGTCGACGAGCATCACGTGGCTCTCGGTGCGCCCCGACACGATGCGCAGACCGCGCTTGACGAGCGTCTCGGCCAGCACGCGCGCGTTCTCGACCACCTTCTGCTGGTATTCCTTGAATTCCGGCGACAGCGCTTCCTTGAACGCGACCGCCTTCGCGGCGATCACGTGCATCAGCGGACCGCCCTGAATGCCCGGGAAGATCGCCGAATTGATCGGCTTCTCGTACTCGGCCTTCATCAGGATCACGCCGCCGCGCGGGCCGCGCAGGCTCTTGTGGGTCGTGGTCGTGACGAAATCGGCGTGCGGCACCGGGTTCGGGTAGACGCCCGCAGCGATCAGGCCCGCGTAGTGCGCCATGTCGACCATCAGGTACGCGCCGACCGCCTTCGCGATCTTCGCGAGACGCTCGAAATCGATCTTCAGCGCGAACGCCGACGCGCCCGCGACGATCAACTTCGGCTTGTGCTCGTGCGCGAGCTTCTCGGCGGCTTCGTAATCGATGTCTTCGTTTTCGTTCAGGCCGTAGCTGACGACGTTGAACCACTTGCCCGACATGTTGACGGGGGAGCCGTGCGTCAGGTGGCCGCCGTGCGCGAGGCTCATGCCCATGATCGTGTCGCCCGGCTTGAGCATCGCGAAGAACACGCCCTGGTTCGCCTGCGAACCCGAATTAGGCTGCACGTTCGCGGCTTCGGCGCCGAACAGCGCCTTCACGCGCTCGATCGCGAGCTGCTCGACGATATCGACGTATTCGCAGCCGCCGTAGTAGCGCTTGCCGGGATAGCCTTCCGCGTACTTGTTCGTGAGCTGCGAGCCTTGCGCCGCCATCACGGCCGGGCTCGTGTAGTTTTCCGACGCAATCAGCTCGATGTGCTCTTCCTGGCGGACGTTTTCCTGCTGGATCGCTTGCCAGATCTCGGGATCGACGTTCGCAATGGTGCTTTGGGCTCTGTCAAACATACGGTTTCCGTTAAGTGTGTACAGGTTGACCGAAGTGGCCGAATGCGTCGCGCAGCCGGCGGCGCAGCCGGCTCGACGTGGCGGAGGATTCCGTGGAACGCGAGGCAGGACAGCCACCGGCAAAGCGCGCAACGCGGCGCACAACGGCTGCCCAGGCGAACGGCAAAAGCGACGCCCTGCGCTTCACGGTGGGACGCTCCACCTTGACCTCGAAAGGCCTTATCGCCAGTCACGCAGGGACATTGAGCGCGTTAGTTTATTGGATGCGCCATGAATAGGCAACCGCGCCCGGCGCCGCCCAACCATATTAAGGGACAAATCTATCGCGCATCCGGCCGGGCATTCCCGGGAATGCGTCGCGGGCGAGCGCCGCCGCGCCTTGCCGCACCGCCGCGATGCCAGTAGGCTAGCGAGTTCTCCCCAGCAAGCCTCGTTCAAGGAGCAGCAGCAATGATCGTGTTCGTCACCGGCGCATCGGCAGGTTTCGGTGCCGCCATCGCCCGCGCCTTCGTCAATGGCGGCCACCGCGTCGTCGCCACCGCGCGCCGCAAGGATCGCCTCGACGCGCTCGCCGCCGAGCTCGGCGGCGCCCTGTTGCCGATCGAACTCGACGTGCGCGACCGCGCGGCCGTCGAAGCCGTGCCGGCCGCGCTGCCCGCGGAATTCGCCGCGATCGATGTCCTCGTCAACAATGCGGGCCTCGCGCTCGGCGTCGAGCCGGCGCACAGAGCCAGCCTCGACGAATGGCAGACGATGATCGACACCAACTGCTCGGGCCTCGTCACGGTCACGCGCACGCTGCTGCCCGGCATGGTCGAGCGCGGCCGCGGCCACATCTTCAACCTTGGCTCCGTCGCGGGCAGCTATCCGTACCCGGGCGGCAACGTCTACGGCGCGACCAAGGCGTTCGTACGCCAGTTCAGCCTGAACCTGCGCGCCGACCTGATCGGCACGCCGCTGCGCGTCACCGATATCGAGCCGGGTCTCTGCGGCGGCACCGAGTTTTCGAACGTGCGCTACCGCGGCGACGACACGAAAGCCGCGAGCGTCTATGCGAACGTCCAGCCGCTCACCGCCGAGGACATCGCGGACACGATCTATTGGGTCGCCACCCGCCCCGCGCACGTGAACATCAACACGATCGAGATGATGCCCGTCGCGCAGGCGCCCGCCGGACTGACCGTCCATCGCGGCTGAGCCCGCTCCCCGCCGGACCGCCCGCGCAGCCTGCCGGGCGGCCCCGCAAAAGGCAACATTCCGTTACGAATCAGGGAAATCGCGAACGTCCGTTCCGGTAGAATGCGCGCCATGACTGAACCCAGCCGACAGCCCGACGCGGCGCCCGACTTCGCGTGGCCGGTCCGCGTCTACTACGAAGATACCGACGCCGGCGGCGTGGTCTACTACGCGAACTACCTGAAGTTCTTCGAGCGCGCGCGCACCGAGTGGCTGCGCGCGTGCGGCATCGACCAGAGCCGGATCGCCGACGAAACGGACACGATCTTCATCGTCCGCCGCGCGGAGCTGGACTACCGCGCCCCTGCGCGGCTCGACGACGCGCTCGGAATCGTCTGCAAAATCTCGCGGCTCGGCCGCGCGACGGTGGAATTCGAACAGCAGGCGTGGCGAGACGGCACGCTGCTCGTCGCCGCGGACGTGCGAATCGGCTGCGTCGACCGCTCGACGTTCAAGCCGGCCGCCATCCCGCCGTCCGTTCGCGTCGCGCTCGAGCGTGGACCGTCCGCAAGCGGCCGGCGAGCCGTGTCAACGGCGTGCGCGTGAGTGCCGTTTAGACTGAGCCGATGAACTCGACCCCGTGATCCGCCACTAAGCAAGGTTCGGCGAAAAGCTTCCGGCGACGCGCCGCCGGCGCGTGGCGCGCTCGGTCAAGCATCTTGCCGAACGCCGCCGGAGCGCGCCGGCCGGGCGTACCTGGCCAGGCCTCCCCGAAGGGACGTTACACAAATCTCTATGAACACTTCTCAAGACCTGTCGATCATTTCCCTCGTCCTCAACGCGAGCGTGCTCGCCCAGGCGGTGATGGGGCTCCTCCTCGTCCTGTCGCTGATGTCGTGGACGTTCATCTTTCGCAAGTGGTTCGCGATCCGCCGCGCCCGCGCGCAAACCGAACGCTTCGAGCGCGATTTCTGGTCGGGCGGCGACCTGCAGGCGCTGTACCAGAGCGCCGCGAACAACCGTCATACGATCGGCGCGCTCGAGCGGATCTTCGAATCGGGGATGCGCGAATTCCTGAAGGCGAAGGAGAAGCGCCTGAACGACCCCGCGCTGCTCCTGGACGGCGCGCGGCGCGCGATGCGCGCATCATTCCAGCGTGAAATGGACGTGCTCGAGTCGAACCTGTCGTTCCTCGCGTCCGTCGGCTCGGTGAGCCCGTACATCGGTCTGTTCGGCACGGTCTGGGGGATCATGAACTCATTCCGCGGCCTCGCGAACGTTCAGCAGGCGACGCTCGCGAACGTCGCGCCGGGCATCGCCGAAGCGCTCGTCGCGACCGCGATCGGCCTGTTCGCCGCGATTCCCGCCGTCGTCGCGTACAACCGCTACGCACACGACATCGACCGCCTCGCGATCCGCTTCGAAACGTTCATCGAAGAATTCTCGAACATCCTGCAGCGCCAGGCGCAATAAGGAGCACGCGATGGCCGGCACCCCCATTCGTTCCAGCATGCGCGGCGGCCGCTCGCGCCGCTCGATGGCCGACATCAACGTCGTGCCCTACATCGACGTGATGCTCGTGCTGCTCGTCATCTTCATGGTGACTGCGCCCCTCGTCGCGCCGTCGATCGTCAATCTGCCGACCGTCGGCAACGCCGCGCCCCAGGAGCAGACGCCGCCCGTCGTCGTCAACATCCGCGCCGACGGCAAGATCAGCGTGCGCTACAAGGGCGAGTCGGGCGCGTCGCAGGAAGACACGGTGACGAAGGCCGAACTCGACAGCTTCATCGCGTCGCGCCAGGCTGACCACCCGGATCAGCCGGTCGTGATCGCGGCCGACAAGACGGTTCAATATGACGCCGTGATGACCGTGATGTCCGATTTGAAGGCGCGCGGCGTGAAGCGCGTCGGTCTCCTCGTCAAGTCGCAATGAAGCCTCGCCAGTCGCGCACCGCCGCCTATCCGCCTCGGCCGCCGCGCGAGCGCGGCACAGGCCGCGCGTTCCTGCTTGCCGCGCTGATGCACGTGCTGCTCGCGCTCTTTCTGTACCACGGCGTCCAATGGCAGAACAGCACGCCGGCGGGCGCGGAAGCGGAGCTGTGGACGTCGGTGCCGGACACGTCGACGCCGCAGCCCGCGCCTATGCCGCCCGCGAAAGTCGCCCCTCCTCCGCCGCCCGTGAAGAACGAGGAGGCGGACATCGCATTGCAGCAGAAACGGCGCGAGCAGCAGGCCGCGGCCGCGCGCGAAGCGCAGCTCGAGGAGCAACGCCGCCAGCAGCAGCTGAAGGCGCAGCAACTCGCCGCGCAGCAGGCTGCCCAGCTCGCCGCACAAAAGGCTGCCGAGCGCGAGAAGCAGACCGAGAAGCTCAGGCAACAGCAGCTCGCCGAGCAGCAGCGCAAACTCGAACAGCAAAAGCTCGAGCAACAGAAGCTCGAACAGCAGAAAAAACAGGAACAACTCGCCGCGCAGAAGAAGGCCGAGGCCGAGAAAGCGGCGAAGGCCGCCGCGGCCGCCAAGGCGAACGCCTCCGCGAAGGCGAAGCTCGACAAGGAGCGCCAGGCCCGCCTCGCGCAGTTGCAAGGCATGGCGGGCGGCGGCTCGGGCGGCGGCGAAGGCCTCGCGAAGAGCGGCACGGGCACGGGCTCGGGCGGCAATGCGGCGTCGCCCGGCTATGCGGACAAGGTTCGCCGGCGCGTGAAACCGAACATCGTGTGGGCGGGTGAGCGCGACGGTCTCGTGACCGTCGTCGCGATCCGCTGCACGCCGTCGGGCGACGTGCTCAGCGCGTCGATCCGCCGGTCGAGCGGAAATTCGGGGTGGGATCAGGCGGTGATCAGCGCGATCCAGGCGTCGGTGCCGTTGCCGCCCGATACCAACGGTCGTACCCCGTCCGAGATTACGATTACCTTCAAGGCGGCGGAATGAGCGCGTTTGCGCGTACACTCCCGCCGTCGCGCCGGGAACGAATCGGGTATTTTTGAGTCTCTGCGGTTGCGCAGCGTACATACGGGAACAGGAAGCATGAGTTTGATGACGAAGCTAGGTTTCAGGGCACTCGTGGCCTCGTGTCTGATTGCCGCGGGCAGCACCGCCCACGCGCAGGTGAACGTACTGATCACGGGCGTCGGCTCCACCCAGTTTCCGATCGCCACCGCGAATTTCGTCAATGAAGCGAGCCTGCCGCAGCAGGTCACGTCGATCGTGCGCGCCGACCTCGCGAGAAGCGGCAAGTTCTCCAACGTCGACGCGGGCAGCACGCCCGTGCCGGAGACGGCGTCGGTCGATTTCGGCGCGTGGAAGGCGAAAGGCGCGAATGCGTTCGTCGCGGGCAGCGTGAACCGCGAGCCGAGCGGCCAGTACAAGGTCAACTTCATCCTCTACGACACCGTCAAGCAGCAAAGCCTCGGCGGCCTGTCGCTCACGACGTCGAACGACAACGAGGGGATGCGCAAGACGGGCCACAAGATCGCCGACTACATCTACCAGAAGCTGCTCGGCGTGCGCGGCGTCTTCAACACGCGCCTGTCGTACGTGCAGCGCACGGGCAACGTCTACAAGCTGCTGATCTCCGATTCGGACGGCCAGAACGCGATCCCCGCGCTGACGAGCAAGGAGCCGATCATCTCGCCCGCGTGGTCGCCGAGCGGGACGAAGGTCGCGTACGTGTCGTTCGAGTTGAAGAAGCCGGTCGTGTACATCCATGATCTGCCGACGGGCCGCCGCTACGTGATCTCGAACCAGAAAGGCAACAACAGCGCGCCCGCGTGGTCGCCCGACGGCCAGACGCTCGCCGTTGCGCTGTCGCTCACGGGCAACACGCAGATTTATTCCGTCAGCGCGACGGGCACCGGGCTGCGCCGCCTGACGCGCAGCGGCTCGATCGACACCGAGCCGTTCTACTCCCCCGACGGCAAGTGGATCTATTTCACGAGCGATCGCGGCGGCGCGCCGCAAATCTACCGGATGCCCGCCGAAGGCGAGAGCGCCGGCACCGCTCAGCGCGTGACGTTTACCGGCAGCTACAATACGAGTCCGCGCGTCAGCCCGGACGGCAAGCTGCTCGCGTACATCTCGCGCACCGGCGGGGGCTTCAAGTTGTACGTTCAAGATCTGCAAACGGGTGCGGCGAACGCCGTCACCAACACGACGCGCGACGAATCGCCGAGCTTCGCGGCGAACGGCCAGTACATTCTGTACGCTACGCAATCGGGGGGCCGCAGCGTGCTGGCTGCCGTTCCGTCCGACGGCAGCGCGCCGCCGCAGATCTTGTCCGTTCAGGGCGGCGCGATTCGCGAGCCGTCCTGGGGGCCCTTCATGCAATGACCAACAGGAGAGTAACCATGATGTCGAAGAAACTTCGTCTGGCGTTCGCGGTGCTGATGATCGGCGCGCTCGCCGCATGTAAGTCGGGCGTGAAGCTCGACGAGCACGCGAACCAGGGCGGCGCGGTCAGCACGCAGCCGAACCCCGAAAACGTCGCGCAAGTGACCGTGGACCCGCTGAACGATCCGAACAGCCCGCTCGCGAAGCGCAGCGTCTACTTCGATTTCGACAGCTACTCGGTGCAGGACCAGTACCAGTCGCTGCTGCAGCAACACGCGCAATACCTGAAGAGCCATCCGCAGCGCCACATCCTGATCCAGGGCAACACCGACGAGCGCGGCACGAGCGAGTACAACCTCGCGCTCGGCCAGAAGCGCGCGGAAGCCGTGCGTCGCGCGCTGTCGCTGCTCGGCGTCGCGGATTCGCAGATGGAAGCCGTGAGCCTCGGCAAGGAAAAGCCGGTCGCGCTCGGCCACGACGAAGCGTCGTGGGCGCAGAACCGCCGCGCAGACCTCGTCTATCAACAGTAAGTAACGGAAGAATCGCTGTATGACGCACCGTCCTTCTTGGCTGCGCACGGCCGTCGCGCTGTGCGTGGCAGGTGCGGCCCTCGCGGCCGCGCCGGCGCACGCGGGCCTCTTCGACGACGACGAAGCCCGCCGTGCGGTGCTCGACTTGCGCAGCAAGTCCGACAGCCTGGCGAGCCAGCTCGCCGCCGCTCAACGCACGATCCTCGATCAGACGAACCGCCTCGACCAATTGAACCAGCAGGTCGCGACGCTACGCGGCGAGAACGAGGATCTGACGAACCGTCTGACAACGCTCGAGCGTCAGCAGAAGGATTACTACGCTGATCTCGATACGCGCCTCAAGAAATTCGAGCCGCAGAAGACGACGGTGGACGGCGTCGAGGGCACGGTGCAGCCAGGGGAAACGGACGCGTTCAACGCAGCGTCGCAGCAATTCCGCAACGGCAACTTCAAGGGCGCAGCGGCTTCGTTCCGCGCGTTCATCGCCAAATATCCGCAAAGCCCCTATCAGCCGACCGCGCAGTACTGGCTCGGCAACGCACAGTACGCGCTGCGCGATTACAAGGGATCGACGGCGACGTGGCAAGGCCTCGTGAAGAACTATCCGCAGCATCCCCGCGCGGCGGATGCGCTGATCGCGATCGGCACCAACCAGCTCGAGCAAGGCCAGAAGGCGGCCGCGAAGAAGACGTTCGAGCAGGTCGTGTCGCAGTTCCCCGGCTCGAACGCGGCGGAAACGGCGCAGAGCAAGCTGGATGCGATCAAGTGACGGCGAACGGCGCGGCCAATCGGCGAGTTGACAAGCTCACAAGGCGGCCGCTATAATTTTGCCTCTTTTGGGTCGTTAGCTCAGCTGGTAGAGCAGCGGACTTTTAATCCGTTGGTCACTGGTTCGAATCCAGTACGGCCTACCAAAGACATCAAGGGCTTGGCGTTCGCGCCAGGCCCTTTTCGCATCTGCGGCAAGTCGAATTTCGGCGGCGACGATGAAGTCGACGTACTTGGCTTCGTTCGTTACGCGCTCATCGCACTGCGTCGCATCGCTCGGCGCGACAATCCCCCACCCGGCCATCCCGCCACCCGAGCGCATCCTCGTGCGTCCGGTTTGCGCTCAGCGCTCGAAGTACGCCCGCGCGCCGCCAGCGCACGTTCCATTCACGTCGACGACAACGGTTCAAGAATTGCCTTTCGGCCTTGCGCCGTCAGGCAGCCTCAACGGATGCGCGCGCCGTCGCCTCGATTCACTTCGGCGGCGGGCAGCGGCACGCCGAAGCAACACGCCCCACCGAACGAGAAATGCACAGCTTTCGCACGCCGGAAAGTTACACTCGAACGAAGCCCCCTTCCCGCGCAACCAACCCGCCGTTTCCGCTCACATCGTCTCGGCCGCAAACGTCGCCCAGCGTATGATGCACGCAGCCGCGGCCAGCGCTAATGCAATCAGCCCGCCTTCGATCAAGGCTACGCCGATCCAAACGAATCGATTCACATTCATGAGCCCCCCCATGGCGTGACTGCCGTTCGGTCGTTGCGCGGGCGCCTACGCGGCGGCCCGCCCATCGACGCGACGCGATTCGATTTCAGTCGATCAATGCGAACAATGCGAATTGCGCGCCGACGGATTCACGCGCTTCTCGACGGCTGAACGCCCGCCGCCTTGCCAATGTTGCCGCGCGCATTGACCAATGCGACGCCGATCAACGTGACGCCGCCGCCCAATAGCGTGATCAACAGAGGCTTTTCGCCAAGCCAGATCCAGCTGATCAGAATCGAAAGCGGTGGAGACAGATACAGAAAACTCGTGACTTGCGATGCAGGCGCGCGCCGCAGCGCGAAATTCCACGCGATGTATCCGACGAACGTCGGCGCGATGCCGAGCCACGCCAACGCGGCGAGGCGGGCATGCGACGCGTCGCCGATCGCGGCGGCGAGATGCGGCGCGCCGAACGGCACGGCGGCAACGGTCGCCGCGGCGAACGCAGTCGCCGTCACGCCGAGCGATCCCACGCGAGCGAGAATCGGCTTGAGTCCGACCGTATAGAGCGCGAGGCCCGCAACGCTGACGAGCACCCACAGCGCGGCCGGCTCCATCCTGAAGCCCTGCCCGCTCGTGACGACGACCAACGCTACGCCCACGAGCGCGATCGCGAAGCCCGTCGCCTTGATCAGGCTGATCGACTCGCGCAGCCAGATCGCGGACAGCAGCGCGGTCGCCCCCGGCGACAGCGCGATGAGCATCGCCGCCGTGCCGCTCGGAATGCGCGTCTCCGCGTAGGCAAGACAAAGGTGATAGACCGTCAATCCGAGAATGCCGAGCACAGCGATTTTCGGCAAATCCCGCGCGGCCGGCAACGAGAAGCGCTTGACGGCCCATAACGCCGCAAAACTGATCGAAGCGACCAACAATCGCGAAAATGCGATCTCGCTAGGCGTAAATGCGCCCAGACAGTATGCAATAGCGGCATACGACGAAGACCACGTCAACAATGCAATGCCGATAGCCGAAAAGGCCCGACCGTCCAGGCGTCCGTTTATTTCCATCAGTTCGGTGTCCCCTTGATGCGACGAGTGAAATTCTTTTATATATCGATGCCGTTTCGGTGAATGATGCGCACCCCGATACGCCGAAGCAGCGTGCGCGTCACGCCCAACTGGAAAGCGCCCGCTCGAGATCGTCGATATCCGACATCGCGTTCGTGCAATGCGCGGACAACCGAATGGCCGAATCGAAACCGCGCGCACCCAGATAAAGCGGCGTATGACCGCCCGCGATTTTCCACGCATTGATCCGATGCGATCTTAAATGATTAACGACTTCGATGGGCGTCCGATCTCGATGCACGAAACTCACGATTCCGCTGTGAACCGATCCCGGGTGAAGCAACGCCACGTCGTCCCGATCAGCGAGCCGCTCGCAAAGCGCCGCGTAGATCTGCCGCGCCGGGTCGAGATCCCGGCCGCGCGCCTCGTCGACGGCGACCTTCAGGCCCATCAACGCCGCCAAGTGCATTTCGCTCAGCTCGAGCCGCCGCGCGCTATCGTCGTGCAACCGGTGCCGATCGCACGCCAGCACTTCCGCCGCGTGCAGGTCGATCGGATGTTCGCCCAATCGATCGAGCCAGCGCTGCGACACGATTGCAAAGCCGGTGCCCCGCGGGCCGCGCAGAAACTTGCGGCCCGCGGCCGTCAGCAGGTCGCAGCCGATTCGCTGGAAATCGGTGTCGAGCTGACCAGCGGACTGGCACGCATCGACCGCGTAAAGCGCGTGCGGACTCGCGCCGCGAAGGATGCGCCCGATCCGCTCGACCGGCAGCACGATGCCGCAACCCGACGGAACGTGGACCACGCTCGCGAGGCACAGCGCGTCGTCCGCGTGCGCTTCGATCCATTCCAGGTCGAGATCGCCGTTCTCGAGCAGCGGCACGACCTCCATTTCGAGCGCATGCCGCGCGCACAGCATCTGCAACGCGAGCAGATTGCCCGCGTATTCGTACGGCGTGGTCCACACCTTGCCGCGGCCGCGCCATCCGGTGATGGCATTCACGCACGTCAGCCACGCCCGCGTGCCGCTGTCGAAGAGCGCGACGTTCCTGCTCGACGGCGCGTTCAGCAGCCACGCCAGACCGGTTCGCACCGCATCGAGCGCCTCGGCGTGCATGCGTTCCGCCTCATATGCACCGTGCTCGAATTCAGCGTTCAAATAGGCTGTCATCGCGCGAATCACCGCCGGCGACGCGAGCCCCGCGCCCGCTGTATTGAAGTGAATCGGGCGCATCTCAGTATTCGCCGCCGAACACGATGCGCGACGGATCTTGGATGTCCGCCAGCGCCAGCAGGACGGTTTCCGGCGCTTCGGCAAGGCGATGAAGGAAATGCAGATACCAGTTGTCGCCGAACGTGCCGTAGACGCGGCAATTCACACCGTCGCGGCGAAGATCGCGCAGCCTGCCCGGTTGCACGCCGTGCAGCATCTCGATTTCCGCATCGCCGCCGAGCAGGCCGTCGCGCATCAGACGCTCGATGAGCGCCGGGTCCTGCGTCGCGAAACTGCGGTCGACGCCGGCGTCCGCCATGCGGCGCGCCAATTCGACGTAGCGGTCGTTCAGTGCGGAAGAGCGCGGCAGCGCCCGCTCCGGCGCTTCGTCGTACACGCCCTTGACGAGCCTGATCTTGCGCCCGGCCCGCAGCACCGCGTCGAGGTCGCCGGCCGTGCAGTGCAAATACGCCTGCAGCGTGATGCCGACGTTCGCATGCGACGCGGCGAGCTGATGGAACACCGACAGAATATCGTCGACCATCGGAAAACGCTCCATGCTGAGCGTCACGAACACGCCCCTTTCGCCCGCCGCGCCGGCGATGCGGTCCGTCACCTCGCAGGCGAGATCGCGCGCGATCAGCAAGCCGACGTTGCTCAGATCGAAATTGAGCTCCGTTCGCCGCCCCAGGCCGCCATGCGGCAGCAGATCGATCAACTGCCGATACTGCGCTTCGACGCGCCGGACCTCCTCGCGATCCGTGACGTTTTCGCCGACGCATTCGAGACCGACTTCGTATCCTTTCCCGGCCAGCACGCGCATCCGCTCGACGGCGGTGCCGGCGTCGCCGGCGACGATGTAGCGGCTCGCCGGCACTTGCAGCCATTCGCGCAACGCAGATCCTTCACGAAAACGCTGCGCATACTGCGGATTCGCGGCGAACCCCTTCAATGCGGCTGCGGCGAGCATCGTGATTTCGTCGTTCATTCAGGCACCTTGGCGGGAAGCTACGGGAAAATCGAGGGGAGCGGAAACGCGGATCTCGTCGAGAATCGACCGCATGACGGACATTCGTCCGGACGGCGCGGTGAAAATGCCGCCCGACGTCCGATTGGCCGCCGCATAAGCGCAATCGCCGAGCAGGATCGTATGCGCGCGCCGAAGATTCCAGAACGGAATACCCGCGAGCAAATGATGAACGAGGTGGTAATTGTCGCCGTGCATGCCGATGAAAGCGCGCTCGAGCAGAGCGGGGAAGCGGTTTCGGGTAATCGTCAGCGTGCTTCGAGTCGTGCGAATGACCGGAAAATGCTCGGAAATTTCGGAAAACCAGCCAATGATCTGGAATGTCGTAATGATCGGAACGATCCAGAAAAGAACATAACCGAGCAGGCCCACCGTGACGAAGAATGCCATAAAGATGGCCGCCTGCGTCAACACCAATCCCATCAGTTCTTTTTTGTCACCCGAAATCTCGCCGAGCCGGTTCGTCATCAAATATTTCAGATAGCTGCCGACATTGAAAAGCAGGATCGTCTTGACGATGAATCGCATGACGAAATCGAGGCGATCGCGCACGTCGAACAAACCGCTCTCGATGTAGTGGATGTAATCGGGATCGCGGTTCGCGTCGCCGAGAAACGTGTGATGGTCGAGCACGTGCGATTTCACGTAAGCCCGATGGCTTTGGAAGATCGGGTAACCGGCAAGCCAGCGCCCGAAAAAATTGTTCAGCGTGCGGTTGCGCGTGAATGTCTTGTGGCAGGACTCGTGCAGCAGGGAGGCGAGCGCCCGCTGCCGCGACCCGATCACGAGCAGCGCAAGCGGATAGCACCACATCGACCAATATGTCGCATAGACCGCCGCCGCGATGCAGAGATAATCGCTCGCCAGCTCCAGCGGGCCGCGCCAGTTATTCAGGGCGAATAACGGCTTCAAGCGTTCACGAATTTCCTTTGAGAACACATGCTTTTCTATCATGGACGTTCCTATTTTTAAGTGCTTCTTCTAGGCGCTTCCCAATGACACATGCGCACGATCGAAAACCGACTTCCTTCCAAATGTCATTCATAAATCAAACAAACATCAATCGCGAATATTACATATTAAATAGCGCTGATTAAACGACAAATTAGTCGATATCCACGTGAACTTTCGTCTGATGGACGACCGACTTCGACATTCCGACGAAAATAGCGTCGGCACGGTGAATATTCGTAGTCGGAACTGCAATCGAAGTGCGGGTGACGCGCCGCCATGAGAAGACGATTGGGATGCGTGCGCGTGGCCGCCCCCTCTGCCGAAGAGCGGAGTTTGGCCGAAGGCCCGTGGCGGCATGCAGCCGGTCCGCGATGATGGGATTCGCGACGCGGATCGCTCGTCGCCTCAGGTGTGCGCGGCACATCGGGCAACGACGTCGCGAGTTGCCGGGCAGCGTGATCTGCGTCGTTCGAGCGCGTGGTCATGCGCATCGCGAAAGCCGGGGGCGCTTAGCGAAAATATCGAGGTGGCTGCAACGGCTTCGTCCGCAGCCGGCACAAAGTCGCCCAGCGATCGCGACGGTTCAGCGGAGCCCACTGTCAACGCACGCCAAGCGCAATAGACGTCTTGCCATCCGGCACGAGCGCGCCTACGCGGCGACGAACCGTGAAGACGCTCAACGACGCCCCAGCGCGGGCTCAGCGTGCCCTTTCCGCCGTGAATCGCCTCATGCCCGCCCGGGCATCGCGTCGAGGCGAAATTGACAAACGAGCTCTGCGCCGTAAGCGAGCCGTTCGAGTTGAGCCGGCGTCATCGCGACGAGACGAGTCGCCAGTTCGTTCGAGATGCCAAGCATCGTCCGAGCGCGGCCGGCGTCCTCGCACAACAAGCGCCGCGCGAGCCTAAGATACCGCTGGTTGAATTCCGCGATCTCGTCGAACGCGTCTCTCTCGTCTTCCATGACCGCCCCGTTTCGATGAAGAACGCGCGCATCCGCGAACGTTCTCGCCGACACGCTTCACCTGCCCGATGCGCGTCCGCAAGCAAAGGCTAATGGATGCGCGCCGCGCCCGTCCGACAAAATCCGGCCGCGTTCCGCCAAATGACGGTCCGCACGCACGTGCGCGACGCAGTCGGCTTGCAGCCGAACGCCGCGAGCGCCGCACGAAGACGTCGTCCGCGCGGTTCTCGCCGCGCGTCGACACGCGCATTGCAATCGACTTGCAGTCCCCATCGGCCATTTGCTACGCACAATCGGACAGAACGATAGGCGCGTTCGCCCGTCCGCCTTCATACTCGCCCCCGGTCAGCCGCTCCCCCCGGGCGGCGAACCTTCCGATCACTCGGAATTGGCCTGCCTGCACGCGCCGTTGCAGGCGGGCATTTTTTCTCCCGCGTCGAATCCGACGCGACGCGACGCGACGCGACGCGCTCGCGCCCGTGATCGCGCCCGTGATCGCGCCCGGCGTCATCTCGCATCCGCATCGCAAACTCCGTCGTCATTCGCGGCGCGTCTATTCGCAAGCCGCTGCCGCCGCCACCGTGCTTGATCGAATCGACATCGTCAGAAGTCTGTCCGATTAGACCTATATTTAGCGCAACCAAACAATTCAAACGGCCCTACCATCGTATTACTGCGCCCGCATCGCCGATGTCGTTCGCTTCGAGAACGCATCGCCGGCTCGCGCGCAAACGTTCAACGTCTTCGAAGGAAGGTTCGACGCCCGATGCTGAAAGTCACAAAAGCCGTATTTCCCGTTGCCGGCCTCGGCACCCGCTTTCTGCCCGCGACGAAAGCGAGTCCGAAGGAAATGTTGCCGGTCGTCGACAAACCCCTGATCCAGTATGCGGTCGAGGAAGCGATCGCCGCCGGCATCACCGAAATGATCTTCGTGACGGGGCGCAGCAAGCGCGCGATCGAAGATCACTTCGACAAGTCGTACGAGATCGAGGCGGAGCTCGAAGCGCGCGGCAAGGAGAAACTGCTGTCGCTCGTGCGCGGCATCAAGCCTCGTCACGTCGACTGCTTCTACGTGCGCCAGGCCGAAGCGCTCGGCCTCGGCCATGCGGTGCTGTGCGCGGAGAAGCTCGTCGGCGACAGCCCGTTCGCCGTCGTGCTCGCGGATGACCTGCTCGACGGCCGCCCGCCCGTGCTGCGGCAGATGATCGACGTGTTCAATCACTATCACACGTCGGTCGTCGGCGTGGAAGAGATCGCACCGCACGATTCGAAATCGTACGGCGTGATCGACGGCAAGCGCTGGGAGGACAATCTCTTCAAGCTGGCCGGCATCGTCGAGAAGCCGGAACCCGCGGCGGCGCCATCGAACTTCGGCGTCGTCGGCCGCTACGTGCTGACGCCGCGCATCTTCGACCATCTGCGCGCGCTCGAGCCGGGCGCGGGCGGAGAACTGCAATTGACCGACGCGCTACAGTCGCTGCTGAAGGACGAGCAGGTGCTCGCGCATCGCTACGACGGCACGCGCTTCGATTGCGGCAGCAAGATCGGCTATCTGAAGGCGACGGTCGAGTTTGCGCTGCGCCACCCGGAAGTCGCAATCGGCTTCGAACAGTATCTGAGCGAGCGCTTTCCGGAGCTCGTCGTGGCGTAACGCGTCGCGTACACCATGCGCGAGCGGCACATGCGAGCGCGACGACACGCGGCAGGGGCCGCTCGCGGCCGGCACGGCACGCAATGCGCGCCCGACACGCCGTGACGCTCGACGGGCGATTCACGGCACGATGGACGAGCCGACTTCGCGGCCGACTCCTCCATCGGTGCCGACGTCACCGAACATCCGAGGCGCGGCGGAAATTTCGTACGGATCTCGAAATATCCGGCTTGCCCTGCAAACGCTTCTACTTCTTGAACACGCCGACGACGCCCTCATCGTCGAATACGAGCAGCGCGTTGATGCGTCGCGCCTCCATCATCAGCAACGCATCCTCGACGCGCGTGCCGAGCGGCACCATTGCCGGATCGATCGACATCAGATCCGACGCGACGCGGCGGAACAACGCGTCGCCATGCGTTTCGATCGCACGCCTCACGTCTCCGTCGGTGATGATTCCAAAGCCCGATTCGCGCCGCACGATCGCGAGCCCAAGCCGGCCTCTCGTCATCGCTTGCAGCACGTCGATCGCCTGTTCGTCTTCGTCGACGAACGGCAGATCGCCGGCCGCCATTTCGTCATCGACCTTCGACAGCAGGCGTCGCCCAAGCGAGCCGCCCGGATGGAAGCGCGCGAAGTTCTCGGGCCGAAAGCCGCGCGCCCTCATCAGCGTGACGGCGAGCGCGTCGCCCATCGCGAGCGCCGCGGTGGTCGACGACGTCGGCGCGAGCTGAAGCGGACACGCCTCCTGCTCGACGCCGACGTCGAGATGGCTGTGCGCCGCTTTCGCGAGCGTCGATCGCGCATTGCCCGTCATCGCGACGAGATAGTTGCGGTTGCTTTTCAAGAACGGAATCAGCTTGATCACTTCGTCGGTCTCGCCCGAATACGAGATCGCGAGAAACGTGTCGGCCGACGTCACCATGCCGAGATCGCCGTGATACGCCTCGCCGGGATGCATGAAGAAGCTCGGCGTGCCGGTGCTCGCGAGCGTCGCCGCGATCTTTCGCCCGATGATCCCGGATTTGCCCATGCCGCAGACGACCACGCGGCCGCTCGAATGCAGGATCGCTTCCACCGCGTCGCCAAACGCTTCGTCGACGCGCTCGGAAAGGCCTGCGAGCGCGCGCGATTCGATGTCGAAGACTTGCCGCGCGGAATCAAGATAGTTGTGATGGTTCATCGAAGAGCCGTGAAAGGCGATGAAAAATGTTGTTGGTTCTCGTCATGCGCGGCTCGCGCGCGAGCCGCGTGCAGTCCGATCGCACGGCAATGTCACGCGTGCCGAGATCATTGGACGACGTGATGCCGCATCCATTGATCGAGCAGCGGGCGATACGCTTCGTCGAGCGACAACCCGGAACGCACCAGCACATGTTCCGCCACTTCGCGCGCGACGCCGTCGCCGCCCGCGCGCGACACGACGTGGTCGACGCGCCGCTTGACGAGCGCGTGCGCGTCGGCGGGTGCGTACGAAACACCCACCGAATCGATCACGGGCAAATCGTTCACGTCGTCGCCGACATACGCGATCGAATCATCGGCGAGCGACCGCTCCGATTTGATGCGCGCGTAGCCGGCGCGCTTGTCGTCGCATCCCGATACGAACACGTCGAAGCCGAGCTGTTGCGCGCGCCATGCGAGCGGCGCGCTGTGACGGCCCGACAGGATGCCGCTGCGAATGCCGTGCGCACGCAGAAGCGCGACGGCGATGCCGTCCTTCGCATGAAAGCTCTTCATGAACTCGCCGTCGCCCGTCACGTGCAGCCGGCCGTCGGTCAGCACGCCGTCGGCGTCGAACAGCACGAGCCGGATCGCGCCGCGATACGCGGGCGCGCTCATCGGATCTCGAGCGCGGGCATGCGCTTGACGAGATCGTCGATCGCCTTCACTTGCGACAGGAAGCCTTCGAGCAAATGCAACGGCAGCGCGCTCGGCCCGTCGCAGCGCGCGTGATCCGGATCGGGATGCGCTTCGAGAAAGAGCCCGGCGATGCCCACCGCCATGCCCGCGCGCGCGAGATCGACCACTTGCCGCCGCCGCCCGCCCGACGCGTCGCCGAGCGGATCGCGGCATTGAAGGCTGTGCGTGACATCGAAGATCACCGGGCAACCCGTCGTCTCGGCCATCTGCCTGAAGCCGAGCATGTCGACGACGAGATTGTCGTAGCCGAACGAACTGCCGCGCTCGCACAGAATCACCTGATCGTTGCCGGCCTCGCGGCATTTCGAGGCCACGTGCTTCAACTGCGTCGGGCTCATGAACTGCGGCTTCTTCACGTTCACCGGCTTGCCCGTCTTCGCGATCGCGACGACGAGATCAGTCTGGCGCGCGAGGAACGCGGGCACCTGCAGCACGTCCGCGACCTCGGCGACCGGCGCGGCCTGCTCGATCTCATGAATGTCGGTGATCACCGGCACGCCGAAGCGCGCCTTCACCTCCGCGAAGATCTTCAGGCCCTCGTCTAGCCCGACGCCGCGATACGAATGAATCGACGAGCGGTTCGCCTTGTCGAACGACGCCTTGAACACGAACGGAATGCCGAGCTTGCGCGTCACCGCGACGTATTCGCTGCACACGTCGAGCGTGAAATCGAGACTCTCGAGCACGTTGAGCCCGCCGAACAGCACGAAGGGCAGGTCGTTGCCGGCTGTCACGCCGGGGCTGATTGCTACGTTCATAGATCAACTCTCCCAATGGACCGCCCCGTGCCGTGCGCTGCGCTCCGATTCCGCGCGGCGGGCCCGCATGAGGGGCGGCGAATCCTCAAGACGCGCGCACGAGCCGCGACGCGTACACCGGCGCAAGCTGCCGGAAAAAACGTTCTTCGCCGAAGCGCTCGCGCGCTTCCTGCCGCGCGGCCGCCGCGAGGCGCGCGCGCAGCGCCGGATCGCGGTCAATCGATGCGAGCAGTTCGACCGCATCGCCGGCGTCGCGAAATATCGCGCCAGTTTGCAGGTGCCGTATGACGTCGACATTTCCCGCGCATGCGGACGCGACGACAGGCAGGCCGAGCAGCATCGCCTCGATGACCGACACGGGCATGCCTTCCCACGACGACGTCGACAAATATACGTCGACACAGCGCAATCGTGCGACGACTTCCGCGCGACCGAGCCAGCCGGCGACTTCGACGCCTGCGTCGCGCAGTTCCGCCTTGAGTGCCGCGTCGCCGTCGCCGATCCAGGCGAAGCGCAGGCGCGAGCCGCGCAGGCGGCGTGCGATCTCGGCGAACAGCCGCGGATTCTTCTGCGCACGAATGCCGCCGACCGTCACGACCCGCAACGTCGAACCGCACACGCCGGCCGAATCGGCTGCCGCAGGCGACGGCATCGCGCCGACTGCGTTCTCGACCACGACAACCGGCTGCCGCAAATGCGCGCGGACCGCGTCGCGTTCACTGTCGGAGCAAGCGATGTACAGGCATCGCTTCACGCACGCGATTCGCTCGAGCGCGACGAACGCCGATCGCTTGAGCGCGGAAATGTCGCGGCGCATGAACGAGATGCAGTGCGGGCTATAGAAGAACGCCGCATCCGGCAACGCGAACAGCGACGCGATTCTTCCGAGGAATCCCGCAAACGACGAATGCAGGTGCACGACGTCCGGCCTGATGCCGATCAGCGTGCGCCGCAGTTCCAGCAACACCGGCAGCGGCGGCACGCCCTTCATCTGGATGTGGCGCAGCTTGACCGTTGCGTCGAACAGCGTTTGAAGATTCGCGGGCGTATCGGGCCGGATCGAATAGACGACGTGCACGTCGTGCCCCTCGCGCGCGAGGCGATTCGCGATCAGGCACACCATCGACAACGTGCCCGTCGCGCTCGATTCGAGGATCTGCACGATCTTCATCCGCGTGCGGCCGTTGTCCGTTGCGCCCTTCTCCGGCGGCGTCGCAACCCGCCGCGGCCGTGCGGTGTCGATCGTCATCGCACGCTCCGCATCGAAGCGATCGCATCGAGATGCTCGGTGACGCCCGATTGCGAAATCACGGCCGTCCATCCGAGCCACTTCATCCATGCGGGCTCGTTGCGCGGCACGCGCAGTCGCGCGAGCGGCAGCAGCTCGTCGAATATCGATGCGCCGGTGACGTGCGAACGGATGCCGAGCGTCCGCGTCGCATCGACGTTCGACGGCGCGTCGTTGCAGACGATCTTCTTGCCGAGCGCCGCGTATTCGAGCAGCTTCGTCGGCGTCTGGAAACAGTGCGGCCGGTGATACGGGAAATAGCAAACCGCATACTCGGAGCGCTGCACGATCTTGAGCGCATCGCGCTGCGGCACACGTCCGACGAACTGGATGCCGGCGATGTGCCCGAACGTTTCGTGAATCTCCCGCTCCGGCTCGCCGACGAGCACGAGCGTGTCGCGCGCCGTGCGCGGCGCGTCGCGATACGCGGCCAGCACCCTGTGGAAGCCGCGCTCGCGGCTCATCTCGCCGATATAGCAGAACCGGCCCGCCGGGCCCTCGCCCGCCGGTTCGTTCGCGATCCCGAAGATCCAGTCCGGCACGCCCATCGGCAGCAGCAGCGACGGTATTTCGTCGCGAAACGCCATTGCGCCGCGCATCCGCTCGTTCTGAAAGATCCGCAGATCCGGCTTCGCATTCAACGCGCGCTTGAGCGCGTCCTTGACTGCCGCGAGCCGGCCGACCGACAGCGATCGGTAATCGTGAATCACGAATCGAGCGGGCGGCAGCGACCGGTAGAAGCCCATGATGCACCACAGGATGCAGTTGCTTCGGTCGCCGAACCGCGCGTAGGCGCTCGCGTCGCCATCGTGGACGTCGAAGCCGCGCTGACCGAGAAAATCCCGGTACGCGGCGATTTCCGGGTAGTTCGCTTTCCCCGGATGGAGGATGAATACCTTCATGCTGCGCTCTTCTCCTTCTCGAGCACGCGCGCCGGCACGCCCACCGCGACGCCGCCGTCCGGCACGTCCCGCAGCAGCACGGCGCCTGCGCCGATGCGCGCGCGGTTGCCGATCCGAATCTCGCCGAGCGCGATGCTGTGCGCGCCGAATTCGACGTCGTCGCCGATGAACGGCACGCCGCTGTAGGTGCCGTCCGGCTGCAGTGTGTTGCCGATCGTCACGCCGTGCCGCAGCACGCAACGCTCGCCGATCTCGCAATAGCCGTTGATGACGAGCCCCGTGCCGTGATACAGCGTGAGGCCCTTGCCGATCTTCGTCTTGACCGGAATCTCGATGCCCATGATCCAGTCGCAGACGACGATGTAGAGCGCGATCGCCGGCGCGCCGAGCGCAAGCGTCAGCTTGCTGCGGCACGCGAGATAGTTCGCGATCCGGAAGAACACGACGACGCAGCGCGTCTTGAAGAACGCATTGCGGCGGCAATCCTCGGCGATCGCGACGATCGTCTGTTTCAGCGTCGTGCGCATGTCAGTGCTTCATCGAAAATACGTTCCTCGCCGCGCGCGGCGCGATTTCGCCCGTGCCGAAGTAATCGATGCCGTCGATCAGGAACGAATGGATGTACTTGAGCAGCCGCGCGCGATCGAATTCCTTGTAGAAGCACCGGCCGAGCGACATGACCGGCTTGCCGTACAGGAGCGCCTCGAGCCCGACCGTCGAATTGATCGTGACGACCGAATACGCGTGCCTGATCAGATCGGTCGTCGGCGACGTGACGATGTCGAAGCGATAGACGCGCTGCATCCGCACGACTTCGTCGATCACGGCCGTATCGCACTCCGCCGGATGCAGCTTGACGATCAGGTCCGCGCTTTCGTTCGCCGCGTGCTCGAACGCAAGCTGGATCGCCTTCAGATTGTCGACGTCCGAATGCAGCTTGATCTGCGTATCGCCGGACACCTGCAGCGGCAGGAACACGTAGCGCAGCGCCGACAGCTCCTTCGACGTCAGCGCTTTCGCCTCGGCCGGCGCGAGCGCGCCGTTGGTCGCGCGCACCGTATCGAAGCGTTTGCGCGCCACGCCTTGCGTGGCGGTCTTCAACGCATAGTTGACGGCCGACACCGCCTTGCGCCGCCACGACGTGCGCGCTTGCGGCAGCGGCCTTGCCTTGTATCGCTCGTAGCGCGCGAGCCAGCGGCGATGCTCGTCCTCGGTCGGCATCGGCAAGCCGTCGATGACGGCCGGACTGCGGCTGATCGACGACAGCGCGTTGACGCCGAGCCGATCGACGAACAGCTTGTCCGGCAGGTTCGAGATCTCGACGAACTTCGTCGGAACGCCGTGCGCCGCGCACGCATGCGCGACCGCGCGGCACACGAGCTGCTGCCCGTTCCACATCAGGCACTGCGAAATCAGACGGCGACGAAACACGTTGGACATCGCGGCATAGATCGCCGCCGCGTCGGCACGCGCGAGCCCGGGCGTCATTTGCCCGTTCAGCACTTCGATCGACGCGTCTGAACGAATCGCGGCCGCGGCGTCGGACGCCGCCGGCATCGGCGCGCCGCGCCGCAAGTAAACCGACCGGATGCCCGCGCTCAGCGCCATCAGGTGCGCGACCGGCTCGCTCGTCGCGAACAGAAAGCCGAACTCCTTTCTGACCGCCTTCACGAGCCGCGCGGCAAAGTAATAACGCTCCATGGAATCGATGACGACGACAATCATGATCTGCGCTCAATGAAGAATTGGAGGAAACGTCATGCGTCGGCACGCCGACGAGACACGCTGCCTTTCATCACGCCAAACGTCAGCGCGATGCCGGCGATCATCAGCACGGCGCCGGAAAAGGAAAACAGGCGCACGCTCGCGAGCACCGACAGATCCGCGAGCTTCGCCGTACACAACGCACCGGCGAGCACGACGCCTGAGCCGAGCTGAAACAGGAAATCGATGCGCTGCGCGCGCGCCGCGAGAAAGATCTGCGACAGCGGCACATAGATCATCTGGAATGCGAAGAGCGGGATCATGCATTGGAAGAACGCGATCGCGCCGCTCCAGCGCGCGCCGAAGAAGAGCCCGACGAGCGGGCCGAACAGCAGCGCGCCGCCTGCTGCATAGCCCGCCGCGAGCAGCGCGAGCGAGCGCGCATACGCGCCGAATACCTTCGGCACCATCGCTCGTGCGTCATCACGCGCCATCGCGGCCATCGCGTCGCGCCGAAACACGCCGCCGAGGCTCTGCGCAACCAGCGATACCGGAAAGAAACCGAGCCGATACGCGGCCGCGAAATAGCCCGCGCTCTGCGCATCGAACCAGTGTGGAATCACGATCGCGAGCGCATAGGTCAACACCGAGCCGCAAAGCGTCGACGGCAAGATGTACTTCGCGAAGCGGCTATGCTCGACGAAGAATGCACGCGTCACTTCGAACGAATAGCCGCGCCGCTTGCCGTGACAGGCAACCGCGAGCAGCATCGACAGTGCGACGAATACCGTGACCGCCGTATATGTGCCGAACGCGTCGACTCTTCCGAGCGTCGGCACGAACGTCGCGGCGAGCATACAAGCGAGAAACGAACCGTTCACGGCGATGCGGCTCGCGGCGATCCAGCCATAGCGCCTCAGGCTGTTCAGATAGCCGCCCGCGGCCAATTGAATGAATACGGCAAAGCCATACGCGGCGACGGCGACCAGCTCCGCACGGCCCGTCACGAAAATCGCCGCACCGCCGAGCGCGACGATCGCCGTGCCGAGCGCCATCACGTTCACGAGCGCGTTGAACGACTCCGCCGCACTGTCGCTCACGCAAGCGAGCTCGTAGCGGCCCGCGAGCAGCGTGCCGGCGAACGTCGCAAGCGCGAGCAAATAGTTGAAATGGCCGAGCGCCTCCGGGCCCTGGAAGCGCCCGATCAGCGAGATACAGCCGAAAAGCGCGATCTGCCCGGCGACGACGCCGCACAGCGACACGATCGAATCGCGAGCACGGATCATCGCCGCGCTCCGGCAGTCGAATGCGCGCGCCGCGCGCACGCCGCGCAGAACCGACGATCACCGTCGCTTCCGCTCGCGTACACATGAACGTCACGCATCGCGCTTCGCTCCGTATTCGTACGCAACGTAGCGATAGCCGCCGTACTTCGATCCGTACCCGTACTGGCCGAGCCGCGGATTGATCCCGTTGAACACGATGCCGCTCAGCCGCACGCCGTTCTGCGCGAGGCGCTTCGCGGATTCGGCAATCTCGCCGAGCTTCGTCGAGCCGGCGAGCGCGACGAGAAACGCAGTGCCCGCCGTCGCGGCGAGGATGCCCGTATCGGCCACCGCGAGCACCGGCGGCGAATCGATCACGATGACGTCGTAGCGCGTCGAGAACGCATCGATCAACTCGGGCACGCGCGGGTTGAGCAACAGTTCCGCCGGGTTCTTCGGCATCGCGCCCGTCGAGATGAAGTCGAGCCCGGCGATCACGTCGCGATGCAGCACGTCGTCCGGCTGCACCGCGCCCGCGATCAGTTCGGAGAATCCCTTGCCGCGCGCGAGGCCGAGATAGTCGTTCAGATGCCCCTTGCGGATGTCGCCGTCGATCAGCAGCACGCGCTTGCCGGCCATCGTCAGCACCGCGGCGAGATTCGCCGACACGAACGACTTGCCGACGCCCGGCGCGGGGCCCGCGATCACGACGACGTTGTTCTTCGCTTCGAGCATCGCGAACTGCAGCGCCGTGCGCAGACTGCGCAGGCTCTCGACGGCCGGCTCGTCCGGATGCACGACGGACAGCAGCGACATCGCGCGCTCCTTGCGCTTCGCGCGCTCGGTCAGCGCCCGCTGCTGCTCGCTGCGCGGCACGGTCGCATAGACGTTCATGCCCAGACGGCGCTCGATCTCGTTCGGATCGGAAATGCCATGAAACAGCATCGAGCGGCCGACCGCGGTCCCGCAGCCGGCGAGCACGCCGATCAGCAGCGACGCGATCGCGACAAGCGCCTTCTTCGGCTTGACGGGCACTTCCGGCACCGCTGCCGTATCGACGAGCCGCACGTTGCCGACCTTCCCCGCTCGCACGAGCTGCAACTGCTGCATGTTGTTCAGCAACGCCGTGTAGAGATCGGTGTCGACCTTCACGTCGAGCATCAGTCGCACGATCTGCTGCTGCAGATCCGGCAGCCGCTTGATTTGCTGCTCGGCCGCGCCGCGATAGCCGTCGAGCGCGGCGATCTGCCGATCGATCGCGACGACGCTCGGATGCTTCGGCGTGAAGCGCGACAGCAGCTCCTGCCGCTTCTGCTGCAGCTCGAGCAGGCGTGTCTTCGCATCGGCCGATTGCGCGAGCACGAGCTTCGCCTCTTCGGTCAAATCGACGGTTCCGTGCTCGTCTCGCAATTTCGTCAGGCGTGCTTCGGAATCGGTCAGGTGCTGCTTGAGCGTCGGCAGCTGGGCGTTGAGAAACTCGAGCGATTGCGCGGCCTCCGCCGATTTGCGCTGGATGTTCTGCGCGACGTATTGCCGCCCGATTTCATTGAGCGCGCTGCTGACGAGCTCCGGATCGGTGTCGCGCAGGCTCGCGACGACCACGTCCGATTGCTTGACGCGCTCCTGCACGTCGAGGTTGTCCTGCAGATCCTCGATCGTGCGCAAACGCGAGCGGCGCACGAGCACGAACGTCGCACCCGGCTTCGCGGCGGCCGCATCGACACGCAGCGCGATCGCCCCGCCCTTCGCCGCAAAGCGTTCGAGCCTGCCGACCACGCCTTCGGCGCCGCGTTCGAGATCGCCGCCCGCGAGCCGATAGCGGCGCGCATCGAGCATCGTCAGCTCGAACTTGTCGCCTTCGAGCGAACGCGGCACATCGAACGTCGCGACGTCGATGCGCTCCTGGCCCCACGCATAGCCGCCGAAGCCGGCGAAGCCCGGATTCGACAGCCCCTCATTGCGGCGCGCGAGCCAATTGCCGATCAACGGAAAGCGCTTCGGCTTCGCATCGACGAAGAGCTTCAACTGGTCGACCGCGCGCGACACGACAAGCCGCGACGCGAGAATCTGCGTCTCCGCCGCCGCGGACGATTTCACGTCGAAGAGCGACGAAACATCGCCGAGCAGGCTCTTCGCGGCGGACGTGTCGGGGCTGTCCTCGACCTGAATCAGGATGTCCGCCTGATAGACGGGCTTGCTGAGCACCGCATACGCGACGCCGATCGCAAAGCAGCCGGTCGCGATCGCCGCGATCAGCCAGCGGCTTTCGATCAGGATGTCGAGAATGGCGATGAAGTCGGTTTCGCCGTCGCTCTCGGGAAGCGCTTGTGTGCCGGATTGGTTGGAATTCATGTATCGAGATCTTGGGGATTCGGTTCCGCGCGTGCGCGCGATCGTTCACACGAGCCGCAGCCGCGACAGCCAGCCGTTCACGCCGAGCTCGATGAGCCGCGCGGACCGCTCGAACACGAAGCGCGGTTGGCGATAGGGATCGTGAACGTCGAAGTTCTCATGCTCGCCGATGCGAAACACCTTGCCGCGCGCGAGCGGATACCGGTCCTCGACGTGCCGCCGCTGCGTGCGGTCCATCACGAGAATCAGGTCCACCGAAGCGCACTGCGCGCGGCCGAGCTGCTGCGCGCGATGCGCGGAGAGATCGATGCCGCGCTCACGCATCACGTCCTGCGCGAACGGCGCGGCGGGCAGCCCGACGAGCGCGTCGAAGCCCGCCGACGTCACCGCTCTCCCCGGCAGCGCGGCCGCGAAGAACGCGGCCGCCATCGGGCTGCGGCAGAGGTTGCCTTCGCAGACGACGAGAATCGATTCGATCATTTGGTCACGACCGCCGCGGTCAGGCCGGCGTTGACGGCCGGCAGCAACAGGCTGAGCACGCGGCTGAACCGCACGAGCCCGTTGCCGTCGACATAGACGATGTCCTTCGGCTCGAGCTCGAACTGGTTCGCGAGCACCATCGCGACAGGCGAGCTCGCGTCGAGCCGGTAGATCTGCGGCTTCGCGTCGAGCGAGCCGCGAATCACATACAGCTGCGCCGCATCGGCCGTCGTCGCGTTCAGGCTGCCTGCCTGCGACAGCGCGTCGCTCAGCATCAAGCGGCCGTTGCGCATCGGCAGCGCGGTGACCGGCTTGTTGACCTCGCCCATCACGAACACGCCGCTCTCGTCGCGCGGCGGAATGCGCAGCAGATCGCCGTCCTTGAGGACGACCCGCGAAGGATTGATCCCCTGCCCGGCGCCCGACAGATCGATCCGTTGCTCGACGCCGTTGCGCACGAGCATCACGCGGCTCTGGTCCGCGCTCGTCGAGAAACCGCCCGCGCGGCTCACCGCGTCGTGCAGCGTCATCGGAATGTCGTTGAGCGGCTGCGAGCCTGGCGTATGCACTTCGCCTTCGATATAGACCTGCTTCGCGCGGAACGACGCGATGCGCACCGTCACCTGCGGATCGCGAAACGTCTCCGCGAGCTTGCGTGCGAGCCGCGCCTGCACCTGCTCGGGCTTGAGCCCGGCGACGGCGATGCGTCCGACGAACGGAAACTGCAGCGTGCCGTCTTGATCGACGACGAAGCCTGCCGGCGCATCGGCCGTGCGCGCGGCCGTCTGCTGCTGCGCGCCGAGCGCCGCCGCGAGCTCGGGATGATCCCAGACCGTGATCTGCAGCACGTCGCCGCGCCCTATCGTGTAGCCGGACACCGGCGTCGCGAGATCGGACGCGCCGCGCGCGCCGCGCTGCGCGTCGCGCAGCGTGCGGATCAGATTCAGATCGATGTTCGTGATCGGAACCGGCAGTTGCTCGCCGCGCGGCTCGCGGCCGGCCTCATTCGACGCGCTTGCGTCAGCGCTCGATACCGGCACGTTCGCCGGCTGCTTCATCCGCATGCCCGGCGCGACGCCGCATCCGGCGAGCACCACGCATAGCGGCACCCACATCGTCAACAAACGCACGCGTGCGCCGTACGTGCGTGTCGGCGGCGCGACGCCGCCTGCTTCCCCCAGACTACCCATCTACACCTCGACTCACTTTCTAGTTCCGGCCCTCTCCGGCCGCCGATCGCCGCGAAGCGCGCGCTCAATACGCGCCCGATCCGCGTAGGACCACGTTGACCGTTTTCAACAGGATGTACAGATCGCGTCGAAGCGACCATTCCTTCACATACGACACGTCGAGCGAAACGCGTGTCGCGTAATCGGTATCGTTGCGGCCGCTCACCTGCCACAGTCCGGTCATGCCGGGCTTCGCGGCGAGGTAGTAGCGAACGTCCTCGCCGTAGCGCGCAAGCTCCGCCTCGACGATCGGCCGCGGCCCGACGAGGCTCATCTCGCCCTTCACGACGTTCAGCAGCTGCGGCAGTTCGTCGAGGCTGCTTCGACGCAGGAAGCGGCCGATCGGCGTGATTCGCACGTCGTTCTTCAACTTGAATTCGCGCGCCCATTCCGCGCGCGCGTGCGGATCGCGTTCGAGCAGCGCCTTCAGCACGGCGTCGGCGTTCATCACCATCGAGCGGAATTTCAGGCACTTGAAGCGGCGGCCGTCCCGCCCGATGCGCATGTGCCCGAATACGGCCGGGCCGCCGTCGCGCATGACGAGAAAAGCGATCACGGCGAGCACCGGCGATAACACCGCGATCAAGCACGACGCGGCGGCCACGTCGAACGCGCGCTTGACGATCCGCTTCGCGATGCCCGACGTGCGCATGCGATGCGCGACGTGGCCCACCTGATCGAGCGTCGCGGCCTTCACCTGACGGCTCGCGCGCTCGACAAGGCCGAAGATAGCGAGCGTGACCGCACGAAAAATCAACAGCCCTATGCCGCTCGTGACCGTCCAGTACGCGAACCACTCGCTCGAGAGAATTTGCGCGCGGCGCAGCGCGTACAGCAGCGCGACGGTGCCGCCCTGCACGACGAGCCATGCGAGCGCGGTGCGGCTGATCAGATGCACGGGCGAGCGCCGCCGGGACGACTCGTAGATCCCACATGCGGGAAAAACCGACAGCGACAGCGCAGCGGCGAACGCCACCAGCGATCCGTCGAAGAACTGCGCGTTCGGGCTGCCGGACGCCTCGATCAGGATCGGAAGGAACGCGCCGACCACGATCACCGCGATGTCGACGACTCTGGGAAATATCGCTGGCATATGTGAACCTCGATTGCGTTTCATCAAAAATTTACTTCGCACTTCTATATTTTTACCCGCCATGCTCGGCGTTCCGCTCGCCTTTCATCGATGCATCGACATCCGCATCGACAAACGTTCGGCGTTCATCGCCCGACGAAGTCCGAACGACGCTCACGGCCTCGCACGTGAGCGTGGCAAAGCTGAGGTTAGGGGTAAGACGACAGGCGCGGCGCGCCGCTTGTTATGAAATCGATTCGCTCAGCCGCGACTCGAATTCGTCGCATGCGAGATCCGCACCTGCGCCTCGGCTGCGCTCGACTGCGCGATACTCGGTCGGCGACATCGACAGATGCTGGCGAAACAGTTTCGCGAGACGATCGCCGCTGCCGAGCCCCGTGCGCCGCGCGATCTTGTCGACCGGAAGGTCGGTATGCACGAGCATGTGGCATGCATGCTCGAGCCGAACTTTCTGCACGAACTCCGACGGCGTCACGCCGATCTCCTGCTTGAATCGGCGCAGGAAGTTGCGCTCGCTCATCGCCGCCGCATGCGCCGTGTCGGCGATCGAAATGCGGTTCGCGCTGTTGTCGCGCAGTTGTTGGACCGACGCGCGAATCAACTTGCTCGCACGCGCCTCTCGCGCGGCGAACGCCGACTCGGCGGGCCGGGCGGCGATCGCCGGGCACAAACGCTCGGCAACCTCGTGCGCGACGCCGTCGCCGCAATCGTGTCGAATGACGGCGAGCGCGGCCGAGAATGCAGCACGTTCCGCCGCGGTCGGATGGACTTTCTCGGCGGACGCGGCGCCTGAGAGCATCGTGTCGATCGACAGATCATCCGCGGCCACATCGCCGCGCTCGAGATTCGCGAGCCCCAACAGGCGACGCGCCCCGTCCGCCGCGCGAACGTGGGCCCGCGCGTTGCGCAACCATTCGGACACCTTTTCATCGTCACGATCGGACGCATCCGGTTCGCCGATTGCGAAAATCGCATGCACGCTGTCGAGCGCGCGCTCGTGCAGCGGCTGGGACCAAACGGGAATGCCGGACGACGAATACACCGCACCGCCCTTCGCCGACAGCAGCAACATCTCGTAATCGCCGCCGGATTCCGCGTCTGCATGTCGGAAACGGTTGACGAGATTGAAGATCTCCGCCATGCGTCCCGCGTGCATCAACGAAAAGCCGTCAAACAAGACGACAGCGATTCCTTTCCGGTAGCACACGCCACCGAAAGCTGCACCACGACTCACGTGTGCTCCCATCCGACCAATGTTGAACGCGCATTCCATCCCGCCGGCCCTTTCCACTCATTCAGCAATGTCTATTCTGCGGTGCATCATATTCCTTCAAATGGCTGCAACAATCTTTCTGTCTGATTACGACGCCATGTTGGCGGATTGAATCTGGACATCGATTCCATCATTTATTGATCGATCCAATTCGGATTGGTGCGCACATTGCATCAAAAGACACGCGCGCGCTTGTCGATTTCAGACGATCTTTCGGCAACTGAATCACTGGCCGCGCGCGGAGCATCCGATATGGACGACGGATGAAGACAGACGCGCCCGGTGCCGCGTCGCACTGGCGATCCAGACGGACTGCAAGTGAATGGAGCGGCCGCACGGCAGCACCGGCGCACGCCTGCGCGTTCATTCACCGACGCGCCGCGCTGCCGTTTCTTGTGGAGGAAATATGGCGATCTCGCATGCAAACGAGATGCAATGCGTACGCCGCCTTGGCGCCGACTCTATCGAATTCGTCGCCGAATCGCATGTATTTTTACAATTGGAATTGATCTTTCGTTACCGGCATGCCTTTAGGCTATTGCGTATTTTTACGATATTCATCTAGCGCTTTTCGATAATGTCCGGTCGAAGCCGATTTTGCGGCGCGAACAATGCCTGTGATCACCGCGCATCGGCGATTTCATATATGTGAGGCGTGATGCGCGATACCCGCGCATTAACGCGACTCGCATCGATTGGACAAATCCGACGGCAGCCCGCGCTTGTGGCGCGAGAAACTGCAGTCGCTCGCAGCGCCGCCTTACAATACTGCGTTTTTTTGAGCGAATGCACGCGATGTGGTCTGCCATCAGCGATCTGGGCGACGCCGCCTTGACCCTTCCTCTTTCCGTCGTCTGCTGCGCATGGCTCGTCCGCTCGTCGCCCGAGCGGCGCGACGCGCTGTCGTGGCTCGTGCTGCTCGCGGCCGGCATGCTCGTCGTCGGCTTGACGAAGATCCTCTACGCGGGGTGCGGCGTGCAGATTCGCGCGATCGACTTTCGCGTCGTCAGCGGCCACACGATGCTCGCATCGGCGGTGTGGCCGATGGCGCTCCTGCTCGGCCTGCAATGGCTGCGCTCGGACATGGCATTGACGGCGGGTCTCGTGCTCGCCGCGTTGATCGGCACGGCACGCGTGTTCGACAAAGCACATACGGTGTCCGAAGTAATCGCCGGATGGGCGGTCGGCACGCTCGTCACGCTGTCGTTCGTGCTATGGAAAGGCGCACCCGCTGTGTCGCGACGCCTGTGGCTGTACGCGTCGGTTTCGCTAATGGCAGTGCTCGCCGTCTCCTACGGGAGACACGCGCCGATTCAAGCTGCGATCGAGCAATACTCGCCGTTCCTCTGCCGTCAACTCCCCTGGTGACGGTCGGTTGCGGCCAGGACTAGTCGCCAGCCGCCGAAACCCCGTCCCGATCGGACGCGCGCGCGTGCGAAAGCGCACGCGTCGCTATACTCCCGGGCACCGCGGCGCATCGATGCCCGATGCATGCCGGCGAGCGTTTCGCACGGCAAGCGAAGCGCGCCGTCGAGGCGCGACAGACGGCACCATCGAGCGCGTCGAGGCGCGCGCCGCGCATGCGACGGTCGACATCGGCGCCGTGCGCGTGCATGCCGGCGATCTCGCTTCGGAAGCGTCGCCGCGCGATGCCAGCGCGCTCAACGCGCGACGTTCGAGCAGCACGGCTCGAAAGCGTGCGCCGCTCACGAACCACGGAGTCTTCATGCGACGCGCGAGCGTTCCCACCCTGCTCTTCGCCACCAGCGCCTGCTTCTTTTCGCTGAACGCGTTCAGCGTGCGCGCGAGCTTCGCGGCCTATGCGCTGCTCGCCGTCCTTGCGCTGTTCCGCGCACCGACGCTGTTCGCGCGCCAGCACCGGCTGCCCGCCATCGCCGCGTACTGGATGCTCAGCGTAAGCGCCGCGTTCATCGTGTCCGCGTTCGGCGATTTCTACGCGAACTTCTACGTCAAGTTCGTGCTGATCGAAACCTACATCGCGCTCGCGTTCTGGCTGTTCGCGAGCGGCGTGCTGTCGATGCGCTCGCTCGAGCGGACATGCGAGGCGCTGATCTACGTGCATGCCGCGTTCTTCCTCGTGCAACTCGGCTACTACCTGATCTCCGGCCACTTCATCGACTTCGACAGCTACGTCCGCGAGAGCGATTCCGAAGCGTTGTACGCGACGAAGGCGCTGAGCGACAGCCTCATCTCGATCCGCGCGCTCGGCCTCTATTCGGAGCCGTCGTTCTACGCGATGACGGTCGTGCCCGCGGGCGTCGTCCTGCTGCTAGCGAAGCGGCGCATGGCGGCTGCGACGATCGTCGCGTTCGCGACCGCGCTGCTGTCGTTCTCGATCGCGGCGATCATCGTCTGCGCGCTGCTGTTCGGCGTGCACTTCCTCGCCGGACGCTCGTCGATCCGGATCAAGCTCGTGATCGTCGCGGTCGCGCTCGCGATCGCGCCGGCGATGTACGGCGTGTACGACAAGCGCGTGAATCAATCCGCCGACTACGACGCGCTCGGCAGCCGCACGCTCGTGCTGCGCGAGCTGAGCGCGCGAGACGCGCTCGCCGACGCATTCGGCAACGGCCTCTTCTGGGACGAGCGGAACAACGTCGGCAAGACGCACCTGCGCGGCTATCAGGTGCGCGACAGCTCGTTCTACGTGTATCTGCTGTTCGCCACCGGCGGCGTCGGCGTCACCGCGTTCTTCGGCGCGCTGTTCATGCTGTTCCGGCGGCGCGGCCGGCGGCGCCTGCTGCTGTATCTGCTGCCGCTCCTTCTGTTCAAGTTCCACGCGCTATACGGCATGCTGTGGCTCACGCTCTTGATGTTCGTCGTCGCCGGACACGCGGGGCATGCCGAGCGCTCGCCCGAGCGTCGCGAACGGGCCGGTACCGGCCGGCTGAGCGCGACCGGCGCGTCGTGCCCCTAGCGTCCGCCGCCGAACGCGTGCCGAAACGCGAAGGAGAATATCGATGTCAATTCATGGGATGCTGGCCTGCCTGTTCTGCGCGTCCGTCGTTGCGTCGTCGGCCCCACAAGTGCCGCCCGCCGCGCCGCCCGGCCGGGTGATCGCGCACAGCGCGGCGGCGACGCACGTGTTCCTCGGCTCGCCGTCGCTCGCGATCCTGCCCGACGGCACCTATGTCGCGTCGCACGACATGTTCGGCCCGTCCGCGCTGCCCGACGAAGTGCACGTGTTCGCGTCGCACGACAGCGGGCAGACCTGGGAAAAGCTGAGCGTCGTGGCCGGCCAATACTGGTCGTCGCTTTTCGTCGTCGGTGGCGCGCTGTACTTGATGGGCACCGATCGCTCGATGGGCACGCCGGTGATTCGCCGCTCGACGGACGGCGGCGCGACGTGGACGACGCCGAACGACGTGCAATCCGGACGCTTCGCGCTCAACGGCCGCTACATCACGGGGGCCGTGCCGGTACTCGTCGACCGGGGCCGCGTATGGCGCGCGTTCGAAGTCATCGACGGCGGCGACCTGCGTTCGCTCGTGCTATCCGCACCCGCCGACGGAGATCTACTCGACACGCGCAACTGGCGCACGCCGAAGCCGCTGCCGTCCGATCATTCGTGGCTCAACAACAACTTTCTGACGTGGGAGGAAGGCAGCGTCGTGTCGACGGGCGAGCGCGATCCGGCGATCGTGTTGCGCGTGAACACGAAGCACGGGCCGGAGAAGGCGGCGCTCGTGCGCGTGCTCGCGGACGGCCGGTCGCTGTCGTTCGATCCGGCGCACGACTTCGTCGATTTTCCGGGCGGCGGCAAGAAGTTCACGATCCGATTCGATTCCCGCTCGGGACGCTACTGGTCGCTCGCGAACGCGGTGCCGAACGCCGACGGCAGCGCGAATCTCGAACGCGTGAGAAACACGCTCGCGCTGACGTCGTCGCCCGATCTGCGTCACTGGAGCGTCGAGCGCGTGCTGCTTCAGAGCGTGGATCAGCAGCGGCACGGCTTTCAGTATGCGGATTGGCAATTCGAAGGCGACGACATCGTCGCGGTCGTGCGGATGGCTTTCGACGATAGCGAAGGCGGCGCGCGCAATCAGCACGATTCGAACTACGTAACGTTCGTGCGGGTGCGCGATTTCAGGCATGCGGAGGCGGCGAAGCGCGACAAGGCGCTCCCGGATTGACGGCCGGAATGCAGCGGACCGGAATGCGATACGATCTAACGTCGCGACGCGGCGGTCCGACACGCACGCGCACCAGGCTCAGGACGGCCACTGCAAGCAACGTCAGCGTACCGGTTCGCGAATGGTTCGGTCCTCTGCGTATCGACGCGCACGCTCTAGTCGCACTTCTCTACGGAAAACCGCATCGCGCAATGTGCGACGCGCAATACTCACATGCCTAGCGGTACATCGACGACGCTGCGCTGACGCTTGCGGTATCGGATGATATCTGGTCCGTCAAAGAACGGACGGCGCGATGCGGTACGGCAAGCGCGCACCGTACATCCATGCGCGTTACCGCCACGATGCCACCTCCATCGACTAAACGGCGATCAGGTCGACGTACACACCAACCGCTCCCGCTGCGCTGGCCCGGCTGCTGAAACGACGGATCTGAGACCGCGCCCCCTCCGAGAGACGCGCTCGCAAACCAGGCTCATTGAGGACGCGAATAACGTTGTCAGCGAGAGAATCGTGATCTTCCGGATCGAAAAGCAATCCACACGACTCATGCGCCACCACCTCCGGAATCGCCCCGCTCCTCGACGCGATCACCGGCACTCCATGGACGAACGCCTCGAGCGGCACCAGACCGAACGATTCGTAGCGTGACGGAAAAACGAGGCAATGCGCACGGGCAAGCAGCTTGTCGCGCGTGGCATCGCTGACTTCGCCGAGGAAATGGATGCGATCGCGTACGGCTGGCGACAGCATGTGCACTGCCCGTTGCGCCCAGCCTTCCGGGTCGCGTCCCGCGACGAGTAGATGCGCTCGCGGATCGGCGTCAAGAATTCGCTGCGCCCCCCCCAACAACAGATCTATGCCCTTGCGCCGTTCAAGCCGCCCGACGAACACGACCAGATTTGCTGAATCGAGTGTTTGACGCGATACCTTCTCGAACTCGCGAAATTCCGCATACCCCTGGTTCACGTCGAAAAACGGCCAATACGCAATCCCGCAATGCGCCATGTGCCACCGGACGTCCCGCTGCACGCCGTGTTCCTTCTCGACGGTCCAGGCAATGGACTCGCTGATCGGCACGACTGCATTCGCGTTGTTCAGCAGCGTTCTTTCCGCCTCGACGAAAAGTTCCGTCACGTCGTCGGGAACCGACCAGCCATTAATGCGAGACGTGACCGGAAATGGTGTGACAAGACGCAATACCAGCGGTGGACGCGCCGTTTTCGGCAAAAGCGAGAACGCCAAAGCTTCGCTGTCCCACAGCGATGAATCCACCACATCGATCGGGCGCTCTCGATGGAGCTTCGCGAGCGCAGACAGCGCGCTTAGCGACCACTGCAGATTACCAGTGAAGCCGCGATCGAGTCCGTCCACCCAGGCGTCCGGTTGCACTTTCGAGAAATAGACGCTGAAGCGTCCCTGGCGATGAACCTTGTCCTCACCTGATGGGGTAATGATCGATACTTCATGCCCCATGAGCAGCAGTTCGCTCGCCAAATGGTAATACAGGGTGCCGACGCCGCCGTTGCCAGCAAACGGTGGAAACTCTTTCGTGACGATGCAAACGTGAAGCCGCTTGACCTCCATACCGACGCGGGGATACGACGCGGTCACGCGATATGGCTTGAACGCGCCTGGCGACGGGGCAAGCTTGCGGGTTCGCGGATGATGTTTGGCGTCTGCTAGACCTTGTTCGACGCCGCGCCAAATTGCTTGAACGTGACGGTCCCGATCGACGGCGGGCAAATCGCCTGAATTCACAGCGGCGTCGAGCGGTGCGACACGTTCCGCTTTCATGCGCGTTTCGATATACGAGCGCAGATCCGCCTGCGACAGGCCGGAATAGGCGGCAATGAAATAGGCCGTGTTCTTGCAGATCGTCGCCCAGTTGTAATTGTACTTTCCGCCGCGATTGTGGCTCTGCGCGAATTCGTGGCGAACAATCACCTCAGGGGAGTACCCGATCAGCGTATTCGACTGTTGAAGGCGGAAGCACAGCTCGGCTTCATCTAGATAATAGTCGAATTGCTCGTCGAATCCGTCCACCGCATCCAGATGACGGCGCACAAACGTCGCATTGGTGCCTGTATTGTACCGATACCACCCGTGCTTTCCGATATCGTCGCTATCGATGTTGACCTTCGCCTCGGAAAAGCGATTGATACCATTGTCTTCGGCCTGAAACCAAAACGAGCCCGCGTAGTAAGCGGGGCCGCCCAGCCCGGCTGTCGTCAACGGGCGAGCGTTGTATTCGCGCAGGATGGCGTCGATCCAATCGTCGAACGGAATCGCATCGTCGTCGATGAAGGCGACGATGTCGCCGTCGGCCAGATCGATGCCGAGATTGCGGGAGATCGCCAGATTTCTCTCAGGATTCCGAGCGATCTTGACATATGCCGCCTGCCGGTCAAGCAATTCCCGCGTGCCATCGTCCGACGGGCCGTCGACCACGATAACCTCGAAATCGGGGCAAGTCTGGTGGCGAAGATAATCCAGGCAGCGTTCGAGATGATCGCGCCGGTTATAGGTGCAAACGACGACCGAAACCGTCTTGAAATGCCGGCGCGCAGGCAAGACGGCTCGCAAGGCGGTGAACAGCGAGCGAGCGACCGCCTCGGGTGTGAATCGCCTGGCGTTGTGCTGCTGAGCGAGAAGCGCGGCTGCACGAAACGCATCGTCCGACATGAACCGCTCGATCAGCGCGATCAACGCGTCACCGTCGCGTGCCAAGCCGGGAACGCCCCCCATCGTCTCGCCTACCGCGGCTTTCTCGAGAGCCGCCACGGGCACGTCGCGAAGCGGAGCTTCGATCAAGGGCGCGCCGAATCCTTCATGCGCGCTCATCGAAGCAAAAACTTCGACGCGCGAAAAAATATCTTCGCGCTCCTCGTCTGATATCTTTCCGGTTAGCTTGATCCTATCTCGAATTTTCAGTGAATCAATCTCACGCATCAGCGTCTGAAAATACGGATCATCCACCTCATAACCGCCGACGATATAGAGTACGCGGGCTAAGTCGGGCTTGCTGGCGTGCATCCGTGCGAACGCCCTCACCAATTCGACTTGCCTCTTGTTGGGTGCGATCCGTCCGAGGAAGAGCCACGAACCGGGCTCGCGTGCCCGCTGCGCGCCGCGCCGATCCCGAGACGGCACGATGATGGGCACGACGAAGCATTTCTGCGAACTCGCACCCAGTTCACGAAGCTCGCTGAGATTGAATTCACTGTCTCCCCAAAAACAGTGAAAGCTGCCAATGGCCTCTTTTAGCTGCTGACGCCCTTTCAAACAGAACTGATGAAACTTCGATCCCTTCTCGAAGAAATCATGCGGCGTAACATTGTGATAAACGAGAATCTTCGTGCAATACTGGCTCAGCACTGCATCGAGTGCGTATTCGGAGAAGCCGTAGAAGTGGTAAATCACCACGTCCCGCTCGGTCAAACGCAGGTCGTCGATATCGTGGCGGTGGTGTGCGACTCTGTCGTGGTGCCATTTAGAGCATATTGCGGCATCGAGCCCCCAACCCTTCATCAGCTTGTCGAGTTCAATGACGTGGCTGGAGACCGCATCACCAAAATCCAAAGCCTCTGTAACCTGCACCACTCGACCAGCAAACGATGTGTTGAATCGCATCTAACCAAACCTCAGCATTGGAAACTATCGGGCAAACGACGCCGCTTCCCGAGACGCAGCAATTTTTTCTTCCAGCGCAATCATGAGTTCCTTCGGCGTTCCATCGACGGGCAGGACAAGCCCACCAATAATCGATGCCATCTGCGTCTTTTCAATGTCAGCCGCTTCGACCCCAGTACCGCTCGGGCTCAGCGCGTTGTTATGCGTCGCAACGGTTTCGTTTTTCAGGCGCTCGAGACGCTCGACAATCGCATGGAGTCCTCGTTCCATGGCTAGCAACCTTACGTCCATTCGCTGCTCATGACGGTCAACGACATATTCGAGCCGCTGAACCTGGGCAACCAGACTCGCCTGCCGGCAGAAACGCCCCCATAGCCAATGCCGCGAACGCTTTTGCATTCTTACGAGGTTGTCCAAACCGGGAATGCGAACACGATGAATCTTCGCTTCCGGAGACTGAGCGACTTGCGCGATGACATTCTGTTTGCCGTATCCGGAACGGAGTCGGCCGAGATAATAGTTCATTCCCTCGGCGTCCGTCGATCGGTTGAGCAACACCCGATAGACCGCCTCGACAAAATCGGACCCGGCGAGATCCAGTAACTGATCGATATGTTCTATAGCCTTCATGAAATCTCCAAGCTCGATCGATTGATTCAATGGATTCACGTCCGACAGCGGCAATGCAACGCTTGCGTGCTCGACATCGTCTCCACGATGCCGGGACGGGCCGGTGTCCGACTCGTCGACGAGCGGTCGAGACCTTTCGATCGGCTCACGTCGGGCCATCGACGGCCGGCGAGACGGCAACGCGAGGCGTGCCCCGAACACTCCCGCCAGTGCTCTGACCGGAGTCATCGCACGCCACCACACCGTTCTGCTCAGCGCGTCGATTTCTGCTTCGATGTGCTTCAATTGCGCGATCTCGTCATCCAATGCCGCGTTGGCAAGCTTGGCCGACTGCACCTGTTGTTCGAGCTCCGCAATTTTGGACAGCAACGCACACTTCGCCTCGTCGCTCGCAGCCTGATTTTTGCCGACTTCCAGCCGGTAGTCGTCCCAATGCTCCATGAGGCGGCTCTTCTCATGACGCAATGACTCGATCTGCTCCGTCAGGTACTGCTGGCGCTGATCGTGGGCGGCGGTCAATCGTGCGGCGTATTCGTCGAATTCTCGCCTGGACTGGGCAATCGAAGTGGTATGCACGGTCTCCCGAGCGCGCAAATCACGGAGAAGTGCGCGCTCACGCTCCTCCCATTCGCGTACCGCGATATCCCGTTCCGTACGCATGACCTCGGTTCGCTCCCGCAGCTCGCGTTCGCGTATACCATGCGCGTCCGTCAGCGAAGCGATCCGATCTCCCATATCCCGTTGGAGTTGGGCGAGCTTCTCACTATGAGACTTCTCCCGGGCGAAAAGCTCGGCGAAAAGCGACTGCGTCCTTTGTTCGGCGCTTCTGGTAATTTCGACGACTTGATTTGACAGCGCACGCTCACGCTCGATCATTTCAGCGCTGAGCTGCGTCAACGCATTTCGATGCGCGCACTCGCTGTCGTGCAGTTCCCGAAGCAGCGCTTGCTGCTCGCGTTGGCCGTCGTTTCTCGCCGTCGCCAGTTGCTCGGACAACGACGCTTCCCGCGCAGCGGATCGCTCCACCAGCGCGTCAAGTTGCGCTCGCGTCGCTTGCAACTGGTTCGTCAGATCTTGCTCGCGAGCGGCAAAGGTCTCGGACAGCGACTGTCTGTCCCGTTGCGCCTCCTCCGCGAGGCTCACGAGGCCATTGGATAATTCCTTCTCGCGCGCGTCATGTTGCCGTATCAGATCCTGCCGAGCCTGTTCGCGACAATCCAGATCTCCTCGCAACGACGAGATGGTGCCGTTCAGCGATTCAATGCGTGCCCCGAGCTCCTGCTCCTGCTTCCTGTGCATTTCGTTCACATAGTCACAGTACGGAGCGCTCGAATCGCCATGGAACGAGAATCCGTCAAAGACGTTCGGCGACGCACGAAACGCGGTCTCGAGTTCGAGATGCTGAGATGAGATGTAAAAGCGATTCAGGCCATCGAAATAAACGAAGCGATAACCCTTTTCCAGCAGAAGAGGTTCCCACTCTTCCCAATTTTCATCCGGCAGCGTAGGCAGCGTGCTTTCGATCACGACGATCCACGGCAGCATCGGACAACGCCATCCGCGCAGCACCAGCTGCTCCATTCCTTCAACGTCGATTTTTAGCCAGTGGATGTCTCGCTTACCTGCCTGAGCGAAGATGTCATCCAGTTGCAGACAGGGAACATGAATTTCCCGCGATTCGATGCCGCACTCGCGATGTCGTTGCGCGATTTCGGCCTTCCCGGTGGAAAGCCCCGACATTTCGTGAAAGGCAATCGTTCCGTGGCGATCGGACAAAGCCGCCTGCACGATCACTTCGTCGGGGCGGTCGCGGCTCAGCAGATCCGCGTAATGCGCAGTGGGTTCGACGTGAATGCCTCGCCAGCCTCTTTCGTAGAACGCCTTACTGACAGAATCGATGATCGGGTGGTGAGCTCCTATATCTATGTAAAAGCCGCTCTCGATACCACCCAGCGCACGCCAAAGCATCACATCTTCGAAATTCTGCGCATAAGAAATGAAACTTGTCATATGACAGTGATTGATGGTTGTCATGGTCCAACAGCGCACGGCCGCTGGAACGGCGCAACTCGAAGCCAGCCGACACTGCGTTTAACCGATTGCCATGTCAAACGCCCCTCCCCGGCGAGCGCACCATCATACCGTATAGAAGCGATGGCATTGCGTATGCGACGCACTCGCCGACGGACAACGACTCCAGATCCATGCCCACGTCATTCAGCAGACATTCCCGTCACCTCAGACGCCTCGGAAGCCCGATGCGCGACGACGAACGCTAACGGGCAACACATCGATGAGACGAGCGGCCGGTGCCGTGTCTGCCATCCGCCAACCTCGGGCCGATGTCATCAACCGCCTAGTCAGCGAAGAGCGAAGACAGCATAGTTCGCTCAAAAACAAACCACAGACCGACACACCACTACGCCGCCCGATCCCGCAGTCGACAAAAGACTCTTACATGATCCAAATGACGCTCGCACCAACAAGGCCGAACGCCACGCGGCACGCGCGTCCCACCGCACGCGGCGCTCAATTGCGCTTTCACGACTCAGGCTCGCACGTGCGAAAAAGCACCGAACCCATAGGCCGCAAATCGATATGCCCCTATGTGACGCATGCTCGAACGATGCTCTTCCGCGGCGACCACGCGGATGAGGGAACGTGTATATCAGTCGTCTGCCGCAAGGCCTCTCAACTGTTGGAGCAGCGTCACGCGAAAGACCTCGTGCGCTTTACCGCGATATCACAGAACATGTTCTTTTCGAGCGCAAAACCGGTTACGCTGAAATCCCCGGACGTTACAAGTTCGTTGACCGCCTGAACAACGCCGTAAGGCCCCTCCCCGAAAGGATCGTAAAGGACATAATCGTTGAAAATGATCGTCCCGGTGGACTTCAATTTTCGTGCAGATATTTCCGCGTCGCGCTTGACACTCTCGTAATCATGTCCAGCATCGACATAGATCAAATCAAACGAGTGATCCGGGTATTTTCCGAGCATTTCATAGCTCAGCCCCACTTCGGTAACGAGGCGATCCCCCTCGCCGGAAAATCGATCACGGAAAAAATCCAGCTGGGTTTTGTTGTTGAACAGCTCACTTGACGGCCTTCCCCAGATGACCGGATATTTGTGCATATCGAACAAGTCAATAGCAACAAATTTACTCGGCTTGAGCCTTTCAATCATGACATTTGAAAAATCTCCCGCCGCCACACCCAATTCCGCAATAGTGCCGCCAAACGTACCGAACCAGGACACCATATCCACCCGATGTGCAAACAACTTCGCGTCCACAAGATGCTTTCTTTCGAGGGCCGGAAAGTCAACGTGCGCATATGCCATTACGCCTCCATGTTGCTGGTTTCTGAATGCCTGCGCTGCCGCTGCAGTTGGCGCATGGTAACACCCGGTTGCGAACAAAAGAATTCATGAGATCACGTGATTCGAGTGCAGGTTCTAGCCCGAGGCCGGACACCAGTGCCGGATCGCGGGGGTCTCCTTTACATGCGTGCGCCCAGCAATATTTTCCCGGAGTTCACGAAATTTTCATGGAAGTTATTGAGCGCAGCGACGCAATTCGCGGTTGCGCGCGTCGTGCACGACCAACTTGCATCGCGCACCAATTTGCGATTGCCACATCAATTCCCTGAGCTGGAAGAAGAACGAAAGACACGAATGAAAACGCTGCTGTTCGGCCAGCACCGGCGCGCCGATACCGCCACGGAATCGGCAATGGGACGGCCCCGAATACACGACGTGACGGAATTGAACGTGTCTCCGGCAACCAAGTCGGCCAGCACGGCATCGCTCGTGAGCGTGCCCGCCGCATCAGCCACATGCCCGAAAACGCTTGAATCGACCCATTCGCAATCGAGCTCGATGGGCACGCTCGTATAGCCGACGCTTGGCATCGCCCGCGGAATCGTAACGTGGAATGACGCCAAATCCTCGTACCGCCCGAGTTCGACGCGTTCCCCTGCGCCATAACCGACGAATGCGAATCCGACCGTATGCCGTCCTTCCGGGAAGTTCGCAACGAGGTGGTACTGCGCGCGGTACGTTCCTGCGGACATCGGCCCAACAAGTCGACGCGGGCAAGCACGAGTTACCCCGAATACTCGTCTCTTGTCCTCGTCGCGAATGTCGATGCCGATCTCGATGCAGTCGACATCGGTCGCCAGCGAGAAGCAGAGATCGAAGCGAATGATCTGCCCATACGTATAGACGCCGCCCCCTTCCCGCGTGACGGAAAGCAACGTGAACTCGGGCGCCGTGTACGGCCGGCTGCCTTCCCGTTCATATGGATGCCATCCGTCCGGCAGCGCGACGAGCGACGTTGTGCGAAGACTGCGTTCACGCTGCCAGCGTTCATGCATCAAGCGATAGAACTCGATGTCGAGCTCGTTGAGTGCGCTCAACCGCCTCAGCAGCGCCGACGGCACTTCGTTCACCTTCGGCCGAGCAACGGTCACGTTCACCTTCGCAAGCTGCGCGGGCACCTCTATACCGACCTTCAACGCAACCGCGGCGACAAAATCCGACATTTCTTCATACAAGCCCCACACATCGTATTGCTCGATTGTCTCCAATGCGGCCGCCAACTTTTCATCGTCGCTTCGTAGGGCAACACTGGAGGCGTTTGCAAAATGCTCGACGTATACGTTTGCGAAATGGCCGAAATCGAGGTTGACATCGCCTAATCGGTCTGCGGCGTGCACATGTCCCTCGTCGTCGCGATGCATGTCGATAAACCGACGAGCATGCTCCCACAAATCGGGCAGTTGACCGCGATCGTGGTTTTTCACCACGAAGAAGAGCCACGACAGCGCGCGATCGATCGGTTCGCGCAAACAGGTGAAGTACTGATATCTCGGATCGAGCCGCCCGCCCTCGAATTCGATATGCGCTGAAATCACCGAATATTCGCCACCGTAACGGCGAATCAATTCACGATGCTCGCCGATCAAATTCGGCGTGACATTGTCCCGCCCCAACTCACTACGCAACCACGCATTCACAGCCTGTCCAGCTGTTTTGGGCAAGTGGTCAAAAATTATGCGACCGGAAAAAACAGGCTGCGACCCCTGCATGTTGTGAAATCCTCTTCTGCTTGCTGTCACCGATTCCTGCCGTGAACGACTGTCGAATGGACCTCTCATCAGCCGGTTCACCGACGTTCGTTTCATCTCACTGCCGGGATGCGAATCATTTTGAACCGCTCGACGAATCAGCGATTTGCGCCGCAGCGAAGGCGCAGAACGCCGCTTGACACGGCGTCCTTCGCTCAACCAAGGCGCATCCGAATCGACTCCAGATCAGCTGGCAATCGCGTGGATGGTGGCCGCCGCCGCGGAACCGATTCGAATCCCAACCTTTCATAAAGCGTCCTCGCCCGTACATTCTCGAGCCGAACGTCGAGCACGATTTCCCGCCCCACTTCTCTACCGAATACGCCCGAGCGCATCGCTTCGTCGAACAGCGCGCTGAACGCACCGCAACCGCGCACGCGCGCGTCGGTCGCGCAATGCGCGATCAGCGTCTGCGTACGCTTCGGCGCAGGCAGCTCACTTTCGAGCACGAGCCCGCGCAGCAGCATCCGGATCGTGCGCGCGAGGCCGAAGAAGCGCAGCAACATCCACGCGACGTGCAGATCGTCCAAGGCTGTCGCGCGTCCGTCGTGCGCGGCGAGCACCGCGTCGATCGCGCCGCTTTCGGCAACCGCGACGCGATGACGCCGCCACGAAAAACGCCCTTGCTTCGACGCGAACGCGAATTCGAGGAATGCGATGCATCGTGCGGGCGGCTCGCCGAGAAAGTAGCCGAATTCCCGCACGCCGGATTCGAACACGAGCGGCGCGCATGCGTGCGCATCGCTCGCGGCGGCCGGGCGAAAGCGCCACGAAGACGAGCGCGATGCGGCCTCGGCCGATGCGCCGTGCTCACCTTCGGCGGGCGAAGTCGCCATCGTCTTCGGCGCCGCCGTCAGCGCGCGAGCCGCACGAGCACCGCGATCGTGCGCTCGATCTGCTCGGGCTCGTGCGTCGAGCAGATGAAAAAGCGCAGGCGCGCGGCCTTCTCTTCGACGGCCGGATAGAAGATCGGCTGCACGTTGATGCCTTCGTCGAAGAGCGCGTTCGCCCATTGCGCGGCCTTCAGCGAGCTGCCGGTGATGACGGGCACGACCGCATAGCCTTCGCTCGTGCCCGTGTTGAGACCGGCGTCGCGCGCCTGCGTGAGGAATTGCAACCCGCGCTCGCGTAGCGTCGCGATCCGCTGCGGTTCGGCCTGCAGGCGTTCGAGCGCGGCGAGCGACGCAGCCGCGAGCACGGGCGAAAGCCCGACGCTGTACAGGAAGCCCGGCGCGAGATGGCGCAGGATGTCGATGAGCGGCTGACAGCCGGCGATGAAGCCGCCGCATCCGGCGAGCACCTTGCTCAGCGTGCCCATCCACAGATCGACGTCGGCGGACGGCACGCCGCAGTGCTCGCGGATGCCCTTGCCTTGCTTGCCGAGCACGCCGAGCGAGTGCGCCTCGTCGACCATCAGGAACGCGCCGTAGCGCTGCTTGATCTCGACGAAGCGCGCGAGGTCCGGCAGATCGCCGTCCATGCTGTAGAGCCCTTCGATCGCGACCAGCACGTGCCGATATTCGCGGCGCACGCGCGCGAGGAGCGCGTCGAGCGCGCGCCAGTCGTTGTGCGGAAAGCTCAGGCGCTTCGCGCCGCTCAGCTGCGCACCCTGCACGATGCTGTTGTGCGCGAGCGCGTCGTGCACGACGAGATCGCCCGGCCCGAACAGCGAGCCGATCACGGTCACGTTCGTCGCATGGCCACTCACGAATGCGACACAGTCGTCGGTTTCGTAGAACGACGCGAGGCCGCGCTCGAGCTCGCGCTGCACGGGCCGCTCGCCCGCGACCATCCGGCTCGCCGACGCGGACGTGCCGTAGCGGTCGATCGCATCCTTCGCGCGCGCCGACACGACGGGGTCGCCCGCAAGGCCGAGGTAGTTGTAGTTCGCATAGTTCAGGTATTCGCGGCCGCCGATGTGCGTCGTCGCGCCGGCGACGCCCTCGTGCACGCGAAAGAACGGCGACTCGACGCGCAGCTTCTCGCCCATCTCGCGGATGATCTTGACCTGCTGGTATTGCGGCATCGCCTCGAACCAGCTGCGCGGATCGCCCGTTACGTGTGCAGTGGCGGAAACCGGCGCACGACGCGCGCCGCCATCGTCGGAGACGCGATCCAGTTGCCGCTTCAAAGCTTTTGCCGCAAGTTGCTGGCGCAGGTGATCACCCAATCCCATCTGAACCGTTCGCCTGTTTTAGTCAGTGAAGTCTACATATTACGCGACGAACTCGGCCCATTCCCAGGCATTCGTCGTCGACAACAGTTTCTCGACGAGCCGGAAGTTCATCTCGTGGCTCGGCCGAAACGCCGATATGCGGCCGAGCAGCGGCGCGCCCGCGAGCGCGAGATCGCCGATCAGATCGAGCACGCGGTGGCGGACGAACTCGTCCGGCTGCCGCAAGCCGCCAACGACGCGCGAGCCGACGATCGACGCCGTGCACGACGGACGCGCGCCGCGCAGGATCGGCACGCCACGCAGGTAGCCGGCGACGATCGCGGGAATCGCCCATTTGACCCGTCCGTACGAGCGCGACGGCGCGATCTCAGCGGCGAACACGGCGGGCGTCAGCACCCCGCTCCATTGCATGTCGCCGAAACCTTTCAGGTCGTTGCGCACGCTGAGCTCATAACGCGTGGCGGGCTCGATGCGCATTTCCCGCCGAGCGGTGCCGTCGCCATCCGTCACCGTCACTGTCCGCAGCACGCGTATGAAACGCTTCGGCGCCGGCAGCGCCGTGCGCCCGCACGCGCGAAGCGCGTCGATCCAGGGCCGCGCGCTGCCGTCCAGAATCGGCACCTCTTCCGCATCGAGCTCGACGATGGCGTGATCGATCTCGCACGCGAGCAGCGATGCGAGCAGGTGCTCGACCGTGCGCACGCCGACGCCGTCCGCATTGCACAGCATCGTGCAAAGCGGCTGCGCGCGGCGCAGCGCGGGATCGGCGGCGAGGGTCGCAAGCTCGCGGCCGTCCTTCATCCGCCGGAACGCGATGCCGCGCTCCCGCTCGCGACCGCGCGCGGGCAGAATCCGCACGCGCACGCGCCGCCCGGTGTGCAGCCCGTGGCCTCCGAGCGCGAGCTCGCGCGCGAGCGTGCCTTCGCACGCCTGCCAGCCGGCGGGCGCGCTCATGCCGTCACCAGCGTCGTCGGCGAGCCGGCCACGTGCTCGTCTTCGCCGACCTTCAACGCCCGGCGCGCGTCGCCGTCGAGCGCGTGTTGCGCAGCGACCGCGGCAAGCCGCGCGTCGTCGCCGTCGCCCGTGCCCGGCTCGCCGTCCACCGCGCCCGAGATCATGTCGACGATCCGCCCGGCGAGCAAGTGCACGGTCGCGCCGTCCGCGATCGACATCACCGACAGCTTGACCTCGAACGTCTCCTCGACCGCCATCCCGAGCTCCATGCCCATCAGCGAATCCATGCCGAGATCGAGCACCGACTTGTCGAGTTCGATCCGCTCCGGCGACAGATGAAGGATGCGTGCGATCTGCGCGCGCAGATTCTGTTCGACGACGCCGACCGCCTCGTCGCGCGGCAGCGCCGCGACTTCTGCGCGCAGCCGCGTGCCGCCGTCGCGTGCGGGCTCGTTCGTGCCGCGCGCGCGCAACAGCGCGTAGCGGCGCGCGGCGGCGGCGGGCATTCCCCGCGACACCGCGTGCCAGTCGAGCCGCACGACTGCCTCGCCCGCGTCGCCCGAAAGCAGCACCCGCTCGAGCGCGGCGAGCGCCTCTGCGGACGTGATCGACACGCCGCCGATCCGCGCTTGCAGAGCCTCGCGCGTCTCGGCGTTGCGTGCCAGAAAGCCGACGTCCTCGAGCGGACCCCACGCCATGAACGTGCCGGGCAGCCCCGCCGCGCGGCGCTGCTCGACGAGCGCCTCGACGAAGCTGTTCGCGGCGACGTAGCTCGCCTGCCCCGGATTGCCGAGATAGGTCGTTGCCGACGAGTAGACGACAAAGAAATCGAGCGCATGCTCGCGCGTTGCGCGATGCAGGTTCCACGCGCCCGCCACCTTCGGCGCGAGCACGGCGGCAAAACGCTCGTCGTCGAGATTGCGCACGAGGCCGTCGTCGATGTGCATCGCCGAATGCAGCACGCCCTTCAGCGGCGTGCCGCGCGCGTCGATCTCGCCGATCGCGCACGCGAGTGCGGTCGCATCAGTCGCGTCGCACGCGACGACGTGCGTCCTGACGCCCAGTTCCTCTCGCCAGCGCTCGACCTCGGCGCGCAGCGGCTCGGCGAGCGCGCCGCCGCGGCTCGCGAGCGTCAGGTGCCGCGCGCCGCGCGACACCATCCAGCGCGCGGTGGCGAAACCGAATCCGCCCGTGCCGCCGACAACGAAATACGCCCCCCGCGGATCGAGCGTCAATGCGCATCCGTGCGCAGCGGCGACGCCGCGCGTTGGCGCGGGCGTGCCCGCCGGATACGTGACGAGCACCTTGCCGATCTGGCGCGCCTGCTGCATGTAGCGGAACGCATCTTCGACGCGCGCAGCCGGGAATGCGCGATACGGCAGCGGATGCAGCACGCCGTCGTCGAACAGCGCGATCACCTCGCCGAACAGGCGCGCGGTCAAATCGGCGCGCACGCCCATCAGTTGATCGGCGTCGATGCCGAAATAGCTGATGTTGTTGCGAAACGGCCGCAGACCGATATAGCTGTTCTCGTAGAAATCGCGCTTGCCGAGCTCGAGGAAACGGCCGAACGGACGCAGCGTGTCGATGCCGCGCACCATCGCCTCGCCCGCGAGCGAGTTGAGCACGACGTCCACGCCCTCGCCGAGCGTCAATGCGCGGATCTCGTCGGCGAACGACAGGCTGCGTGAATCGAGCACGTGATCGGCGCCAACCAGCCGCACGAACTCGCGCTTCTCGTCGCTGCCCGCCGTCGCGAACACCTCGGCGCCGAAGTGGCGCGCGAGCTGGATCGCCGCGACGCCGACGCCGCCCGCCGCGCCGTGAACGAGCACCCGTTCGCCGCGGCGCAGCCGCGCGAGCTCGGCGAGCGCGTAGTACGCGGTGAAGAACGTCGTCGGGATCGTCGCCGCCTCTTCGAACGACAGCCGTGAAGGTTTGCGCGCGATTGCGGCAGCGCGTGTCGTCACGCGTGTCGCGAACGATGCGGGCGCGAAGCCGAGCACCGCGTCGCCCGCCGCGAAGCCGTCGACGTCGCGGCCGGCGCGCACGATGCGCCCGGCGAACTCCATGCCGATCGTCGCACCGGCGAAGCCCGCCTCGACCGCCTCGTCGGACAGCAACCCCATCGCGTACATCACGTCGCGGAAGTTCAGGCCAGTCGCGACGGGCTCGATCTCGACTTCGTCCGGCTCCAGCTCGCGCGCCGGCAGCGCGAACCATTCGAGATTGCGCAGCGAACCCGGCGAATCGAAGGCGAGCACCGCCGGCCGCCGCTCGCCGATCGCGTCAACCGCGCGCGCGTCGATCTGCGCGGCGCTCAGCATGCGCGGCACGAAGCGCCCGCGCGGCGTGAGCAGCACCTCTTCCTCGGCATCGTCGGCTAGCAGCTCGCGCACGAGCGCATCGGGCGCCGCGTCGCAGTCGGGATGCACGTCGACAAGCCGGCACGACAATTCGGGATGCTCGTTCGCGAGCACGCGGCCGAATCCCCAGAGGCCCGCCTGCGCCGGATCGAGCGGCGCGTCGAGCGCGAACGGCGCGCCGCCGCGCGTGACGACCGACAGCCGCACGCTCGCCGTCGCGTCGACGACGCCGAGTTCGCGCACGAGCCGCGCGAGCGAGACGACGCCCGTTTGCTGCGCACGCATCATCGCGGCGCCGTCGGCATCAGCCGCCAGCGCCGCATCGGGCGCGACGAACACCAGATGATGCTGCTGCGCGGGCGACGCGACCGCAACGATCTCGGCCATCCGCTGCAGCGACACGGCCTCCGCATAGCAGCCGGTGCTCGCGAGCGCACCCGCGAGCACCATGCCCGCGTCGCCGTCGTCACCCGTCGCCACGAGCCAGCGCTCTGCGTACGCGGCGGTATCGAGGCTGTCCCACACGCCGCCGTCGAGCGCTTCGCGCGCGTCACCCGCCTTCGCCGCGGGCTTGCGTGCGACGATGAACGTCGGCACGCCCTCGAGATCGAGCGATTGCTCGAGATGGCGCACGATGTCGCGAAAGCCCGCGTGCGTGAGCAACGACTGAATCTCGGCCGGCGCTAGCGGCGTGCCGCGCGATGCATTCGCGCCGCCCTCGGCGAGCGAGAACACGATGTCGGCGAAACGGCCGCCGCGCGCCTCCACGGCGACGACGAGCCCACCCGGCGCCAGATGCCCGAACACGACGTTCAGGAATCCGAGCGAATCGTGCTGCGCGGCGAGCGCGCGATCGATCAGTATGACGTCGTAGGGCGTGCGATCGTCGGTGTCGAGCGCAAAGCCGTCGCCCGTCTTCAACGCGACCGTCTGCACCGACGGATGCGCCGCCGCGTCGAAGCCCGCGAGCTGCCGAGGTGTGCCGGCGATCGCATAGTCGCAGCGCGCGGCCAACTGCGCGGCGCAAAGCGGCTGCAGCACGTCGCGGCCGGGCGCACCGATCTCGAGCACGCGCAGCCGCCGCGGTACGCGCCACGCGTCGAGCGCCTGCTCGACGCAGGCCGTGACGAGCGCCTGAGCATGAGACCAGGTCGGCGACGCTTCGTAGAAGTGCTCGACGAGGCTGCCCCCCGTCGGCGACAGCACCTGCGCGGCCGGCTTCTCGCCGCGCAACACGGCCGGCAGCTCGGCGCCGCAATGCGCGAGCAGCGTCAGCTCCGCGACATGCGCGGGCGACTCGGCGAGCAGGCCGCGCCACAATTCGTCGAGCGCGGGCAGCGTCGCGCACGCGACATCGCTGCGCACGAGCCGCGCGCGGTCCCACTGCGCGAGCCCGTCCTCGACGAGCATCGCGGCAAGACGCGCAACGAGCCCCGCGCGCTCGTCCGAGGGCGGCACCGGCTGCTGAAACGCGTCGATCGCATCGAGCGCGCGCAGTGCGTATGCGCTCGCGAGCACGTCGAAGAGCGGCAGCATCTCGGTCAGATGGCTCGTGCGTCGCGCGAGATCCTCGCGGGACGCGAGCGTCGCAACCGCGCCCTCGACGAGCCGTTCGGGCGCGGGCAGCGCGCTCGCGTCGAACGCCGACGGCAGCGGCTTCGCATCGAGCGCATAGACAAAGCGCGCGGGCGGCGCGTGCCGCCGTCCGACGAGGTCGACGCGGCGGAACCGGCACGCGGCGAGACGCGCGACGATCGCGCCGCCTGCGTCGAGAAACTCGAACGACGCGACGATCGAATGCGGATTGCGCCGCTCGATCCGCGCGAGCACCCGCGCGACGACATCCCCGCGCAGAAAATCGATGCGTCCCAGTTGAACCGGCACGTACGCCGCGTGCGCATCGGCGCCGCCGCCATGCGCGAGCAGCGCGAACAGCGGATGAAAGCCGCTGTCCGTCAACGCCGGATGCAGCAGGTACGCAGCGAGCTCGGCGGCATCGCCACAGGCCTGTGGCGCGGCGACGTCGGCGAGCGCCGCGTCGCCCGCGATCCTCAGCGCACGCACCCAGCGAAATGCAGGGCCGTACGCGAGACCGAGCGCCGCCGCGCCGTCGTAGAGCGCGTCGGCGCTCGACGCGGGCTGCGCGTAGAGGCGCGCGAGCGTCTCGGGCGACACGGCGCTCGACGCGCTCAGCGCATTGCCGCTTTCGAGCAGCCGGCCGACGACGTTCTCGACCCACGGCGCATCGCTCATCCGATCGCGAGTCTCGATCCTGAACGACGCGGTGCGCGGCTCGATCGTGAAGCGAAACAGCTTCGCGTGCTGCCCCTGAAACACGACGGGCGCTCGGATCTCGAGATTCTCGATCGCGCAGTCCGACGTGCCGAAAAACGCGCACGCGGCGGCGAGCGCCATCTCGACGTAGCCCGCGCCGGGGAACGTGGCGCCGCCGTCGACGACGTGATCGGCGAGCATCGGCACGCGCGCGGGATCGAGCTGGTTCTCCCACGCGAACGCATGCTCTCGCAGCCGGTAGCCGAGGAGCGGATGCGCGCGGCGGCGATTGACTAGATCGTAGCCCTCGGGGCTCGGATCGAGCCAGTGGCGCTCGCGCTGCCACGGATAAGTCGGCAGCGCGACGCGCGGCGCGTCGGGCGCGAGGCGGTCGGGATCGATCCGCGCGCCGTGTGCGACCGCGGACGCGACTGCATAGCGCAACATCTGCGCGCCGTCCTGTTGGCGCTTGAGCGTCGGCAGCGTCGCGCCGGACAGCTTGAGCGCGGTCAGCGTCTGCTTCACGTATGTGCGCAGGATCGAATGCGGCGATACTTCGATGAACAGACGAATGCCCTCGGACACGATGGCCGCAATCGCGTCTCCGAAACGCACCGGCTCGCGGATGTTGCGCCACCAATAGCGCGCGTCAAGCGCGTCGCCTGCAAAGCGCCCGCCCGTGACGGTCGACACGAATCCGCCCGTGCCCGCACGCGGCGCGAGGCCCGCGAGCTGCTCGAGCACGACGGGCTCGATGTGCTCCATCTGCCGACTGTGGAAGGCGTAATCGAGGTCGAGCAACTGGAAGAACTGACCGTTCGCGCGCAGCGACGCCTCGATCGCCTGCAGCGCGTCGAGCGCGCCCGCGAGCGTCACCGACTGCGGACTGTTCACGCCTGCGATCTCGACGCTCGCACCGAGCTCGAGCTGCGCGATCAGCGCGCGCGCGACGTCCTCGCCGACGCCCGCTGCAGCCATCCGTCCGCTGCCGCGCGTGAGCCCTTGCGCTCGGCTGCGAATCTTGATGACGTGCACCGCGTCGGCGAGCGACAGCGCATCCGCCGCCCACGCCGCCGCGATCTCGCCGACGCTGTGGCCGACGACCCGGTCGAAGCACACGCCGCGCGCGTCGAGCACGCGCACGATCCCCACTTGAATCGCGAACAGAAGCGGTTGCGCGTTCTCGGTCGCGGCGAGCCATTCGGCGCTCGCGCCAGCGCACATCACGTCGACGAGCGATGCGCTGCCGTCCGCGCACCATAGTGCGTCGACTTCGGCGAGCGCAGCGCGAAACACCGCATCTTCCGCGTAGAGCTGCCGGCCCATCCCCGTCCATTGCGAGCCGTTGCCTGAAAAGACGAGCGCGACGCGCACATCGTGCTCGGCAGCGTGCGCCTGCGCGACGCACGCGGGCACCGGCGCGCCGCCCTGCGCGAGCGCGGCGAGCGCCGCGCGACCGTCGGCCGCGCTCGCGGGCCCGACAACCGCCCGCGCTTCAAACCATTGCTTGCGCCGCACCGCGTTGGCGGCGAGCGCGTGCCACGCGCAGCCGTCGTCGAGACGCTGCAGATAACGCGCGGCCAGCGCGGCGAGCGCCTGCGGCGCACGCGCCGTCAGCACGAGCGGCGGCGGCGCGTCGTTCGCACTCGCATCGGCGGCGAACCGCGCATTGCGCGCCGCGGCGTCGCCCGGCGCGGGCGCTTCCGTCAGCACGACGTGCGCATTCGTCCCGCCGAAGCCGAACGAATTGACGCCGATCGCGAGCGGCGCGCCGCGCGCATCGAGCGGCGTATAGCGATCGACGACGCGCAGCCGCCCGCCCGCGAAATCGATGTTGGGATTCGGCGTCTCGAAATGCAGCGAGCGCGGCACCGCGCGGTGCTTGAGGCAGCACACGGCCTTGACGAGGCCCGCCATTCCGGACGCGGTCTCGAGATGGCCGATGTTGGTCTTCACCGAGCCGATCAGCAGCGGATCGTGCTCCGGACGCTGCGCGCCCGCGACGTCGATCAGCGCGCGCGCCTCGATCGGATCGCCGACCGCCGTGCCCGTGCCGTGCGCTTCGAGATAGGCGAGCGAGCGCGGATCGATGCCCGCGCGCCGATACACGTCGCGCAGCAGCGCGGCCTGCGTCGCGGCGCCCGGCACGCTGATGCCGCCCGGCGAGTAGCCGTCCGAGTTCACGCCTGAGCCCGCGATCACCGCATGAATCGTGTCGCCGTCGGCGAGCGCGCGCTCGAGCGGTTTCAGCAGCACGAACGCGCCGCCCTCGGCGCGCACGTAGCCGTCGCCCGTCGCGTCAAACGCGCGGCAGCGGCCGCGCGGCGACAGCATCGATGCCTTCGAGAAGCTGACGAAACCGAAAGGATGCGCGAGCAGATTCACGCCGCCCGCGAGGGCGAGCTCGGCATCGCCCGTCTGCAGCGCCTGAATCGCCTGATGCAGCGCGACGAGCGACGACGAGCACGCGGTGTCGATCGACATGCTCGGCCCGCGCAGATCGAACAGATAGGACACGCGATTCGACGCGATGCTGAGCGTGTTGCCCGTCGCCGAGTACGGATCGACCGAATTCAGGTCGTCCATGCTGCGATTGCCGTAGTCCGGGCTCGCGACGCCGACGTATACGCCGCAGTTGCGTCCGCGCATGTCGGCAGGACGCACGCCGGCGTCCTCGAACGCTTCCCACGCGAGCTCGAGCAGCAGGCGCTGCTGCGGGTCCATCTGGGTCGCCTCGCGCGGCGAAATGCCGAAGAAGGCCGCGTCGAAACCGGCAACATTGTCCAGCACGCCCGCGGCGAACGTGTAGCTCTTACCCGGTTCGCGCTTCGACGGATGTCGATAGAAGTCCGTACCGAATCGCTCGGCGGGCATCTCGGTGACCGCGTCGCGCTCGTCGCACAGCAGCCGCCAGAACGCGTCCGGGCTCTCTACGCCACCGGGAAAGCGACACGCCATCCCAACAATTGCAATCTTTACATTCATCTTTGTGTCGTTTTTTCCGATGCACTGGCCCGAGGACTGCCCGCCTCTTCCGCCTCGGTCGCACGAAGCAGAATCGAGCCGAGCTCTTCGACGCGCGCATCCCGCCGACAAGCGTCAGGAGTGCCGAAGTTCCGCCAGATAAAGTAGTCGCTGCGCTCGGGCGCGACGCCCAGCTTACCGAAAACGTGCGGCAGCGCCGGGACATGGTCGCCATAGAAGCACACGACCGTGTCACGCCGTCGAGCGCGCAAATGCTCGAGCAGTCGCCCGATCATTGCATCCGCATTTGCGGCGTGACGCAAGTAAACAGTGAAGTCGCGCCAATCGGCGCCGTCGCCGAGCGCGTGGCGCGCGCGCGATTCGTCCGGCTCGACCGTCTCCAGATGCAGCGGGCCGTGGTTCTCCATCGTCATCGCGAACGCGAAGAGCGGCTTCGCGCGCGGCGCGTCGAGCTCGGCGATCAGCGCATCCGCGACCGCCGCGTCGGCCACGTACGGGCCCGCGCGCGGCGCGTCGCCAAAATGCCGAATGTCGAGGAAGCGCTCGAAATGCAATAGCGGGAACACGCGCGCGCGGCCGAAGAAGTCCGCATAGTAAGGATGAATCGCAACCGTCCCGTAGCCGCCGCGCCGGAACCAGCCGGCGAGCGAATCGCACGCGCGGCGCAGAAACGCGTAAGGATAGAAGCGCGCGTAGCCGAGGCGATCCGACGCGAGCCCCGTCAGCATCGCGAACTCGGTGCGCATCGTGTTGGCGCCCCACGCGGGCACTGCAAGCTCGCCGTAAAACATTGACTCGCGCCGAGCGCGATCAAAATGCTCGAAGAGCGACGGCTCGACGCTGCTCACGACACGCCGCGCATCGAAGAACGATTCGCTCTGGATCACGATCACGTCCGGATACGCGGCGGGCCGGCCGTCGGCGAACGGGCTCGCCGCCGCCGCGCGCTCGAACGCGCGCAGCGTCGCCGGCCGCAGCCCGTTCAGCAGATAGGCGACGAAGGTCGCGAAGAATCCGTTGCGCAGCTGGTCGGCGCTCGCGTCGAGCGTGAGCGCGAGGCGCTTTGCAAGCGCGCCGCCGCAAACGAAGCACGCGACGATTGCCGCGGCCGACGTCGCAAACGGACGCGGCGCGAGCGGCGTCTCGGCCCAGTACCCGGCGGCGAGCAGCGCGATCCCTGCCGCGATCGCCGCGACCTTGCCCACGCTCAGGAACGGCAGATACAGACGCGGATGAGAAAACAACTGGCTGAAAAGACTGAGATCGGTGAACACGAAAGGCTCGCGCAGCGACTCGTATTTCGCGTTGCTGACAACCGCCGTCAGGCCCACGAGCGCAACCGCGACGAACGTCGAGAACAGCACGCGCGCAGTGACGAACAACACGCAGCAGCCGACGAACGCGACCGCGAGCCCGTGCAGCGCGACGGCCGCGGGTGGCCGCCGCCAGCGTGCGCGCGGCGTCGCGAGCGCATCGAGGGCGAACGACAGCGCAGCCGCGATCGCAAGGGTGAGCGCGAGCCCGCCGCTCACGCTAGCGCTCCTCGCGCGGCAAATACGACAGCCTGCCGAGGATCGCGTCCGCCAGCGCCGCAGGCAGCAATTGCAGCAGACGCATGCCGAACGCGAGCAGCCCCGGAAACGCGATTTCCGCGCGCCCGGCGGCAAGCGTGCCGCGGATGTGCGCGGCCGCCCTGTCGGCCGACCACAGGAACGGCTTGTCGCCCGGAAACACGTCGCTCATCGCGGTCTTCACGAAGCCGGGCAGGATCACCGACAACTTGACGCCGTCGCGTGCAAGCAACGGACGGACCGAGTCGGCGTACGCCTTGACGGCCGCCTTGCTCGCGCAGTAAGCGGGCGAAATCGCCATGCCGCGCAGCGCGGCGAGCGAGCTGACCATCGCGATCTGGCCGCGCCCGCGCGGCCTCATCCGCTCGATGACGGGCAGCACCGCCTGCAGCGCGCCGTAGAAATTGGTGTCGACGACGGTCGCGGTGCGCTCGAGCCCCTCCCAGTCGGACGCGGACGCGAGCGTGCTCGCGACGCCCGCATTCGCGATCAGCAAATCGATCGGATACGTGTCATCGAATTGCCACAGCCATGCCTGCGTGCGCTCGGCGTCGCGCACGTCGAACTGTCCGACGACGACGGTCGCGCCGCGCGCGCGGCAGGCTTGCGCGCAGTCGTCGAGCCGCGCCGCGTCGCGCCCGACGAGGCCGAGCACCACGCCCGGCGCCGCATACGCTTGCGCAAGCGCGCGGCCGAGCCCGGCGCTCGCGCCCGTGACGACGACGTGGCGCGGCGCGGCAGCAGCGCTAGTCACGTACGGCCTCCAGCCGCGCGACCGCGCCCGCCGTCGCCATCTCGATGCCGGTGCGCGTGTAGAAGTCACCGTTGATCTGGGTGTGATGCATCACGTAGTCGAGAAACGCTTGGTAGAGAGTCATGTCGGGCGGTCCAGCCTCCGTCCAAAAATCCTCGAGACTGCCTTGCCACGTCAGCCCCGGTATCGCGTACACCGCGCCGCCGAGAGCGATCAGCGGGCGGCGATGATGCAACGCCGACAGCCCCACCGTACTGTTGACGACCACGACGCCGGCCGCATGCTCGAGCAGCGTCGGCAAATGACCGGCGTCGATGAAACGCAGGCGCTTTGCGATATCGAGCTCGGCTGCCAGTTCGTACGCGAAGCGCCGATAATCGATCAATCCTGTATCGAGCGGGTGATTCTTGATGACGAGTACCGCATCGGAACGCGCATGCCGTGCAAAAGTGCGCATCACCCGCTCAATCGCGTCGCGGATGCCGTCGAATGGCGAATGGACGACGATCTGCGCATCCGAACCGAGCTGCAGCGGAAAAAAATAATAGGTGCATTTCGATTCGAGCAACGCTCGCACCACCCTCTCCGCTTCGCCACGATGGCGGCTCTGCTGGAGCGCGCGCGCGGCGAGTCCTGCATATTCGACGAAACCGTTGCGCGGGCGATGGCTGCTGTAATACGGAAAACGGCGTGCGTACAATGCATTCGCACTACGATACCGGATGTCGTGGAATGCGCGCTCGTAAAGGTTGTAACCGGTCGGTTGCCCCGGCAGACTGGGTGGCGTGACGCCGCGCTGCTCAAGATACCACGCGGGGTCGCGCGGCAGCAGCGACCGCCCGTTGACGCCGTGCTTCTCAAGCGTCAGCCAGTGCGGACGGACGTAACCTTCCTCGAATACATGCGTACGCAGCTCGCAAGCACGCGCGATCGGATGCATGTGCCGATGGATTTCACGACAGTCGCCGAACATGACTACATCCGTCACTCCCTCCGTTCGGACTGCTTGCAAGTACCACTCGGGCAACGCGTCGAATTCGTCCCGATAGTCCCAGGCCGCGGCCGCCCCGCCATACAGAAGATCGCCGCCGCAGAAATTGACCCGGCGGACCGCATGACCCCGCGTCGACAATGCTTCGGCCAATCTGCTGAAAAACGATGAAGCCGTGCCTTGCAGCACAAGAAATGAGCGAGGCATCGAAAAATGTCAACCGGCGAAATGACTCGGTCGACGGAAAGCCCCGGTGGTCTTTCCGGAACGAGCCCCTATGAGTATAGAAATATGCGACAGACAACCGTGCGCGTTTTTTGAGTGGGACGAATATAGCATTCTGCCGGAAAAAGAAAAACAGTCGCTCCAAGCGGCGGCGCGAAGTATGGCGCAAATCTGACGTAGAGGTGCCAGAGATGGCGCATTTCACCCTCGCTGGCTATAATCAGCCGCCCCTCCTGATCGTCGGTGTTCTTGCGGGCCCTGTCACTGGGAAGACGTGTTTGCCTGAAATCATCCGCCCACGGCTCGATGCAGCGAAAGGTCGCGAGGCCATAGACGTGCTATCTGCGCGACGAATGTTGCACGGCCGTGTCATTTGATCGAATCCGCTCTTTGAGTTGAAAGGCAATTCTAGTCTTTTGACAAAATGTCAAGAGCCAATCAGCTTGGATGGAAGGAAGTTGGAAAACGTATCTGGCAACGCATCGGCCTCGGCGACCGGAAACAGCACGAATCTGGTCGGGCGGTTCAAGAAACTCAACAAGCTGTTCTTGTTGACGGTGGCGGCCCCCACCCTCATCGCGACGCTCTACTACGGCCTTATCGGGTCCGACATCTACGTGTCCGAATCGCGTTTCGTCGTCCGAACCGCACAGCGCTCGATGCAGCCGAGCGTCGTCGGCGCGCTGCTGCAGGGCAGTGGACTTGTCCGCGGGCAAGACGATACATACCCCGTCATTGATTACATCCAGTCGCGCGACGCGCTCGCCGAGCTGAATCGAGGAAACTACGTCGTCGACGCGTACTCGAGCCGAGGGGACATCATCAGTCGTTTCAACTCGATGCTCGACGGCAGCTTCGAAGCGCTTTGGAAGTACTATGACAAGCGGATCGTATCGGTCAATCTCGAGACATCGTCCAGTATCGTCACGCTGCAAGTGCGGGCATTTACGGCGCAGGATGCGGCGAAAATCAATGCGAACCTGCTCGAACTGAGCGAGCAGCTCATCAACCGGATGAACGAGCGCGCGGCCCGCGACACCGTGAGCTTCGCCAAGGGGCAGGTCGAGGAGGCCGAAGCAAAGGCGAAGAACGCCGCCGTCGCGCTCGCCTCATACCGGAACTCGAACGTCGTGTTCGATCCGGACAAGCAATCGGCGCTCCAGCTACAGCAGGTCACGAGCCTGCAAACGCAGCTTTTCAACGCGCAAACGCAGTTGCGGCAACTCCAAGCGATCGCACCTCAAAACCCGCAGATTAGCGTGCTGAAAAAGAGCATCGAGGAACTCGAAAAGCAGATCAAGGAAGCGACGGGCGGAGTTGCAGGCGGCAGGAACTCCCTGTCAAACAAGGCGACGAACTACACGCGGCTGCAGCTCGACTCGCAGTTTGCAGACAAGCAACTCGCATCGGCAATGGCTGCGCTCGAGGCAGCGCGCGCAGAAGCGCAGCGCCAGCAGCTCTACCTTGATCTACTCGTCAAACCCAACACGCCTGATGTCGCGATCGAACCGAAGCGGCTCAAATCGATCTTCGAAGTGTTCGCGCTCGGCATGATCGCATGGGGTATCCTGAGCCTCCTGCTCGCTGGCGTGCGCGAGCACCACGACTAAAACGAGGTGGCGATGGCGCACCACGACACCCCGCTGTCCCGTTCGTTGACGATCCAGATGCGTGTCGTCGGCGCGTTGCTGATGCGGGAGATCCTGACGAGATTCGGGAGGCACAATATCGGCTTTCTGTGGATATTCTTCGAGCCGATGATGTTCACGCTGGGTGTGCTCGGACTGTGGACGGTGACAAAGCAGACGCACGGCTCGACGCTTCCGATCACCGCGTTCGCAGTCACCGGCTATTCACCCGTGTTGCTTTGGCGCAATTGTGCAAACCGCTGCGCACTCGCCATTCAACCCAACCAGGCGCTCCTGTATCACCGGAACGTACGCGTGGTCGACTTCTTCTTCGCACGGCTGCTACTCGAAATCTCGGGAGCAACGATGTCGTTCACGTTCCTGACCGTCTTCTTCGTGATCGCCGGCATGATGAAACCGCCGCACGATCTGGCGTTGGTTCTCGGCGCATGGCTGCATCTCATCGCTTTCGGCTTCGGTCTCGCGCTCATCATCGGCGCTCTGTCCGAGCGCAGCGAATCGGTTGAACGCATTTGGCACACGATCGCGTACCTGCTTTTCCCTCTCTCCGGTTCGCTCTTCATGGTCTCATGGCTGCCGGAGAAATTTCATCCAATCATTCTGCTGCTGCCGATGGTCCATGGAACAGAAATGCTTCGCGGCGGCTATTTCGGCGCACTCGTCCAACCCCATTACGACATTCCGTACATGGTGTTCAGCGACATGGTCTTGTTGCTGATCGGTTTGTATCTCGTTCGCGACGCAAGCCTCAGGGTAGAACCAGAATGATCGAGCTCGCTCGCGTCTGCAAAGACTACCGCACGCGGCAAGGCATCCATCGCGTGCTGAACAATATCGATCTTCGAGTCGAGCCGGGCGAAAAAGTCGGCATCCTCGGCCGCAATGGCGCCGGTAAATCCACACTGATCCGCATGATCAGTGGCGCCGAGCTACCGACCTCAGGCCACATTCGACGCACCATGAAAGTTTCATGGCCGCTCGCGTTCGGCGGAGCGTTTCAAGGCAGTCTGACCGGAATGGACAATCTGCGCTTCATCTGCCGAGTGTACGGTGCCGATTCGAAAGCCGCTGAGCCGTTCGTCCAGGAATTTTCGGAGCTCGGCTACTATCTGCGCGAGCCCGTCAAGAGCTACTCCGCGGGGATGCGAGCGCGGCTCGCATTCGCCATTTCAATGGCAATCGAGTTCGATTGCTTTCTGATCGACGAGATCGTCGCCGTCGGCGACAGCCGCTTTCACGCGAAGTGTCATCACGAACTGTTCGAGCAGCGCAAGGATCGCGCGCTCATCATCGTGAGCCACGACGCAGGCTACATCCGGCAGCACTGCGACCGCGCATCAGTGTTGATCCAGGGCAAGTTGCACTCGTTCGACGCCGTGGAGGAGGCATACGCCTTCTACCAGGAAAGCGTGACCTGACCCGTAGTCCCGTCATCGTTCGACGCATGGCCTCAACCATCAAAGCCGCCATCCTCCAGTTCGCAGCGATCTGGTGGTCGCCGCGCTTTGCTCGTGCGGCGAGGCGCACCATGTATTCGTTGCGCCCCGCATATCCGGCGCCGAGCAATCGCACACGCCAGTTGCTCGTCGATGTGTCGATCGTTGCCGCGTACGATGCCGGAACGGGCATCCAACGCGTCGTGCGCTCGCTCCTTGCTCAGTTGATGCAATCCCCACCCGTCGGATTCGACGTGCGCCCTGTCTGCGCAACCCGCAAGTCGAGCTATCGCTACGCCGGCAATTTTCTTGCGCCCCAAGTGGCAAGCCACGCGTCGGCATCGGACATGCGCGACATTCAAGTGGAGCACGGCGACGTGTTCGTCGGACTCGACTTGACGAGCCGCATCACGCCCCACCGGCAACGCGAATTGCTCGCATGGAAAAAGCAAGGTGTGCGCTGCGCATTCGTCGTCTACGATCTGCTGCCGCTACAGCATCCGCAGTGGTTTACGCCGCGCGCACAACGTGCGTTCCGGCATTGGCTATCGACGCTCGCCGTCCACGCCGATGAGCTGTGGTGCATTTCACACACGGTCGCGACTGACACGTGTGCGCTGATGCCTGCGCGCTTCGGCCTGAACGATGCCGACATTGCGATTCGATCGTTCGATCTCGGCGCCGACACCCTCGACCGCGTGCACGTCGCAATGCCGTCGGCACGCCCTGCCCCCCGCCATCACTACGGTCGCCCGCTACTGTTGATGGTGGGAACGGTCGAGCCGCGCAAAGGCCATGCCCACGTGCTCGATGCGCTTGAAACGCTCTGGCAGAGTGGCCGCGACCTCACCCTCGTGATCGTCGGGGCGCAAGGATGGCACGTTGAGACGGTGATGCGCCGGCTGCAAGGTCATGTGGAAATTGGCCGGCGGCTTTTCTGGCTGCCGGACGTCGACGACGCGCAGCTCGAGACGCTATACGCCCTAGCCGATGGCCTCGTCATGGCGTCCGAGGCCGAAGGCTTCGGATTGCCGATCATCGAAGCCGCCCGCTACGGTAAGCCGCTATTTCTACGCGATCTTCCGGTATTTCGCGAAATCGCCGGCAAGCATGCAACCTATTTTTCTGCTCGCAATCGCGCCGCGCTAGCACGCGAGATTTCGAACTGGGTTTCGCGCGTCGCGGCCGGCGAGGCACCGACAAGCGAAGCAATCGAACCCCGGACGTGGGCGGCGAGCGCGGACCAATTCAAAACCCTTGTCGCTATGCTCGCCGAAACACGCTAAATCACGCGAATCGCCGGCAGACGTCGAGCGTCTTGCGTGCGCACCGCTCCCAAGTCGCTTCGCTCGTCACCTGCAGCCCTCTCTCGATTGCGGCCGCCCGCCATTGCTCGTCGGATATCACATTGAAGATGCCTTCACGCAATGCCGCATGATCCCCGGGTTCCACAAGCCATGCAGCACCGCCCGCGACCTCCGGCAGCGACGAGCACGCGGACGTCAATGTCGGCACGCCGCTCGCCAATGCCTCGAGTACCGGCAGACCGAATCCTTCGTAGAGCGACGGAAAGAAAAATGCGTGCGCGCCAGCGTAGATGAACGGCAACATCATGTCGGAAACGAAACCGAGATAACGCAGCCAGCCCTCACTCTCGCCACGCGCAATCGCCTGGCGCAGCCCCTCGCCGAGCCAGCCGTCGCTGCCGACGAGCACCAGCGGGAACCGCGTTCGCAGCGCTGCCGGCAGATCCGCATAAGCTGCAAGCAGCGCGCCAATCCGCTTTCTCGGTTCGAGTGTCGACACGCAAAGCGTATAGGCGCCCGGCTCAAGGCCACATCGCGCAAGCGGCGCGACGAGCGACATTCGATCGTATCGTCTGAACTCCGGCGGCACGCCCAGATGAACAGCCGTGATCTTCTCCAGCGGCCAGCCGAAGTCGTCAGCAATCTCACGACGAATTGCTTCAGAATCCGTGATGAGGTGCGCAGCACGCGCGAGCGTTGACGCGAACCCTCGCTCGAACTGACGTACGCGCTCGACCGGGTGTGTCTCCGGATAACGGAACACCGACAGGTCGTGCACCGTGACAACGCCACCCTCGACCCACTCCGGCAAGAAATAGTTCGGCGAATGAAACACGCACTCTCTTGCCAACCGACGCTGATGCCAGTGCCGCCAGCCGACGGCAATCCGCTGCCAGCCTCGCTTCTGGAGCGGACGGCGGGAAAGAAGCGTTTTCGGGTCGTCGATCCAATGCCCGGCAAAGAAATAGCGAACGGCCTCCAGCCCGCTATCAGACGTCGCGTAATACCGCGCCAACTCCCATGTGTAGCGTCCGATTCCGGTCAGCGGCGGGACAATCGCGTCCACTGCCAAAATCAGTTTCAAACGGGGCTCTCCAGCATCCATTGCAGCGTATCGCGCAATGCGATCGAAGGAATGGCCCCGATCGCGCTGCACAGCTTGCCACCATTGCCGACGAGTTTGTGAACCTCATTCGCTCTGATGAAATTCGGATTAACGCGAATCTCCGGCCGATGACCGGTCAACGCCGCCATCGTCAACAATACGTCCTGTAGAGAATGCCCAATGCCGGAGCAAACATTGAACGTCTCGCCCGCGAAAGCGCCGCCAAGCAGCTTCTCGTAGGTCGCGACCACGGTGCGCACATCGGAAAAATCACGGATGACGTCAAGATTCCCGAGTTCGAGAACTCGTGCCCGGTCACGATAATGCGCGACGATCTTCGGCAGCAGAAAATTGGCGGCTTGGCCAACGCCCGTGTAATTGAACGGGCGCACGACGACGATCGGCAGCCGCTCGCACCATAGCCGCGCGACGAACTCCATCGCCAGCTTGCTGACCGCATAGTCGTTGGCAGGCGCAGGCGGCGTCGACTCGTCGATCCATTCATGATTGGCGTTACCGTAGACGTTTGCGCTGCTTGCAAGCAAGACGGACCGCGGCACATGCGAGCATGAGGCCAGGGCGTCGAGCAGATTGCGCGTGCCGACCACATTGGTCTGATAGATCGCGCTCACGTTGTCATGCGCGACGAACGCGATCGCAGCCAGGTGCGCGACAGCATCGGGCCGTTCTAACTCGCAGATTTCCGCGAGGCGGGCGCGATCGAGCAAATCCGCCATGTACGTTCGCCATTCGCACCCGTTGTCCGCCCGATGAGCGATCCCGCACACATCGTGCCCGCTGCCCGCCAGCCGTCTTGCGAGATAGCGTCCGGTAAAACCGTCGATCCCCGTAATCAGAATCTTTGCCATAGCGAAAACGTCAGAACGAAAAGCCAGCCTCGTTGCGGCGGATATCCGCCTCGACCATCATCTGACACAGTTGCTCGAGCGTCGTGCCGGGCCGCCAGCCAAGCGAATCGCGCGCCTTCGCCGGGTCGCCGATCAGCAAATCGACTTCCGCTGGCCGATAGAACTTCGGATTGATCTTCACGATCGTCTTGCCGGACGACCGTTCGATACCCACCTCGTTCTCATCGCGGCCTTCCCAAGCGAGCGCGAAGCCCGCGGCGCACGCGGCCATATCGACGAAATCCCGGACTTTCTCGGTGCGGTTGGTGGCCAACACGTAAGTGTCGGGCTTGTCGGCCTGCAGCATTCGCCACATCCCCTCGACATACTCCTTCGCGTAACCCCAGTCTCGCTTCGCGTCAAGATTGCCGAGCTCGAGCACATCGAGTTTACCGAGGCGAATCTTCGCGATGCTATCGGTAATCTTGCGCGTCACGAACTCCCGGCCCCGCAATGGCGACTCGTGATTAAACAAGATTCCGCTGCATCCGAAGATGCCGTAGCTCTCGCGATAGTTGACGGTAATCCAGTGCGCGTAGAGCTTTGCCACGCCATATGGACTGCGCGGGTAGAAAGGCGTCAGCTCGGTCTGCGGAACCGCCTGTACCTTGCCGAACATCTCAGACGTGCTGGCCTGATAGAAGCGGATCGCGGGATTGACGATGCGGATCGCCTCGAGCAGATTCAGAGGCCCGACGCCCGTGATTTCCGCAGTGGTGATCGGTTGCTCGAACGATACGCCGACGAAACTCTGTGCGGCGAGATTGTAGACCTCCGTTGCTTGCGTCGTTTTCAGCAGACGAATGCTCGCACTCAAGTCCGTCAGATCGTACTCGACGAGATGGAAATTCGGATGCGCAGCGATGCCGAGTTCCTCCGCACGCCAGAAATTCACCGAGCTCGTGCGTCGGTAAGTACCGTACACGACATAACCTTTCTCGAGCAGGAGCTGAGCGAGGTATGCACCGTCTTGCCCTGTAATTCCTGTAATGATTGCCGTGACGCTCATTGTCGACTCACTCGTTAATATCATTCGTGACAAGCCAGATTCGTAACTTCATATTCGGCCGGTGCTACTTCCCACCCTTCCGGTTTGGATTTCCCTCTTTCGTCCCGGACATTGCCGCGGCCCAGCCCGCCGACATCCCCAGGCCGGCGAGTTCGCCCCCGATGCGGCTACGCCGTGTGCCTGAAGAAACAACGCCGCAAACGCATACCCACGACGCATGCCGGCCGCGAACCCACATCACCCACGCCCATTCGGCGTCGAGTCAACGGAAAGTCTGTACGCCCGTCACGAGCGGATAGGCAACCGAGAACACGAGATTCAAGAACTTCTGCAGCTCGGCAACAGGCGCATTCGAGACATACAGCACGTCCTTGTTGTCCATCATGAAACTTTGGGCGACAAAAAATGAACTTGGATCACGCAGATTCACGCGATAGACGACAGGCACCCTGCCGTCGGCCGTCGTGCGCGCTGGCGCGTTCGGCCACTGCAGCGCCTTTGCGTCCTCCAGCCGGAAGATGAACACGCCTTGCGCATCCGAGCGCGCATCCTGTAAGCCCCCCGCTCGCGCAAGCGCCTGCGCAAGCGTGATGCCCTGCGCCTCGAAGTTGATTTCCTCGTTCTTGCCGGTGGCACCGAGTGCCATGAAGCTGTATGGCTGAAATAGCGCCGTCACGACATCGCCGGCGCGCAACGGGACGTTTTGTTTTGGATCGCGGATCACCGACTGGAGCGGCAGCGACGCGACGACATCGCCGCGCGTCACCTGAATCGTAATCTTGTCAACTGGTTGGCGCACCCCCCCTGCGCTCGCCAACGCATCAAGCAGACGCTCGCCGCGCGCGGACAACTGCATCCGGTCGCTCTTCACGACGTCGCCGACGACTGTGACGTACGAGGTTGCATTGCGCGACAGCTTCACGAGTACCTGCGGATCGTGCGCCATGTTCTTCAGACGCGCGGCGATGATCCGCTGCAGTTCCGCCGGCGTGCGGCCCGCCGCTTTGATCGGGCCGGCAAACGGCACGTCGATTGTACCGTCGCCGTTGATCACTTGGTCAGGCAACACCGTCACTTTCGCGTTGGTTGCGCCCGCCTTCGAATCGCTCGTTTGCGCTACGCCGAAGAGCGTCGCGGGTGGCGCCTCCCAGATCGACACTTCGATCGTATCGCCGACGCCAAGCTCCTGCTGGAAGCGGGCATTGTTGCCGAGCAACGCCGAAAAATCACCGCGGTTGCGCTCCGCATAAAGCCGCCGCGCAACGCCGTCGGTCACGTCGACGATCTGAATGCCCGGAACGGACGCACTCGCCTGATTCTGTGACTGGCCGGGCGCCTTGTCGATCTGGGAACGACTAGGCCCAGACGTGGGAATGGCCGAACAGCCCACGAGCAAAATCGCGCCAACCGCAAGCGTGATATAAGAAGCACCGCAAGACAAACGTGACATGTATCGTTGGGCCCCAGATATAGACAGAGGCGAAAATTGTCGCACTTTCGGAGATGCAATAAAATATTTCAGCATCAATTGTCGCCTATTGCAAACGCATTCCGGAACGCGACCAGCCGCGCGCGAATAGCCGTCCGTGCGCGTGAAGGTCATTCAAGCCGCCCGTATTCTCATAGAAAGATTGCATCCCCGTGACACATATTTGCCTGAACGTCACACGCCTGATAAGCCGATGCTACAAGAGGCTGCTACCGACAGGGATCGATCGCGTCGGCCTCGCGTACGTCGAGCGGTACGGCGCCTGCGCGCGCGGAATGCTGAGCGAATTCGGCTACTCCGCCGTTCTGAGCGAAGCCGACTCGCAGCGAACGTTTGCGATGCTGCTCGCCCAGCACCCGGACCGGCGCTACATCGCGAACCTGCTCGCTCGCACATGGACCATCAACCGGATGCGGCCGGCGCCCGCCGGCTCGACACTGCTGCACACGAGCCACACCGGAATGGAATACCCGCGCTATTACCAGTCGGCGCAGCGAAGAAGCGGCCGCGCGGTATTCATGGTGCACGACCTGATTCCGTTGACGCACTCGGAGTACAGCCGGCCGGGCATCGACGACGTCCACCGCAAGCGAATCCACACCGCCCTTCGTCACGCCGACGGCCTCATCGCGAATTCGCAGGCGACGCTCGACTCGCTTGCGCAGGAAGCAAAGCGCGCTGCGCTCGCGCTGCCGCCCGCCATCGTCGCGCCGCTCGCGGGCGGCACCGAGCCGCGGCCTGCGCAAGCCGCACCGCTCGCGTCACCGTACTTCGTGATGCTCGGCACGATCGAGCCGCGCAAGAATCACTGGTTCATGCTGCACGTGTGGCGCAGGCTCGTCGAACGCCTCGGCGATGCCGCACCGAAACTCGTCGTGATCGGCCGACGCGGCTGGGAATGCGAAAACGTGATCGACATGCTGGAGCGTTGCGCGAGCCTGCGCGGCGCGGTGATCGAACAATCCGATTGCTCTGATGACCGGCTGCATGCATGGCTGCAGCACGCGCGCGCGCTGCTCTTTCCGTCGTTTGTCGAAGGCTACGGCATGCCGCTCGTCGAAGCGCTCGAGTCAAACGTACCCGTGCTCGCGAGCGATCTCGACGTGTTCCGCGAAATCGCGGCCGACGTTCCCGATTATCTCGATCCGCTCGACGGTCCCGGATGGCTCGCCCGCATCGAAGCGTATGCACGCGCGGACAGCCCCGAGCGGCGCGCGCAACTCGATCGCATCGCCGGCTTTCGCGCGCCGACCTGGGCGGCGCATTTCGATATCGTCGACCGCTTCATTGCATCGCTGGATTAGATGGCCGCGTCCCCAGCTCCTCGATTCGACTTGCGCAGCATCACATACGGCGCGCGGCTCGCGAGCTGGACCGCACGCTGTTCGGATCGTCTGTGGCTCGATCACTGGAGCGGGCGTGCCGCGCTGCGCATCGCGCGCATCGTCGGCATCCGCGCGCGCGCCGCATGGCCGGGACCGATCGCGCCGCCCGAGGCGCGCGGCGCGCCTCTGCGCTCGTGGTTCTGCGTGCCGGCCGAGGCGAGCGGCCCCCAGGCGTTCGCCGACGCGATCGCCGATGCGCTCGCGACCCATCCGTCCGCCGGCAGCGGCCCCGAAATCGCCGCGCTCATGCAACGCGTATTGCTCGCCGACGCATTGCATCTGCGCGGACGCGCCGCACGCGCCCCCTTGGCGATCGACACCTCCACGCGCCGCAAGCGTGTGCTGTTGATCGACGAGCGACGAGCAACCTCGGCGAACGTTCACGCATCCGCGCGCGTCCGTTCAAACGATTTCGAGGCGATGATGCAAACGGCGCGTGCAGCACACCCTGATGCGGAATTCTGGATGATTCGAAGCGGCGACGTCGCGACGGGGCGCTGGCTGTCCGTGGATTCGAACGCGCTGCCGGGCGGCGTGCGTCACGTCGCGCCGCCGTATTCGCTCGCCGACTTGCTGCGCCACGTCGATCATGTGTATGTCGTCGACGCGTCCGAAGGCATGAGCGCACTCCTTGCCGGTGTGCGTACGCATGTATTCGGAACGCCGTACTATGCCGGCTGGGGCCTCACCGACGACCGCCATGCGCTGCCTGGCCGCGGCGCGCGCCCGACGCTCGCAGCGCTCTTCGACGTCGTGTTCGTGCGCATCGCACACTACCTCGATCCCACGACGCACGCGCCGGGTAGCCTGTCCGCCGCGCTTGACGGCATCGAGCTGCAGCACGTGGTCGCGGAACGGTTCAAGGATCTCGAGCGGGTTGTCGGCGTGCGCTTCCAGCGTTGGAAGCGGCCGTTCGCGACGCCGTTCCTCGCGGCAGGCGGAGGCCGACTGCGCTGGGCGCATGCGCCCGCGGCGGTGCACGCGAACGAATGCGCCGCGCTCTGGGGCGCGCGCAGCACAGAGGGGCTCGACCCCGGCGTCGCGCACGTGCGCATCGAAGACGGCTTCATACATTCGCTCGGACTCGGCTCCGACATGAACGCGCCGTATAGCCAGGCGATCGACCGTCGCGGGCTCTATTTCGACGCGAGCCGACCGAGCGATCTGACAACGATTTTCAACGACGCCGATTTCACCGACGCCGAACTCGCGCGCGCGGCCGCGCTACGCGAGCGCATCGTGCGCCACGGCATCACGAAGTACAACCTCGGCCGCCGCGCGCCTGCGTGGTCGCGACCCGCGGGACGGCCGATCGCGCTCGTGCCCGGACAGGTCGCAGACGACGCGTCGATCCGCCTCGGCACGCGCACGCTCAGCACAGCCGACGCGCTGCTGCGCGAAGTCCGCTCGCGCCGTCCCGATGCGTTCGTCGTCTACAAACCGCACCCCGACGTCCTGTCGGGCAACCGCAAGGGCCTCGTCGACGCCGCGCGGCTCGCCGACGTCGTCGACATGGAATCCGATCTGCTGTCGCTGATCGAAGCGGCCGACGAAGTTCACACGCTTTCATCGCTTGCAGGCTTCGACGCGTTGTTGCGCGGCAAGACCGTCTACACGTACGGATTGCCGTTCTATGCCGGATGGGGCCTCACGCACGACGCGCTCGCACCGCTGCCGTGGCGCGAGCGCACGCTCACGCTCGACATGCTGACGGCGGGCGCCCTGCTGCGCTATCCGCTGTACTGGGACTGGCGGCTGCACGCGTTCACGACGCCGGAGGCCGTCGTCGCGCGGCTCGCCGGCGCCGCCGCGCGGCCGCTGGAGCGGGTGCGCGGCAATCGAGCGCGGCCGCTCGTGAAGGCTTGGCGTTGGATGCGTAATGTACTATCGCACGCACGATGGCGAATCGCACGGGGAAATGCGATTCGCCAAGATCATCCTGACAGTTGAAAATCGGCCGACGAAACAAGGCAGGCCGGCGCGTCGAAAGAATCGAAAACCACTGGTTCAGCGGCACGAGCCAGAACAGCTTTGCAAACCGAGGTCATTCATGAACATTTTTCCGGTGATCCTGTGCGGCGGCAGCGGCACTCGCCTCTGGCCGATGTCGCGCGGCGGCTATCCGAAACAGTATCTGAAGCTCACCGGCGACAACACGCTCGTCCAACAGACCGCACTGCGCGTACGCGACGTCGAAGGCATCGGCGCGCCGATCGTCGTCACCAACAACGAGCAGCGCTTCCTCGTCGCCGAGCAGTTGCGCCAGGTCGGGATCACGCCGTCGTCGATCGTCCTCGAGCCGATGGGGCGCAACACCGCGCCCGCGATCGCGATCGCCGCTCTCCTCGCGCTGCGCGAATCGCCCGATGCGCTACTGCTCGTGCTGCCGTCCGATCACGCAATCGACAACGAAGCCGCATTCGTCGACGTCGTGAAGACGGCGGCGACCGTCGCGGCCGACGAGCATCTCGTCACCTTCGGCGTCACCCCGGCGCAGGCGCACACCGGCTATGGCTACATCCGCCGCGGCGCGGCGCTCGCGGGCGACGCGCAGGTCTATCGCGTCGACGCGTTCGTCGAGAAGCCGGATGCCCCGACCGCCGAGCGCTTCGTCGCGGACGGCGGCTACTACTGGAACAGCGGGATGTTCATGCTGAAGGCGTCGACGTATCTCGACGAGCTGCGCAGCCACGCGCCCGACATCGCGCGCCAGGCCGAGCTCGCGCTCGATGCGGCGAAGCGCGATTGCGATTTCCTGCGGCTCGATCCGCAAGCGTTCGCGGCAAGCCCGAACGTGTCGATCGACTATGCGGTGATGGAGAAGACCGAGCGCGCAGCCGTCGTCGTCGCCGCGAATCTCGGCTGGAACGACATCGGCTCGTGGAGCGCGCTCGCCGACATCGCGGCCACCGACGCGCAGCGCAACGCGCTCATCGGCGATGTATACACCGACTCGGTCGAGAACTCGTACATCCGCGCCGAGCATCGAATGGTCGCCGCGATCGGCATCGACAACATCGTCATCGTCGAAACCGCGGACGCCGTGCTCGTCGCGCATCGCGACCGCGCGCAGGACGTGAAGAAGGTCGTCGAATGGCTGAACGCGTCGGGCCGGCACGAATCCGTCACGCATCGCCGCGTGATCCGGCCGTGGGGCTCGTACGAAGGCATCGATCAGGGCGACCGCTTCCAGGTGAAGCGCATCGTCGTCAATCCGGGCGCGCAACTGAGCCTGCAGATGCATCATCATCGCGCGGAGCACTGGATCGTCGTGAAGGGCACCGCGCTCGTCACGAACGACGGCAACGAAATCATCCTGACCGAAAATCAGTCCACCTACATTCCGCTCGGCGCCACGCACCGCCTGAAGAACCCCGGCAAGATTCCGCTCGAGCTGATCGAAGTCCAGTCGGGCGCGTACCTCGGCGAGGACGATATCGTTCGCTTCGAGGATACGTACGGACGCACGTCCGCGACATAACGCGTCGAGCCGCGCTCCGCACGCGCGCGAGCGCGGGCGGAGCGTGACGATGCGTGACGAAACGGGGCCGCCCCGGCAACGGGCCGCATGCGCGCGCATGCGGCCCGTTTCGTTTTGCGCCGCGCTCGGCCCAGAGCCGCCTAGCAGCAGGCGCGCGCAAAATCGGCTAGGCTTCGCACATCGCAGTCTGCGCGGCGAATCTCGGCGATCACGATGATCGCGGCGATCGATCCGCCCGCGCGCGTTCGACGGAGGTGCTTACGATGTGCCGCTGGCTCGCCTACACCGGCAATCCGATCCAGCTCGAAACCGTGCTGTTTCGCGCAAAGCATTCGCTGATCGACCAGAGCCTGCATTCGCGGATGGGCGCGACGACGACCAACGGCGACGGCTTCGGCATCGGCTGGTACGGAGAACCCGACGAGATTCCGTTCCTCTACCGCTGCGTGAGTCCCGCATGGAACGACCGCAACCTGCGCGAAGCGGCGCGTGCGATCCGCTCGCCGCTCTTCGTCGCGCACGTTCGCTCGGCGACCGACACGCCCGTGCAGGAAACCAACTGCCACCCGTTTCGCCGCGGCCGCTGGCTGTTCGCTCACAACGGGCTGATCCGTCACTATCACACGCTGCGGCGCGAGCTGATGATGCGCATCGATCCCGCGCTCTTCGCGTCGATCGAAGGTTCGACGGACTCCGAAGTGATGTTCCATCTCGCGCTCACGTTCGGGCTCGAGCACGATCCGCTGCCCGCGCTCGAGCGAATGGCGGGAACGATCGAGGATGCGGGCGCACATCATCGCGTCGACGCGCCGCTCAACATGACCGTCTGCGCGACCGACGGCGAGCAGGTCGTCGCGGTCCGCTATTCGAGCGAGCGCGACTCGCGCTCGCTCTTTCACAGCGCGTCGTTCCACCATCTGCACGAGCTGTATCCGCACGATCCGCGCATCCAGGCAATCGGCGACGACGCTTTCCTCGTGCTGTCCGAGCCGCTCGTCGACCTGCACGACGCGTGGGAAAAGATCCCGGAAAGCACGGCGATCATTGCGCGCCGCGGCAACATCCGGCAGGTTCCTTTCACGCCGCATCGCTCCACGTGACGCACCGGTCGCGCGGCGAAGGTTGCCCCATCGCCGCGAGTCGGTTATAACAAAGCCCCTTTTCGCGTGGCTTCACGGCCGCCTCCGTTCAATTCATTTGGAGACCTCTTCGTGGATCTCGCCTCCGTGCAAACCTTCATCGTCACTCGCGGCATCGATTTCGGCCTGCAAGTCATCGCATCGATCGCGCTCTGGATCATCGGACGCTGGGCGATCCGGATCGTCACGAACCTGATGGGCAAGATCATCCGCAGAAGCGGAAAAGTCGACGCGACGCTGTCGCACTATCTGGAGTCCGTCGTCAGCGTGCTGCTCACGGTGCTCCTGATCCTCGCGATCCTGCAAGTGTTCGGAGTGCAAACCACTTCGTTCGCCGCGCTGCTCGCGGGCCTCGGCCTCGCGGTCGGCACCGCGTGGGGCGGCCTGCTCGCGCACTTCGCGGCCGGCGTGTTCATGCAGGTGCTGCGCCCGTTCAAGGTCGGCGACGTGATCTCGGCGGGCGGCGTGACAGGCACCGTCAAGGAGCTCGGCCTCTTCGGCACGACGATCGTCACGGGAGACAACGTCGTCACGCTCGTCGGCAACAACAAGATCTTCTCCGACAACATCGCGAACTACAGCGCGACGCCGACGCGTCGCGTCGATCTGACGGCGAAGATCGCGAACGGCGTCGACGCGTCCGATGCGATCCGGCGCCTGAAGGCGGCGCTCGAGCTGATCCCGAACGTCGTCAAGCATCCGGCGCCCGACGTCGGCGTGCTGTCGTTCACGCCGGAAGGCCCGCTCCTGTTCGTGCGGCCGTCGACGCAACCCGGGAACTACTGGCAGGTGTACTGCGACACCAATCGCGCGATCCTCGACACGTTCCGCGAAGCCGGCTATCCGACGCCGGAAACCCCGATCGCGCATCGGACGACCGCGGATGCCGTCAAGTCCTGACGCCGTCGCGCGGCGCGCGCCGCGCAATCGCACCGTCGCGACGACATGCTCGCGCGGTGCGCACCGCGCAGGCCGCCCCGCTTGGCCCTTCCATCGTCGCCCCCCTCTTCGAAGCGGGCGGCGTCGCATTCGGCGATCGTTTCCGTTCCAGCTTGCCATGCGGCGACAGGCCGTTCACGCGTCGAGCCGAATCACGCCGCACGACGCACCATGAAAAACGGCGTGGCTCATGCCACGCCGTGCAATCCTGCGCACCGTGCCGCGCGCGTCGCAGGCCGCGCGCGTCGCGGCGGCTCCCGCCTCTCGCCGCTCAGCGGCTCCCCTGCGTCTTCTGCCCGTCCGACTTGCGGCGCAGCAGCTTCCACAGCGCGCCGATCGCGACGGGAATCACCGCCGCGCCGATCCCGACGAGCACGATCACGTTCAGGTAATGGCGAATGAACGGAATGTTGCCGAAGAAGTAGCCGAGGAACACGAGCAGCAGCACCCAGATCAGCGCGCCGATCACGTTGAACAGCTGAAAGCGCGCGAAGCTCATCGCCGATGCGCCCGCGACGAACGGCGCGAACGTGCGCACGACCGGGATGAAACGCGCGAGCACGAGCGTCTTGCCGCCGTGCCGCTCGTAGAAGTTGTGAGTCTTTTGCAGCGCGGCGCGATCGAGGAAGCGCTCGAGCCCCGGAATGTGCGTGTTGAAGACTCTCGGCCCGATCGCGCGGCCGATCAGATAGTTGACCGTATTGCCGCCGACCGCCGCGACGAGCAGCAGCACGATGAGCCCCGCGAGCGTCATTTCGCCCGTCGCCGCGAACGCGCCCGCGATGAAGAGCAGCGAATCGCCCGGCAGGAACGGGAAGACCACGAGCCCGGTTTCGCAGAAAACGATCAGGAACAGCACCAGATAGACCCAGGCGCCATACTGCCGGATGAAATCGCCGAGAAATGCATCGATGTGCAAGACGAGGCTGACGAAATGAAGCAGCGTTTCCAAATGCGTTTCCTTGTGTCGGTGACGAAGTGAGCGCGCGCCGGCCGCAAAAAGGCCAGAAGCAGGGCCGGATGCGAAAAATCCATGCTGTCATGATACCGAAAGTGCCTTAAGCGACCGTGAAATTTGGTCGGCGAGCGACGTCGCGCACCGAGCGCGGCGGGCGACGCCCGGCACAGGCTCGCTATAATTCCGCCATGTCCGAATTCACCGATTCCGCCGTGGGCGCGACGCCCGACGGCGCCTCCCCGTCCGCGCCGCGCCAGCTGCGCGCGATCCAGCCGCTGCCCGATCAGCTGATCAGCCAGATCGCGGCGGGCGAAGTGGTCGAGCGGCCCGCGTCCGTCGTCAAGGAGCTCGTCGAAAACGCGCTCGACGCGGGCGCGAGCACGCTGCGCATCATGCTCGACGAAGGCGGCGTCAAGCGCATCTCGATCACCGACGACGGCTGCGGGATTCCCGCCGACGAGCTGCCGCTCGCGCTGATGCGCCACGCGACGAGCAAGATCCGCTCGCTCGCCGAGCTCGAGGCGGTCGCGACGCTCGGGTTCCGCGGCGAGGCGCTCGCGTCGATCGCATCGGTCGCCGAAATGTTCATCACGAGCCGCACCGAGGAGGCCGCGCACGCGACGCGCATCGACGCGCAGACGGGCGTGCTCGCGCCCGCGGCCGGCACGCGCGGCACGACGATCGAAGTGCGCGAGCTGTACTTCAGCACGCCCGCGCGCCGCAAATTCCTGAAGAGCGAGCAGACCGAATTCGGCCATTGCCTCGAGATGATCCGCCGCGCGGCGCTCGCGCGGCCGGACGTCGCGATCTCGGTGCTGCACAACGGCCGCGCGGTCGAGCACTGGAACGCGAGCGAGCCGGCGGCGCGCGTGGCGAAGATTCTCGGCGAAGGCTTCTCGAGCGCGCATCTGCCGCTCGACGAGCGCGCCGGGCCGCTTGCCGTCTACGGCTGCGCGGGGCTGCCCACCGCGAGCCGCGGCCGCGCGGACCAGCAATACTTCTTCGTCAACGGCCGCTTCGTGCGCGACAAGCTGCTCACGCATGCGGCGCGCGCCGCGTACGAGGACGTGCTGCACGGCGACCGCTATCCGTCGTACGTGCTGTTCCTCGACCTGCCGCCGGAAGCCGTCGACGTGAACGTCCATCCGTCGAAGATCGAGGTGCGCTTCCGCGATTCGCGCTCGATCCACCAGTTCGTGTTCCATGCGGTGCAGCGCGCGCTCGCGCGGCATGCGGGCGCGTCGCCGGAAACGACCGCGGGCGGCCACGCCGCGCATCTTTCGCCGGTCGAGCCGGCGTCGACCGAATCGTTCGCCGCGCCGGGCGCGTCGTTCGTCCGCCCGGGCCTCGCGGCCGGCGCGGACGCCGGCGCCGGCCAGCCGGCGCCCGGCCACACGTGGCTGCGGCAATCGCGGATGACGCAAGGCACGCTGCCCGTCGCGCAACCGCTCGCGCTGTACGACGCGCTTTTCGGCCGGAACGACGCGGGCACGCCGCACGGAACGACGGGCGACGGGCTCGAGGCACGCGACGCGACGGATGCAGCGGATACGCCGAGCGCGCACCGCTTCGCGACCATGCCGGGCGGCGCCGCGTCGCCCGCGTTCTCGGCGGCGGATGCGTCCGCCCTCCCGATGCACGACGAGCAGCCGCTCGGCTTCGCGGTCGGCCAGATCCACGGCATCTACGTGCTCGCGCAGAACGCGCGCGGCCTCGTGATCGTCGACATGCACGCCGCGCACGAGCGGATTCTGTACGAGCAGTTCAAACGCGCGCTCGCCGACCGCACGGTGGCCGTGCAGACGCTGCTGATTCCTGTGTCGATGAGCGCGACGCCCGTCGAGATCGGCACGGCCGAGGAAGAGCGCGAGACGCTCGACGCGCTCGGCTTCGATCTCGCGGTGCTGTCGCCGACGACGCTCGCGATCCGCGCGGTGCCCGCGCTCCTGAAGGATGCCGACCTGCAGGCGCTCGCGCGCGCGGTGCTCGCGGATCTGCACGCATTCGGCGGCTCGCGGGTGCTGACCGAGCGCCAGCACGAACTGCTCGGCACGCTCGCGTGCCATCACGCGGTGCGCGCGAACCGGCGGCTCACGCTCGACGAGATGAACGCGCTGCTGCGCCAGATGGAGGCGACCGAGCGCGCGGACCAATGCAACCACGGCCGGCCGACCTGGTATCAATTGACGCTCGGCGATCTCGACCGGCTCTTCATGCGCGGCCAATGAGCGAACGCACCGCAGCACCCGCGCGGACGGTCGCGTGCCTGCTCGGCCCGACCGCGTCCGGCAAGACGGCCGCCGCGCTCGCGCTCGCCGCGCGCCGGCCGATCGAGATCGTCAGCGTCGATTCGGCGCTCGTCTACCGCGGAATGGACATCGGCACCGCGAAGCCGACGCGCGACGAGCGCGCGGCCGTGCCGCATCATCTGATCGACATCGTCGATCCGGCCGACGCTTACTCGGCCGCCGAATTCCGCGCAGACGCGCTGCGCGTCGTCGCCGAAATCGCCGCGCGCGGCCGCACGCCGCTCCTCGCGGGCGGCACGATGCTCTACTACAAGGCGCTGACGCAGGGCCTGAACGACCTGCCGGCGGCCGACCCGGAGGTGCGCGCGACGCTCGACGCCGAAGCCGCGCGCGACGGATGGCCCGCGCTGCACGCGCGCCTGGCGAGCGTCGATCCGGCGACGGCCGCGCGGCTCGCGCCGAACGATTCGCAGCGCATTCAGCGCGCGCTCGAGGTGTATCGGCTGACGGGGCGGCCGATGTCCGCGCTCCTCGCCGCGCCGCCGCGCGACGACGACGCGGCGGCGGGCCTGCGGTTCGTGCCCGTCGCGCTCGAGCCGTCGGACCGCGCGGTGCTGCACGCGCGCATCGCCGCGCGCTTCGACGCGATGCTGGAGGCGGGCTTCATCGACGAAGTCGAGCGCCTGCGCCGGCGCGAGGATCTGCATCTCGGCCTGCCGTCGATGCGCTGCGTCGGCTACCGGCAGGCGTGGGAGTATCTGGACGGCGTGACCGACTACCGGACGATGCGCGACAAGGGCATCTTCGCGACCCGGCAGCTCTGCAAGCGGCAGTTGACATGGCTGCGCGCGATGCCGGAGCGGGTCGTCGTCGATTGCTGCGCCACGGACGCGACCGCGCGCGCGGTCGACGCGCTCGAGCGGGTGCTCGACGGCCGCGCGCCGGCCTGACGGGCTGCACGCCGCCCGCCCCGCCCGTCAGGCGGGCGACGCGAGCAGATTCGCGTCGCGCACGAGCCGCCAGCGGCCGTCCGATTTGCGCAGGATCGTCAGCGTATGGCCGCAGCGGCGCATGGTGTCGCCGCCCGGCGGCGTCACGTCGATTTCGAGGAAGTTGCGCAGGTACGCCCAGTCGCCCAGCACGCGCAATTCGTCGATCCGGTAGCGGCCGTCGATCCGCGGCGGCGGGCTCACCGCATTCGCGTCCCGCGACGCGGCGGCGAACGCCGCCTTGTCGAACGGCGGCCGGCCGGGCACCATGAAGATCGCGTCGTCGGCGATCAGATCGAGCACCGTCGTCAGATCGCCGCGCCGGCTCGCGACGAACCAGGTTTCGATCAGTTCGCGAATCGCGTGTTCGTCGTCGGTCATCGTCGTTCCTCCTATCGACCACAGGTGGCGCTTCAGCGCTCATGCCGGGCGGACGTCGACGAAACTCGGCGCATCAGCGCCTAATCCCGACCCGTGCAAAGCTGCTGGCGCTTCGGCACTTGCTCCGGCCCCATGCGCGGCCGTCATCGGCGCAGCGCGCGGCCCAGAAAAAAAGCCGCCCGGATCGGCTCCGGGCGGCTTTCGATGAACATCCCGACGGCGCGGCGCGTCAGACCACGACCGTCTGCGCCTCGCCCTCGCGGCTCGCGCGCACGGCGCCGATCTTCCACACCTGCTCGCCGGCGTCGGTCAGCTGGCGGAGCGCTTCGTCCGCATCGGCGGCCGATACGATCACGGCCATCCCGATCCCGCAGTTGAACACGCGGTGCATTTCCGCGTCGGCGACGCCGCCGTGCTGCTGCAGCCACTGGAACAGCGGCGGCAGCGGCCACGTACGCTGGTCGAGTTCGGCGGTGAGGCCGTCGCGCAGCACGCGCGGAATGTTCTCGACGAGGCCGCCGCCCGTGATGTGCGCCATGCCCTTCACCGCGATCTTCTCCATCAGCGCGAGGAGCGGCTTCACGTAGATGCGGGTCGGCGCCATCAGCGCGTCGGCGAGCGAGCGGCCGTGGAAATCGGCCGACAGGTCCGGATTCGCGCGTTCGATGATCTTGCGCACGAGCGAGAAGCCGTTCGAATGGATGCCGCTCGACGCGAGGCCCAGCACCGCGTCGCCCTCGACGATCGTGCTGCCGTCGATGATCTTGCTTTTCTCGACCGCGCCGACCGCGAAGCCCGCCAGATCGTATTCGCCGTCCGGATACATGCCCGGCATCTCCGCCGTCTCGCCGCCGATCAGCGCGCAGCCCGACAGCTCGCAGCCCTGCGCGATGCCCTTGACGACGGTCGCGGCCGTGTCGACGTCGAGCTTGCCGCACGCGAAATAGTCGAGGAAGAACAGCGGCTCGGCGCCCTGCACGAGGATGTCGTTCACGCTCATCGCGACGAGATCCTGGCCGACCGTGTCGTGTTTGTTCAGATGAAACGCGAGCTTGAGCTTCGTGCCGACGCCGTCGGTGCCCGACACGAGCACCGGTTCGCGATACTTCTTCGGCACTTCGAACAGCGCGCCGAACCCGCCGATGCCGCCGAGCACGCCGTCGCGCAGCGTTTTCTTCGCAAAGGGCTTGATCTTGTCGACGAGCGCATCGCCCGCGTCGATGTCGACGCCCGCGTCGCGATAGGACAGACCTTGAGCGTCAGGAGCGGATTTCGGAGGATTCATGGGGGAATGCGAGAAGGTCGGTAAAATGCGATTTTACCCGAAGCCGGCCGGGCGGCCGGAATTCCCCGCATCGATTCATCAGGGAACGCATCGTGCTCCATTCGTCACCGTTTTCGCCGCTCGAGCGGCCGCGCCCTCGCCTGGCGGGCGCCGCCGCACGGCGGGCCGCCCGCTCGCGGCGCGCCGCCTGCCGGCCCGCCGCGAGCGGCCGCGGACGCGGACGCTCGCCGACGATGCCGTTCACGCGCCGCCGCCCTTCGGGCACGCAACACCGGACCCGATTCGCACCGTGACTGTATCCCGTCAACTGACGCTCGACCTCGGCACCCCGCCGCCCGCGACGTTCGACAATTTCTACTCGGGCACGAACGCCGAGCTCGTCACGCGCCTGCGCGAGCTCGATCTCGCGCTCGCGGCCGGCCCCGTGGCCGACCGCACGTTCTACGTATGGGGCGAAGCGGGCAGCGGCCGCAGTCACCTGCTGCAGGCGCTCGTGCACGACACGACGTACGGCCACGCGCGCTACGTGAGCCCGCAAAGCGGGCTCGACGCGTTCGTGTTCGATCCGCGCGCGTCGCTCTACGCGGTCGACGACTGCGACGCGCTCAACGATGCGCAGCAGATCGCGCTCTTCAACCTGTTCAACGAAGTGCGCGCGCATCCGATGACGGCGCTCGTCGCGGCCGGCCCCGCCGCGCCGCTCGCGCTCGACGTCCGCGAGGACCTGCGCACCCGCCTCGGCTGGGGGCTCGTGTTCCATCTCGCGCCGCTCACCGACGAAGGCAAGGTGGCCGTGCTCAAGCACGCGGCGAAGGAGCGCGGGATCGCGCTCGCCGACGACGTGCCGTTCTACCTCCTTACCCATTTCCGCCGCGACATGCCGAGCCTGATGGCGCTCCTCGACGCGCTCGACCGCTTCTCGCTCGAGCAAAAGCGGGCGGTGACGCTGCCGCTCCTGCGCGCGATGCTGGCCGCGCCGGAGCGCGACGAGGCCGCCCCGGGCCGGTTCAAGTAGCTTCAAGTAAAATGCGCATCCATGACTAATTTGGCACTTTTCGACTTGGATCACACGTTGATCCCGACCGACAGCGACCACGAGTGGGGCCGCTTCATGGTCCGTCTCGGCATCGTCGACGCGGACAGCTTCTCGCGTCAGAACGACAGCTTCTACGCCGACTACAAGGCCGGCAAGCTCGACATCCACGCGTACCTGAGCGCGATGCTCACGCCGCTCGCGAAGTATTCGCGCGCGCAGCTCGCGCAATGGCACGACCAGTACATGCACGAGGTGATCCGGCCGGCGATGCTGCCCGCCGCGATCGAGCTCGTGCGCCGGCACCAGGACGCGGGCGACCTCTGCTGCATCGTCACCGCGACGAACGAATTCATCACGCGCCCGATCGCGACCGCGTTCGGCGTCGACACGCTGATCGCGTGCGAAGTGGAAACCGTCGACGGCCGTCCCGACTCCGCGTTCACCGGCCGCCCGCGCGGCACGCCGAGCTACCGCGAAGGCAAGATCACGCGCACGCAGGCGTGGCTCGCGTCGCTCGGCAAGCGCTGGGAAGACTTCGATCGCAGCTACTTCTACAGCGATTCGCACAACGACATTCCGCTCCTCGAAAAAGTCACCGACCCGATCGCGACCAATCCCGACGACACGCTGCGCGCATACGCACGCGAACACGGCTGGCGCATCCTCGACCTCTTCCAACCGTCGTGATCAAGAAACTCATCCGCAAGCTGTTCGGGCAGGACGCCCGCGAGGCGCAAGACGCGCCGCAGGCCCCGGCCGCCCCGCGCGAAGCCGCCGTTGGCGGCGCATCGGCCGCGCCCGCCGCCGCGAGCCGCGCGAAATCCGCGCGTAGCGCGCCAAAGAAGGCCCGCAACGGCGAGCCGACCGTCGTGCCCGCGAGCGTTCACGCGATCGATCCCGCGCTCATCTCGAAAAACGCGATCCGCGTGACCGACACGCTGCAGCAAGCGGGCTTTCGCGCGTTCATCGTCGGCGGCGCCGTGCGCGACCTGCTGCTCGGCATCGCGCCGAAGGATTTCGACGTCGCGACCGACGCGACGCCGACCGAGGTCCAGCGCCTGTTCCGCCGCGCGCGGCTGATCGGCCGGCGCTTCCAGATCGTCCACGTGCAGTTCGGGCAGGAGCTGATCGAGGTGTCGACGTTCCGCGCGCTCGTCGACGCGCCGCAGGAGCCCGCCGACCCCGCGCCCGCGAAGCGCCTGAAGCGCGACGAGCTCGACCGCCGCACGCACGCGGTCGACGCGAGCGGCCGCGTGCTGCGCGACAACGTGTGGGGCGAGCAGCACGAGGACGCGGCGCGCCGCGACTTCACGATCAACGCGATGTACTACGATCCCGCGTCGCAGACCGTGCTCGACTATCACGACGGGATGGCCGACATGCGCGCGCGCCTGCTGCGGATGATCGGCGATCCGGCGACGCGCTACCGCGAGGACCCGGTGCGGATGCTGCGCGTCGTGCGCTTCGCGGCGAAGCTCGGCTTCGACATCGAGGAAAAGACGCGCGAGCCGATCAAGGAGCTCGCCGATCTGATCAACAACGTGCCGGCCGCGCGCCTCTTCGACGAGATGCTGAAGCTGCTGCTGTCGGGCCACGCGCTCGCGTGCCTGAAGCAGTTGCGCAAGCAGGGGCTGCACCACGGGCTGCTGCCGCTCCTCGACGTCGTGCTCGAACAGCCGCAGGGCGAGAAGTTCGTCACGCTCGCGCTGAACAACACCGACGCGCGCGTGCGCGCGGGCAAGCCGGTGTCGCCCGGCTTCCTGTTCGCGACGCTCCTCTGGCACGACATGCGCCAGCGCTTCGAGCAGTACGCCGCAAACGGCGAGTATCCGGTCCCCGCGATCAATCGCGCGATGGACGACGTGATCGACATGCAGACCGAGAAGCTCGCGATCCACAAGCGCTATTCGGCCGACATGCGCGAGATCTGGGGGCTGCAGTTGCGCCTCGAGAAGCGCTCCGGCCGCAGCGCGCTGCGGCTGCTCGAACACCAACGATTCAGAGCGGGGTATGATTTCCTCCTGTTACGCTGCGAATCCGGCGAGCTCGATCCCGCCGTCGGACAGTGGTGGACTGATTTCATCGACGGCGACGCCGCGACGCGCGAGGCTCTCCTCACGCAGGGCGGCAGCCGCGACAAGTCGCCTCGCAAGCGGCGCCGCCGCGGCGGACGCAGCCGCCGGACGGACGAAAGCGCCGAGGGCACGGAAGGCGCCGTGCGCGGCGAGTCCGACGCGAACGACTGACGCTTGCGCCGTCGAACGACGTAGGAAGGAAAGCCATGACGGTTGCTTATCTCGGGCTGGGGGCCAATCTCGGCGACGCGCGCCAGGCCTTGAAGGACGCAGTGGTCTGCCTCGCCCAGCAGCACACCATCACGGTGCTCGGCAAGTCGAGCCTGTACCGGACGGCGCCCGTCGACGCGGACGGCGGCGATTACTACAACTGCGTCGTGAAGATCGACACGACGCTCGCCGCGCGTGCGCTCCTCGCGCTTTGCCAGAAGATCGAGCACCACTTCGGCCGCGAGCGTCCGTACCGGAACGCGCCGCGCACGCTCGACATCGACATCCTGCTCTACGGCGAACTGACGATCGCCGAACCCGACCTCGTCGTCCCGCATCCGCGCCTGACCGAACGCGCGTTCGCGCTCGTGCCGCTCGTCGAGATCGATCCGGCGCTCGCGATTCCCGCGCGCGGCCGCGCCGACGAATTCCTCGCGGACGTCGCGCACCAGCGCATCGAGAAGGTCCAGACCTGCCAGTGCCTGGCCATGCGGGCCGCCGCCGAAAAAAACCGCTGCCGATGAACTCGACACCGCTCACCGTCACTGCCCCCGACTGGCGGCCGCCGTGCCGCTACCTCGCGATCGAAGGGCCGATCGGCGTCGGCAAGACGACGCTCGCGACGCTGCTCGCCGAACGCTGGTCGATGCGCGCGCTCCTCGAACGCCCGCAGGACAACCCGTTTCTCGAACGCTTCTATCGCGACACCGCGCGCTACGCGCTGCCGACGCAGCTCGCGTTCGCGCTGCAGCGCGAGCGCCAGGCGCGCGAGATTGCTGCGACATACGAATCGAACACGCCGATCGTTGCGGATTTCATGCCGCAGAAGAACGAAATCTTCGCGCGGCTCACGCTGCCCGACGACGAATGGCAGCTGTACCGGTCGCTCGCCGCGCACCTCGACACGCCGGCGCCCGCCCCCGACCTCGTCGTCTATCTGCAGGCGAGCCCCGAAGTGCTGTTTGCGCGAATCCAGAAGCGCGGCGAGCCGATGGAGCTGCAGATCGGCGATGCCTATCTGCGCTCGCTCTGCGACGCATACAACGAATTCTTCTATCACTACGACCGTACGCCCGTACTGACGGTCGCGGCCGAGCACCTGAATCCGCTCGACTCCCCCGACGACCTTGCGCTGCTCGTCGACCGCATCGCGTCGATGCGCGGCCGCAAGGAATTCTTCGTCAAGGGCGGCAGCGCGCGCTGACGCACGCGCGCGGTCGCCCGTCGCGACGCCGCCCTTTCTTTCACCATCGAATCGGACCTCCCATGACCTACCTCCAGGAATCCAGCCGACCGGCCGTGACGGTACCCAAGCTGCAGGCGATGCGTGAAGCCGGCGAGAAGATCGCGATGCTGACCTGCTACGACGCGAGCTTCGCCGCCCTCCTCGACCGCGCGAACGTCGACGTGCTGCTGATCGGCGATTCGCTCGGCAACGTGCTGCAAGGCCAGACGACGACGCTGCCCGTCACGCTCGACGACATCGCGTATCACACCGCCTGCGTCGCGCGCGTGCAGCCGCGCGCGCTCGTCGTCGCGGACCTGCCGTTCGGCTCGTACGGCACGCCCGCCGACGCGTTCGCGAGCGCGGTGAAGCTGATGCGCGCGGGCGCGCAGATGGTCAAGCTCGAAGGCGGCGAATGGCTCGGCGACACGGTGCGCTTCCTCGTCGAGCGGTCGGTGCCCGTGTGCGCGCACGTCGGGCTCACGCCGCAGTCGGTTCACGCGTTCGGCGGCTTCAAGGTGCAGGGCAAGACGGAAGCGGGCGCCGCGCAGTTGCTGCGCGACGCCCGCGCGGTCGAGGAAGCGGGCGCGCAACTCGTCGTGCTCGAAGCGGTGCCGACGCTCGTCGCGGCCGAAGTCACGCGCGAGCTGTCGATTCCGACGATCGGCATCGGCGCGGGCGTCGAGTGCTCGGGCCAGGTGCTCGTGCTGCACGACATGCTCGGCATCTTCCCGGGCAAGCGGCCGCGCTTCGTCAAGGATTTCATGCACGGGCAGCCGGGCATCTTCGCGGCGGTGGAGGCTTACGTGCGCGCGGTGAAGGACGGCGGTTTCCCCGGGCCCGAGCATTCGTTCTGACGGCGCGGCCGTCCGAATCGTTTCGCACGGCGGCGCTTCGCTTACGCGGCGCAAGCGAGGTTCGGGCGCCGCACCGTCAAAAAAGTGCGGCATCTGACGCAGGCGGATGCCGCTTTTTTATTGGTCGCGGCGCAATGCGAGAGCGGGCGGGTGCACGAGCCGATGCATTCGTGGCGCGCGCGCCCGAACGGCGTCGCGCCTCGGAGCTCGCGCCGGTGCGAGCCGCCCTGTCGAAACAATGCGGCGCTCCGCGCGGCCCGTCGACCGCCGCCCGACCGCGGCTGATCGGGCGCTCCACGCGTATGCCGCTCCTGATGCGATATCGATGTTGCGCGCACGCCGCCACCGTCGCCGCGCTCGCGCGATCGCCACATCATGCAACCCGCAGGCCGCAACCGCGAACCGGCAACCGCGGCCTGCGGCGCACGTCGACGCGGCCGCCCTCGCTCGGGAGCATGCCCGTCGCCGCGACAACGCCGCCCGTCCAGACCGTGCCGACTGCAGTCGTCGCGGGCCGGGCCACAAAACGAGCGCGTGTCCGGCCGCCGCCGGCGCGCCTATCGCCCCCGTTCCGCCGCCGTCTCGCCGCCTCGCACGAGCCGCGCAGGCACCGCGCCGCGCAGCGCGTTCGTCAGCATCAGCGCGTCGGCGCGCAGCACGTCGTCGAGCGTGAGCACGCACTCGGACGCCTGCAGCGCCGGATCGTCGAGCAGCACGCCGCGCATCACGCCCGGCAGCACGCCCGACGCCAGCGGCGGCGTGAGCCAGCGCCCGTCCAGCTTCACGAACACGTTCGCCCGCCCGCCTTCCGTCAGCTCGCCGCGCTCGTTGAAGAACAGCATGTCGAACGCGCCGTACGTCTCGGCGTCCTTCCACGCGCGATCGTAATCGGCGCGGCGCGTCGTCTTGTGCGCGAGCAACAGGTCGCCCGAGCGCATCGGCGCGAAGCCGTGCTCGGGGGCGAGCAGCACGTCGACCGCGTCGCCCGCGAGCGGCGCAAGCGGCGCGGCCGCGACATCGAGCGCGCCGTCCTTCGCGAGCGCGACGCGAACGCGGTGCTCGCCATCGGCGAGCTGCGCACAGCGCGCGTCGATGCGCCGCTTCGCCTGCGCTTCGTCGAACACGAAGCCGAGCGCGTCGGCGCTCGAACGCAGCCGCGCGAGATGGCGCTCGAGATGGCGCACGCCGGCCTCGCGCGTCGCGTGCATCGTCTCGAACAGCTGAAGGCCGGGATCGGCATCGGTCAGGAATCGCGCTTTCAATTCGCACTCCGCATATTCGTCGGCGGCGACGCTGTCGAGCACGATGCCCGCGCCGACGCCCATCGTGCCGCACCGCGCGCCGTCGGCCGCCGGCGCGGCGAGCGTCAGCGTGCGGATCGCGACCGACAGGCAGAAGTCGCCGCACGCATGCGTCGCGGCGCACGAGCGGGGTTCGCTCGACGCATGCGCCTCTCGGTTTTTCGCGGCGGTTTCCGCACGCGGTTCGTTATGCGTCGATCCGTGGCCGCCATCCTTCGGCGCGCGCGCCGAAGGAACGTCGGCCGCACCGCCCTTTCCGGCAATTTCGCGCCCGCCGTCGTCCGGCGGCGCATCGAGCCAACCGATCGCGCCCGTATAGAGCCCGCGCGGCGTCGTCTCGATCGCGTCGATCAGTTGCATCGTCTTGTGCTTCGGCGCCCCCGTGATCGAGCCGCACGGGAAAAGCGCGCGCAGCACGTCGGCGAACGTCGCGCCGCCGACGATGCCGGCTTCGACCGTCGACGTCATCTGCCACACCGATGCATACGGCTCGACCGAAAAGAGCGCCGGCACCGTCACCGATCCCGTGCGCGCGATCCGCGCGAGATCGTTGCGCAGCAGATCGACGATCATGACGTTCTCGGCGCGGTTTTTCGCGTCGTTCGCGAGAAACACGGCCGCTGCCGCATCCTCGCGCGGATCGTCCGAGCGCGGCGCGGTGCCCTTCATCGGCCGCGCGCGCAGGAGCGCGCCCGACTTCTCGACGAACAGCTCCGGCGAGCACGACACGACCCACGCACCGCCCGGCAGCGCGACGAGCGCGCCGTAGCGCACCGGCTGGCGCGCGCGCAGGCGGCGATACAGTGCGAGCGGCGCGCCGAACGCCTCGAAGCGCAGCCGGTACGTGTAGTTGATCTGATACGAGTCGCCCGCGCGCAGCGCGTCGTGCACGGCGGCGATCGCCGCGTCGAACGCGTCGCGCGCGACGCTCTTCGTCACGTGCGCGACGCCCGCCGCCGACGGCTCGGCCAAGCCGCCGTCGCGCGCAGCGAGCCACGCGTCGACTTCGTCGCGCGACAGCTTCGCGCATTCGGAAAACAGCAGAAAACGCAGCGCGCCGCCGCCGCGCGTTCCGAGCTGCAGGTCGCGCCCGAATTCGTAATCGCCGAGCACGGCCGCGTGCAGCCCGCGCCGCGCATCGTCGGCGACGGCCGCGCACACCGCGTCGAGCTCGGCCGGATCGGCGCAGACGCGCTCGTGCGAGAACCCCAAATACAAACGACTCGACCGCGCTGCCGCGGTCGAGTCGCAATCGTCGAAGAGCGCGAACACCGCGCCCGCTTCGTCAGTCATCCTGCATCACCTGCGTGCTGCGTGCCGTCCGTCACTCGAAGAAGCTCTTCACCCGGTCGAACCAGCTCTTGCTCTGCGGGCTATGACGCGGGCCGCCTTCCGCGAGCGACTTCTCGAACTGCTTGAGCAAATCGCGCTGCTGCTCGGTGAGCTTCACGGGCGTCTCGACCTGCACGTGCACGTACAGATCGCCCGCGATGCTGGAGCGCAGCCCCTTGATGCCCTTGCCGCGCAGACGGAACGTCTTGCCCGACTGCGTGCCTTCCGGCACCGTAAACGACGCGCGGCCGGCGAGCGTCGGCACTTCGATCTCGCCGCCCAGCGCCGCCGTCGTGAACGGAATCGGCATCTGGCAGTGCAGATCGTCGCCGTCTCGCTCGAACACCGAGTGCGGCTTGATGTGGATCTCGACGTACAGATCGCCGGACGGCCCGCCGTTGATGCCCGGCTCGCCGTTGCCCGCCGAGCGGATACGCATGCCGTCGTCGATGCCCGCCGGAATCTTCACCTCGAGCGTCTTGGTTTCCTTCACCTTGCCCGAGCCGTGGCAATGCACGCATGGCTCCGGGATGTAGGTGCCGGTGCCGTGGCACTTCGGACAGGTCTGCTGGATGCTGAAGAAGCCCTGCGACATCCGCACCGTGCCCTGGCCGTGACAGGTCGGGCAGGTTTCCGGCTTCGTGCCCGGCTTCGCGCCCGAGCCGTGGCAAACGCCGCACGACGCCCAGCTCGGCACGCGGATCTGCGTGTCGTAGCCGTGCGCCGCCTGCTCGAGCGTGATTTCCATGCTGTAGCGCAGGTCCGCGCCGCGATACACCTGCGGGCCGCCGCGCGCGCGGCCGCCGCCCGCCGCCTGGCCGAAGATGTCGCCGAAGATGTCGCCGAACGCATCGGCGAAACCGCCGAAGCCTTGCGCGCCGGCCGCCCCCACGTTCGGGTCGACGCCCGCGTGGCCGTACTGGTCGTACGCCGCCCGCTTCTGGCCGTCCGACAGCATTTCATAGGCTTCCTTCGCTTCCTTGAAATGCTCTTCCGCGTCCTTGCTGTCCGGATTGCGGTCGGGGTGGTACTTCATCGCGAGCTTGCGATATGCCTTCTTGATTTCGTCGTCGCTCGCGTTCTTCGCGACGCCCAGAACCTCGTAGTAATCCCGTTTCGCCATATCGTTTCAATGCCGCCGCGCGAAGCGCGCGCAACGGCTCCTCTCGCTTCCAGTAAAGTCTTGCGACTGGTTGAGCGCCGCGCCGGCCGGCCCGCAGAAGCCGGCCGGCGCGGCGCTCGCCATAAAACAAATGTGCCCGGAGAGCCGCGAGGCCCGCCAGGCGCAAGTATGATCCGCCAATTCGGCAGTGAAGCAACGGACCCGGGAAGGCCGCGCCGGGCGCCTCGCGTGGGCGCCCGGCGCGGCCGAACCTCGACCCGGCTTCAGTCCTTCTTCACTTCCTTGAAGTCGGCGTCGACGACGTCGTCGGCCGCCTGCGCGCCGCCCTGCGCCGCACCTTCGGCTGCCGCGCCGGCAGCGCCCGCCGCGCCGGCCTGCTGCGCCTGCATGTCGGCGTACATCTTCTCGCCGAGCTTCTGCGACGCCGTCGCGACCGCTTCGATCTTCGCATCGATCGCCGCCTTGTCGCTCGACGCGCTCTTCAGCACGTCCTCGAGCTCCTTGAGCGCCGCTTCGATCTTCTCCTTCTCGCCCGCCTCCAGCTTGTCGCCGTACTCGGTGAGCGCCTTCTTCGTGCTGTGCACGAGCGCGTCGCCCTGGTTGCGGGATTCGGCGAGCTCACGCAGCTTGTGGTCTTCCGCCGCGTTCGCTTCCGCGTCCTTCACCATCTTCTCGATCTCGGCTTCGGACAGGCCCGAGTTCGCCTTGATCGTGATCTTGTTCTCCTTGCCGGTCGCCTTGTCCTTCGCACCGACGTGCAGGATGCCGTTCGCGTCGATGTCGAAGGTCACTTCGATCTGCGGCACGCCGCGCGGCGCGGGCGGGATGCCCTCGAGGTTGAACTCGCCGAGCAGCTTGTTGCCCGCCGCCATCTCGCGCTCGCCCTGGAACACCTTGATCGTCACGGCGCCCTGGTTGTCGTCCGCCGTCGAATACACCTGCGCGTGCTTCGTCGGGATCGTCGTGTTCTTGTTGATCATCTTCGTCATCACGCCGCCCAACGTCTCGATGCCGAGCGACAGCGGGGTCACGTCGAGCAGCAGCACGTCCTTGCGGTCACCCGACAGCACCTGGCCCTGGATCGCCGCGCCGACGGCAACGGCTTCGTCCGGGTTCACGTCGCGGCGCGGGTCCTTGCCGAAGAACTCCTTCACCTTCTCCATGACCTTCGGCATGCGGGTCTGGCCGCCGACGAGAATCACGTCGTCGATGTCCGACACCTTGACGCCCGCGTCCTTGATCGCGATCCGGCACGGCTCGATCGTGCGCTCGACCAGTTCCTCGACGAGCGCCTCGAGCTTCGCGCGCGTGACCTTCAGGTTCAGGTGCTTCGGGCCCGACGCGTCGGCCGTGATGTACGGCAGGTTGATTTCGGTCTGCTGGCCCGACGACAGCTCGATCTTCGCCTTTTCGGCGGCTTCCTTCAGGCGCTGCAGCGCGAGCACGTCCTTCGACAGGTCGACGCCCTGCTCCTTCTTGAACTCGCCGATGATGTAGTCGATGATGCGCTGGTCGAAGTCCTCGCCGCCGAGGAACGTGTCGCCGTTGGTCGACAGCACTTCGAACTGCATTTCGCCGTCGACGTCCGCGATCTCGATGATCGACACGTCGAACGTGCCGCCGCCGAGGTCATACACCGCGATCTTGCGGTCGCCCTTCTCGGCCTTGTCGAGGCCGAACGCGAGCGCCGCGGCCGTCGGCTCGTTGATGATCCGCTTGACTTCGAGGCCGGCGATGCGGCCTGCGTCCTTCGTCGCCTGACGCTGGCTGTCGTTGAAGTACGCCGGCACCGTGATCACGGCTTCCGTGACCGGCTCGCCGAGGTAATCCTCAGCGGTTTTCTTCATCTTGCGCAGCACTTCGGCCGATACCTGCGGCGGCGCGAGCTTCTGGTCGTGCGCTTCCACCCACGCGTCGCCGTTGTCCGCCTTGGTGATCTTGTAGGGCATCAGGCCGATGTCCTTCTGCACTTCCTTTTCCTCGAAGCGGCGGCCGATCAGGCGCTTGACCGCGAAGAGCGTGTTTTTCGGGTTCGTCACCGATTGACGCTTGGCGGGCGCGCCGACGAGGACCTCGTTGTCGTCCATGTAGGCGATGATCGACGGCGTCGTGCGCGCGCCTTCCGAGTTCTCGATGACCTTGACCTGATTGCCTTCCATCACGGCGACGCACGAGTTCGTGGTGCCGAGGTCAATACCGATGATCTTTCCCATTTTTCCTAATCTCCAGAAATTCCGTTCGCTGCGTCGCGCCGGGTTGCATCCGCCGCGCCGCGCCAAATTCGACTCTGCACTCGAAATAAGTGCGGCCGCGCCGTTTTCAAGACCCCGAAGACGATGCGGCCATTAAATTTTTTCAATCGGCGGGACGCCCGGCTTCGCCCGCGGCGTCAGCCTTCGCGCGGGCCGCGGCGACGGCCGCCTCGAACTGCGCGAGCCCGTGCCGGCTGGTCGCCCGGCCGAGCTTCCTGACGCGCCGAAAGAACAACCAGGTCGGCACGCCGTGCAGCGCGAAGCGCCGCGCGAGCGCGCGATGTTCGTAGGCGTCGCCATGGAACCATTCGAGGCCGAGCGCGCGGATCGCGTCAGGGTTCGCGAGCATCGCCTTCTTCGCGATTTCGCAGTTGAAGCAGTCGGCGCCGCGAGCCAAGCCCCCTTGGGGGCGCCCCAGAAGGACACGGCGGCGAGCGCATCGCCCGCGCTCGCGAGCCCGGCGTCGAAATTCGCGGCATCCAGCGCCCGCATGTCGAACGCCGCGAACGCCGCCGCGTCGACGCCCGTGCCCGCCATCGCCGCCGCTTACTTCGACTGCGCGACCGTCACGAGCGCCGGACGCAGCACGCGGTCGGCGATCGTGTACCCCTTTTGCAGCACGGCGACGACCGTGTTCGGCTCCTGGTCGGCCGGCACCATCGAAATCGCCTGGTGCAGATGCGGATCGAACTTCTCGCCGACCGGATTGAGCGCCGCGACACGGCCCTTCTCGAGCGCACTCGCCAGTTGGCGCAGCGTCAGCTCGACGCCTTCGCGGACCTTCGCGAGATCGCCGGACGTATCGCCGAGCGCCGCCTCGAGGCTGTCGAGCACGGGCAGCAGGTTTTCGGCGAAGCCCTCGATCGCGAACTTGTGCGCCTTCGCGACGTCATCCTGCGCGCGGCGGCGCACGTTTTCGGTTTCCGCCTTCGCGCGCAGGAAGCTTTCCTGCAACTCGGCGATCTTGGCTTGAGCCTCGGCGAGCGCGGCTTCGGCAGCCGACGCCGCGTTTTCCACGGCCTGCGCCTCGCGACCGGTTTCTTCAGTCGTTTGGTCAGTCGGGTTCTCTTGCGTGTTTTCCATATCGCTAGAAAGTCGGTTTAGAGGTTAAAGCCAAAACGGCAACCGGTTCCGCGCTTTTGCGGGCAAACGGCCGGCGCCGCACAATATCGGTGCAAATGGGGCCCGGGGCGGCAAATTCAAGAGGAGTTTCCGCAAGAATCGCGCCCCCGGCGAAGGCATCGCGCCGCATTGCGGTGCGATGCGGCCGCGCGTCGCGAATTCGGGCCGAAACGGCCTGTAACAACCCTTACCGACCGTTCGCTGGATCGCACCAATGCGCTGAACTACACTTCCATCAGGCGTGTCGCGGAGCACGTATACCCTACCCCGACAGTCGCCCGACACCGGACCAGAGGCCCTTTCACCCGTCTTCTCGAGGGGAGTACCGTGAAACTGACCTTCGCTATCTCGGCAGTCGCGCTGGTACTCATCGCCGGCACGACGACCATCTGCCTATCGGGCGCCGTCACCGAACGGACGACCGAATACGGCAGCGCACGCGCGACGTTCGATCAGCTATTCAGTTCTCATTCGAAAATCTGTCGATGACGCGGCGGTCCCGCTTCGTCGGCCGCCCGTGCAACTGCGCCGCCGGCTCGCGGAAATGCCGGCGCCGCTCGAGTTCCGCGAGACGCTTCTCCCGCCCCGCTTCCGTCTCCGCGTAGAGCGTCTGCGCGACGCTCGCGGGCCCGCGCACGTCGCACACGCCGAGCACGTCGACCTCCCAGACGACGCCTTCGATCGTCACGTCGACCCGATCGCCGACGCGCACCTCCTTCGCCGGCTTGACGGCCGCGCCGCCGATCCTCACCCGCCCTTTTTCGACGGCGTCGGCCGCGAGCGAACGGGTCTTGAAAAAGCGCGCGGCCCAGAGCCACTTGTCGATGCGCAGCCGCGCGCCGGGTTCGGTCGATATCTTGAAATTCATGGCGGTCAGCTCACGGCCTCCGGTGCCGGCGCCGCGCGCACCGGCCAGCCTTGCAGGTTTTCGGCGGCGATCTCGCCGAGCGCCGAGATCCATGCGCGCGACGCATTCAGGCACGGAATCCGGTGAAACTCCTTGCCGCCGCCGTACAGGAACTCGCCGCGCCCCTCGATCCCGATTTCCTCGATCGTCTCGAGGCAGTCGGCGGTGAAGCCCGGGCAGAACACGTCCGTGCGGCGCACGCCCGCCGCGCCCAGCTCCCTGAGCGTCGGCGCGGTATAGGGCTGCAGCCACTCGGCCTTGCCGAAGCGCGACTGGAACGTGACCCGGCACTCGAACGTCGTCAGGCCGAGCGCGGACATCAGCAGCGCGGCCGTCTGCTGGCATTGGTCGTGGTACGGATCGCCGAGATCGAGCGTGCGCTTCGGCACGCCGTGAAAGCTCAGCACGAGCTTGTCGCCCGAATCGAACGCGGGCCGGCCGTGCACCGCCCAATAGTGGCGAACCTGCTCGGCAAGCGCGTGAATGTAGGCCGGATGGTCCGCGTAGTGGCGCACGGTGCGAATCTCGGGCTGGTTGCGCATCCGGCCGAGCGCGGCGAACGCCGCGTCAAACGCGGTGGCCGTCGTCGACGCCGAATATTGCGGGTACATCGGCAGCAGCAGCACGCGCTCAGCGCCCGCGCGCTTGAGCTGCGCGAGCACGTCGGCGATGCTCGGCGTGCCGTAGCGCATCGCGTACTCGACGATCACCCGGTAGCCGTTCGCCGCGAAGAGCGGCCGCACGCTTTCGACCTGGCGCTCCGTATGCACGCGCAGCGGCGAGCCTTCGGACAGCCAGACGGCCGCGTACTTCTTCGCGGACGCGCGGCTGCGCAGCGGCAGGATCAGCGTGCGCAGGAGAGCCTGCCAGACGAGCTGCGGGATCTCGACGACCCGCGGATCGGACAGGAATTGCGCGAGATAGCGGCGCACCGCGCGCGGCGTCGGCTCGTCGGGCGTGCCGAGATTGACGAGCAGCACGGCGACGCGGTGGGCGGCCGACGCGTGCGACGGCGGTTCGAGGTCAAAACGCATGGAAAGAGCGTGCCTGGGCACCGAATCGAACGACACTCATTATAGCGGGGCGGCCCGGGGCCACCAGTCGGCCGTCCGGCCGATTGCACGGCGAGCGGCGCGCCGGCACGATGGCGGTGACGGATTCGAGCGAGGGGAAAACGGCGTCGGATGCCGCAAAAGTATGACGAAACGGCAATGAAACGCGGACGGAACCGGTTACTGCTGGCTGAGCGTCATCGACAGGAGGCGCGCGGTGATGTCGACGATCGGAATCACGCGGTTGTAGGCCATCCGCGTCGGGCCGATCACGCCGAGCGTGCCGACGATCTTGCCGTTGACCTCGTACGGCGCCGTCACGACGCTCATCTCGTCGATCGGCACGAGCGTCGATTCGCCGCCGATGAAGATCTGCACGCCCTGCGCGTGGCTCGACACGTCGAGCAGTTGCAGCAGGCTCGTCTTCTGGTCGAATACGTCGAACAGCTTGCGCAGCCGCGCCATGTCGGACGACAGATCCGCCACTTCGAGCAGGTTGCGCTCGCCGGAAATCAGCACGGTTTCCTCGTCGTCGGCCTCCTCGGTGCTCGCCGTGACGGCCGCGTGCATCAGCGCCGTCATGTCGCCGCGCAGCTCGTCGATTTCCTCGCGCAGCCGGCGGCGCACCTCGTCGAACGACAGGCCGGCGAAGTGCGCGTTGATGTAGTTCGACGCCTCGGTGAGCTGCGCGGGCGTGTAGTCGCGCTGCGTCGCGATCATGCGGTTCTGCACGTCGCCTTCGGGCGTCACGATGATGAGGAGTATCCGCTTGTCCGACAGGCGCAGGAATTCGATCTGCTTGAACACGTGGCTGCGGCGCGGCGTCAGCACGACGCCCGCGAACTGCGACAGGTTCGACAACACGCTCGCCGCGGCCGCGACGACCTTCTGCTGCGGCTCGCCCGCCTGCAGCGTGGTCTGCACGAGCCGCGTGACGGCGTCGGCATCGATCGGCGACTCGACGGTCAGCATCGTGTCGACGAACAGGCGATAGCCGCGCGGCGTCGGCACGCGCCCCGCCGACGTGTGAGGGCTCGACACGAGGCCGAGCTCCTCCAGGTCGGACATCACGTTGCGGATCGTCGCCGGGCTCAGCTCGAGCCCGGAATAACGAGACAACGTGCGCGATCCGACCGGCTGACCGTCGGCGATATACCGCTCGATCAGGGTCTTGAGGAGGGTTCGTGCGCGTGGATCTAGCATGACGGAAAATTTTAGCGCAACCGGGCGGCGCCCGCGAGCATCCCGTGCGCGCCGCCCGCTTGCCCCGCTTGCCCCGCTTGCACCCGCTTGCACCCGCTTGCGACCGGCTTGCGACCGCCCTTGGCCCGTTTTGCCGCCCCCCGGGCCGGCGAGCGGTTCTTTTCGTCATCGAGCTATGGTGTAATGCCGGCATGAAAATCGGCCACCAATTCCATACCGTCGCGCTCGTCGGACGCAGCAACACGCCCGGCATCGCCGAGCCGCTCGTGTCGCTGGCCGCGTGCATCGCGAAGCGCGGCTTCGAAGTCGTGTTCGAGGCGGACACGGCGCAGGCGATCGGCAGCGCGGGCTACCCGGCGCTCACGCCCGCCGAGATCGGCGCGCGCGCCGACGTCGCGGTCGTGCTGGGCGGCGACGGCACGATGCTCGGCATCGGCCGCCAGCTCGCGCCGTACAAGACGCCGCTCATCGGCATCAACCACGGCCGGCTCGGCTTCATCACCGACATCCCGGCGTCCGACATGCAGGAAGTCGTGCCGATGATGCTCGCGGGCAGCTACGAGCGCGAGGAACGCACGCTGCTCGAGTCGAGGATCGTGCGCAGCGGTGAGCCGATCTACCACGCGCTCGCGTTCAACGACGTCGTCGTCAACCGCAGCGGCTTCTCCGGCATGGCCGAGCTGCGCGTGTCGGTCGACGGCCGGTTCATGTACAACCAGCGCTCGGACGGCCTCATCGTCGCGACGCCGACGGGCTCGACCGCATACGCGCTGTCGTCGCAGGGGCCGATCCTGCATCCGCAGCTGCAGGGGATCGTACTGGTGCCGATCGCGCCGCACGCGCTGTCGAACCGGCCGATCGTGCTGCCGGACGATTCGAAGATCGCGATCCAGATCATCGGCGGGCGCGACGTGAACGTGAACTTCGACATGCAATCGTTCACCGCACTCGAGCTGAACGACACGATCGAGGTGCGCCGCTCGAAGCACACGGTGCCGTTCCTGCATCCCGTCGGCTACAGCTACTACGCGACGCTGCGCAAGAAGCTGCACTGGAACGAACACCCGTCGAGCGAAGAAGAAGACGACGACGCATAAGTCCTGACGCCATCCTCCGACGACACCCATGCTCCGCCACCTCTCGATCCGCGACTTCGTCATCGTCGCCGCGCTCGATCTCGAATTCGACAGCGGCTTCACAGTTTTCTCAGGCGAAACGGGCGCCGGCAAATCGATCCTGATCGACGCGCTCGCGCTCGCGCTCGGCGAGCGCGCCGACGCGAGCGTCGTGCGCACCGGCAGCAGCCGCGCCGACATCAGCGCCGAATTCACGCCGCACGACCGCGTCGTGCGCTGGCTCGACGAGCACGCGTTCGACGCCGACGACACGGTAATGCTGCGGCGCGTCGTCGACGCGGGCGGCCGCTCGCGCGCGTTCATCAACGGCACGAGCGCGACGCTCGCGCAGCTGCGCGAAGTGGGCGAGATGCTCGTCGACATACACGGCCAGCACGCGCATCAGTTGCTGATGCGCGCCGACGCGCAGCGCGAGCTGTTCGACACGCACTCGGGGCTCGTCGCCGACGCAGGCGCGGTCGCGCGCGGCTACCGCGCGTGGCGCGACGCGACGCAGGCGATCGACGCCGCGCAAGCGCACGAGCGCGAGCGCCAGCTCGAGCGCGAAAAGCTCGCGTGGCAGCTCGCCGAGCTCGACAAGCTCGCGCCGCAGCCGGGCGAATGGGCCGAGATCAGCGCCGAACACAAGCGCCTCACGCATTCGGCGAACCTGATCGACGGCGTGCAGGGCGCGCTCGACGCGATCTCCGAATCGGACGACGCGATGCTCACGCAACTGGGCGCGATCGTATCGAAGCTCAGAAGCCTCGCCGAGTACGATCCCGCGCTCAACGACGCGCTCGCGTCGCTCGAGCCGGCCGAGATCCAGTTGCAGGAGGCGTCGTACTCGCTGTCGCACTATGCGCAGCGGCTCGACCTCGATCCGGATCGGCTCGCGCAGGTCGAAACGCGGCTCGACGCGCTGCACTCGACCGCGCGCAAGTTCCGGCTGCCGCCCGAGACGCTGCACGACGAGCACGAAGCGCGCCGCGCGCAGCTCGCCGAGCTCGACGCCGCCGCCGATCTGAGCGCGCTGCAGGCGATCGCCGGCAAGGCGAAGGAAGCGTATCTCGCTGACGCGAGGAAGCTGTCGAAGGCGCGCGCGCAGGCCGCGAAGGCGCTCGGCGCGGCGGTGACGACGGGCATGCAGGAATTGTCGATGGCGGGCGGGAGCTTCGAGGTCGCGCTCGTGCCGCTCGCCGAAGGCGGCGCGCACGGGCTCGAGCAGGTCGAGTTCCGCGTCGCGGGCCACGCGGGCGTGCCGCTGCGGCCGCTCGCGAAGGTCGCGTCGGGCGGCGAGCTCGCGCGGATCAGCTTGGCGCTCGCGGTGATCGCGAGCGCGGCGAGCCCGACGCCGACGCTCATCTTCGACGAAGTCGACACGGGCATCGGCGGCGGCGTCGCCGAGGTGGTCGGGCGGCTGCTGCATCAGCTCGGGCAGATGCGGCAGGTGCTGTGCGTCACGCACCTGCCGCAGGTCGCGGCGCGCGGCGACCAGCATTTCCAGGTCGCGAAGGGACACGACGGCGCAGGCGGCACCGTGTCGACGGTCGTGCCGCTCGACCGCGCGAACCGGATCGAGGAAGTCGCGCGGATGCTCGGCGGCCTCGAAATCACCGCGACGACGCGCAAGCACGCAAAGGAGATGCTGACCGCGTGACGCGGCGGCGTGCATGCCGGCCGCGACGGAACCCGCGCGGCGCGGCTGCGGTCGCGGTCGCGGTTGGCGGTTGGCGGTTGGCGGTTGGCGGTTGGCGGTTGGCGGTTGGCGGTTGGCGGTTGGCGGTTGGCGGCTGGCGGCTGGCGGCTGGCGGCTGGCGGCTGGCGGCTGGCGGTTGGCGGTTGGCGGTTGGCGGTTGGCGGCTGGCGGCTGGCGGCAAGCAGTCAATCAGTTCGCCATTCTGTCCGGCGAGCGATTCACCTCCGCCATCAGTTGAGATCTTTAACCGGCCTCAGCACACGAAATTCCTGACACGTCCGGCTGTCTCCATCTCCGTTTCCGCAGCTCAGCCACAGCTACAGCCGCGGACATCGTCGGCGCCCCAGCGCATCGCTGCGCCCCTCCGGCGCACCCGGACAAATCGCGCGACAATCGGCGCACGGCGGCGCCGGCGAGTTCGCCCGGCGTCGCGAGCGTCGGGCAGCGGCCGCGCGCAAGCGCCTTCTCGTCTTTCTCGTCTTTCTCGTCTTTCTCGTCTTTCTCGTCCCTCCGCCCTTCCCACCACCTGCTACCCGCTCCCCGCTACGCCCCGAACACGCGATTCCACAGCGCGGCCACCGCGTCCCGCTCGGCCGCGACCCGCTCCGGCTCGACGCGCGCCTTCTCCATCCCGTCGAGCCGCAGCCGGTGCTGCAGCCTCCGGTAGATCCGGTAGGCGGCGCCGACCGTCTCCGCTTCCTCCTCGCTCATCAGCCCGAAGCGCGACACCTCGCGCAGCAGCGCGATATTGCCGGTGTTGCGAATCATCTCCGGATGGCGCGCCGCGTGCAGCAGCACCCAGTACTGGACGATGAACTCGATGTCGACCATCCCGCCGCGGTCGTGCTTCAGATCGAACAGCTCGCTCGTGTTCGGATGCCCGGCGAACACCTTGTCGCGCATCCCGACGATCTCGGTCGCGAGCACCGCCGCGTCGCGCGGCGTCGTCAGCACCTGCACGCGGATCGCCTCGAACGCCGCGCCGATCCGCGCGTCGCCCGCGCTGTAGCGCGCGCGCGTGAGCGCCTGGTGCTCCCACACCCACGCGGTGTTCGCCGCGTCGCCCTCGCGCAACTGGTAGCGGCGGAACGCGTCGAGATCGGTGACGAGCAGCCCCGCCTCGCCGTTCGGCCGCAGCCGCAGGTCGATGTCGAACAGCGTGCCCGCGCCCGTCGCGGTGGTGAGCCACGTGATCAGGCGCCGCGTGAACGTCGTGTAGACGTCCGCCGCGCGCTCGTCCGGATCGTCGTACAGGAAAATCAGGTCGAGATCGGACGCGTAGCCGAGCTCCTTGCCGCCGAGCTTGCCGTACGCGATCACCGCGAAACGCGGCGTGTCGCAGTGCCGCTTCGCGAGCTGCGCCCAGACGACGCCGATCGTCACGTCGAGCATCGCGTCGGCGAGTTCCGACAGGCGGTCGCTCACGTGCTCGACCGACAGCTTGCCCGCCAGATCGAGCAGCAGAATCCGGAACACTTCGGCCTGGTGCGCGTGGCGCAACAGATCCATCTGGTGCTCGGCGCCGTCGGCGGCGGCGAGCCGCTTGCGCAGCGCGTCCTTGAACGCCGGCCAGTCGAACGGGCTCGCAATCGCTTCGTCGTCGAGCAGCTCGTCGAGCAATTGCGGGTGGCGGATCAGGTAGCCGCCGCCCCAGCGCGTCGCGCCGAGCACCGACAGCACCCGCTGCAACGCCGCCGGATATTCGGTCAGGAGCGCGAGATACGCGCCGCGCCGGCCGACGGTCTCGAGCAGGTCGAAGCAGCGCACCACGGTCTCGTCGCGATGCGCGGCGTCGATGCGCGGCGCCGCCTCGAGCGCGCGCTGCGCGACGCGGTCGAAGCGCACACGGCTCGATTCCGGCAGCCCCGTGTAGCGCGACGAGCGCCACACCGCCTGCAGCCGCGCGAGCACCGCCGCCGGATCGGCGAAGCCGAGCTCGGCCAGGCGCGCGGCGAGCGCGTCGTCGGCGCCGTCGTCGGCGAGCGCGCCGCTCCAGATGCAGCCCGCCGCGCCGCCTTCGTCCGCGCCGCGCTTGCCGCCGCCCGCCTTGTCGGCGAACACCTGGTCGAACTGCGCCTCGACGAACGCGCGGTGCCGGTCGAGCTCCGCCGCGAGCGCCGCGTAATCGGCGAACCCGAGCGACGCCGCGAGCGCCGCGCGCTCGGCCGGATCGACGGGCATCGCATGCGTCTGCGCGTCGTTCCGGTATTGCAGCCGGTGCTCGAGCGTGCGCAGGAACAGATAGGCGTCGGCGAGGCCCGCGCGCACGTCTTCCGCGATCAGGCCGCTCGCGCTCGCGTGGCGCAGCACGGCGAGCGTCGGGCGCACCCGGAAGCCCGCGTCCTGCCCGCCGCGAATCAGCTGGAACACCTGCGCGCTGAACTCGATCTCGCGAATCCCGCCGCGGCCGAGCTTGATGTCGTCGGCCTTGTCGGGCCGCATCGTCGCGCGCCGCCGCGCCTCCTGCCGGATCTGCTCGTGCAGCGACCGGATCGCGCCGATCACGCCGAAATCGAGATAGCGCCGGTAGACGAACGGCTTGACGATCGCGTCGAGCTGCTGCGCGAGGCGGCGCGCGGCGGCGCTTTCGCGCTCGGTCACGAGCCGGCCCTTGATCCACGCATAGCGCTCCCACTCGCGCCCCTGCACGTAGAAGTACTCCTCGAGCATGCCGAGGCTGCAAACGAGCGGGCCGGAATCGCCGTTCGGGCGCAGCCGCATGTCGACGCGAAACACGTAGCCGTCGGCGGTCGCCTCGGACAGCACGCCGATCAGGCGCCGGCCGAGCCGCGTGAAGAACTCGTGCGCGGAGATCGGCGCGCGGGCGCCGCCCGCCGTCTCGCCGTCGTCCTCGTAGACGAAGATCAAGTCGATGTCCGACGATACGTTCAGCTCGCGGCCGCCGAGCTTGCCCATCCCGACGACGCCGAGCGCGAGCCGCTCGCCCGACGGGCCGCGGGGCTCCCCGTACAGCGCCTCGAGCTCGGCCGACAGCAGCGCGAGCGAGCGCTGGATCGCGGCCTCCGCGAGGTCCGTCATCGCGCCCGTGACTTCGGCGACATCGGCGCGCCCCGACAGGTCGCGCTCGGCGATCGCGCCGAACGCCTCGGCGCGCAGCTGCCGCAGCGCCTTTTTCAACGCGTCCTCGGACGGCGGCTGGCCGCCTTCGGCGAGCAGCGCGTCGAGGCGCGAATCGAGCGCCGCGCGGGCGACGGGCGCAGCCGCCCACGCGGCGATGCGCGCGGCGAGCGCCGGCCGCGCCGCGACCGCGCGGGCGAGATAGTGCGAGTAGGAAAGGGACGGCAGGTCGGAAGCGTCGGTCATCGTCGAACGCGCGTGGCGCGGTGAAAGGCCGCGGGCCGCCGCGCGCCGGCGGCGCACGGAGCCGGCGCGCGCGGCCGGCCGGACAGCCCGCAACGGCGGCGTCGCGAAAGCCGCCTGCGGGAACCCGTGTGATACATTTGAACGTCAGTTCGCAAAACTACCATACCGCCGCCCCTTCGCCGCATGTCCGACCGTCAGGATTCCGCCGCAACGACCGAAGCCGGACCTCCGCAGCACCATCACCCGGTCCTGCGTCGCGTGTTCAAGGGCTTGCTGGCGATCGCGCTTGCCGCCTACTTCGTCGCGGCCGCCGCCTTCCTCGGGCTGCGCTACGTGCTGCTGCCGCGCATCGACGAGTACCGCCCGCGGATCGAAGCCTTCGTGTCGCAAAAGCTGCACGCCGAGCTGCGGATCGGCCGGCTCGCGCCGCACTGGTCGGGAATGCAGCCGGGCGTCGACATCAGCGAGCTGACGATCCGCGGCCGCGACGGCCGCGTCGCGCTGTCGGTGCCGCACGCGACGGCCGCGCTGTCGTGGCGCTCGCTCGCGCGCCTCGCGCCGACGCTGTCGAGCCTCATCGTCGACGACCCCGACCTTCTGACCGAGCGCCGCGCGGACGGCTCGCTCTTCGTCGCGGGCGTCGCGGTGCCGACGACGAAGACGGGCGCGGACGACACGTTCAGCGCGTGGCTGCTGAAACAGGAGGCGATCGTGCTGCGCGGCGGCACGCTGCGCTGGCGCGACGCGCAGCACGACGCGCCCGAGCTCGCGCTGAAAGGCATCCGGATCGCGGTGCTCAACGACGGAATCGTCCACCGGATCGCGCTGCAGGCGCCCGCGAACGGCACGCTGTTCCAGGGCCCGCTCGACTTTCGCGCGCGTTTCGTCCACAAGGCGCTCGCGCCGGTCGGCAAGCCGTCGAACTGGACGGGCGACGCGTACCTGTCGACGGGCCCCGTCGACCTGCCGACGCTCGCGCGCTACGTGAACATTCGCCTCACCGCCTACGCGGGCCGGATCGACAACGCGATCTGGGCGCATTTCGGCGACGGCCATCTGTACCGCGCGGGCGGCGAGCTGCGCGGCTACGACGTCGCGCTGCGCGTGCGCCCGACGCAGCCGCGGCTCGACATCCCCGTCGCGCGCTTCGGCTGGGATCTCGCGATCGAGCCGAAGCGCGACTACACGCTGCACCTGTCGCGGCTGCACGCGGAGCTCGGCCAGCCGCCGCTGCCCGACGGCACGCCGATCTCGCGCGCGCTCGCGCTGCACACGCTGACCGCGCGCTACCGCGTGCCGAGCGTCGACGAGGGCCAGTTGCTGAGCGTGTCCGGCGACCGCGTCGATCTCGGCATCCTCGCCGAATTCATCCGCGGGCTGCCGCTTCCGGCGCGGCTGCGCAACGAGCTCGTGCGCTTCGATCCGCGCGGGCTTGTTGCAAACTACACGATCGAGGTCGAGCGCGCGAAGCCGGCGAGCCCCGCGTTCGTCGACCAGGAGCGCCAGAGCGGCACCACCCCGATCATCCGCTACCGGTTCCAGGGCGATCTGCAGGGAATCAGTTTCGAGGCGCAGGAGCCGCCGCCCGGGCTGTCGCCGCACGGCCACCCGCGCGCGGGGATTCCGGGCGTCGAGAACCTGTGGGGCCACGTCGACGCGGACGAGAAAGGCGGCGCGGCGAGCTTCGACACCGTCGACGCGGCCGTCACGGTGCCCGGCGTGTTCGACGAGCCGCGCCTCGCGTTCGACCGTCTGCGCGGCCGCGCGAACTGGACGGTCACGCCGGCGCCGGGCGAGCGGCACGCGCGGGTCGACGTCGCGGTGCCCGAGTTCCACGTCGAGAACGCCGACGCGGCGATCGCAGTCGCGGGCAGCTACGCGAACCCCGGCCACGGCCGCGGCTCGCTCGACCTGAAGGCCGACTTCGAGCGCGCGGCCGTCGCGCGCATCACCCGCTACCTGCCGACGAGCCTGTCCGACCACCTGCGCCTCTACCTCGGCCACGCGCTGCAGGCGGGCCAGGTGAAGAAAGGCGCGACGATCGTCGCGAAGGGCCCGCTCGAGACGTTCCCGTACGAGCACGATCCGAAGGCGGGCGTGTTCCACATCGTCGCGCCGTTTTCGGGCGGCCGGTTCGAGCCGACGCCGCAGCCGCCGCGCACGCTCGCGAACGGCACGCCGAACGTGTGGCCCGCGCTCGACGGCATCGACGGCGTGTTCGAGCTCGCGCAGAACAAGCTGCGCTTCGACATCGGCCGCGCGCGCTACAAGGGCGTCGCGCTCACGAAGGTGACGGGGCGCATCGACGACCTCGGCAATCCGACGCATTCGCCGCTCGTGATCGAGGGCCGCGCGCACGGCCCGCTCGCCGATCTGCTCGACTACGCGAACCACAGCGCGGTTGCCGGGATGACGGGCCACGTCGGCAACCTCGTGCGCGCGCAGGGCCCCGCGACGCTCGCGCTCAAGCTGACGATCCCGCAGCATGTTCCGCATCCGCACGTCGGCGTCGACGCCGCGCTCGGCTTCGCCGGCAACACGCTCGAGGCCGACGGCGTGCCGCCCGTCACGCGGCTGCGCGGCAATCTCCGCTTCACCGATCACACGGCGAGCGTCGACCGGTTGACCGCACGCTTTCTCGGCGGCGACGTGCGCGCGAGCGGCGCGCTGTCGGCGAACGGCCGCTATGCGTTCGACGTCGACGGCCGCCTGTCGCTCGACGCCGCGCGCGGGCTGAACCTGCGCGGTGCGGCGGCGGCCGCGCTCGAGCGCGTCGTCGGCGACGCGCCGTACCAGATCGCCGTGCGCGGCGCGAAGGGCGGCCTGCCCGACATCACCGCGAACTCGGATCTGACGGGCGTCGCGCTCGAGTTCCCCGCGCCGTTCGCGAAGCCGGCCGGCACGCCGATGCCGTTCAGCTTCGCGCTCGCGCCCGAGCCGCAGGCGGGCGGCAAGCCGCTCGAGCGCGCGGACCTGAAGCTCGGCCCGCTCGCGGCGACCTACCTGCTCGACATCGAGCGCGGGCAGCCGGTGCGCGCGGTGCGCGGCGCGGTCGGGATGAACCGGATGCCCGACATGCCGCAGGAAGGCGTGAGCGCGGCGATCGACGTGCACGAGCTCGACGCCGACGCGTGGCAAACGTTCGCGCAGGGCTTCGGCAAGTCCGCGCACGCGCGCGAGAAGCCGGCCGCGTCGCCCGTCGATCTCGCGAGCTTCGCGCCGAAGCGCTTCGCGCTGCACTTCGGCACGCTGAAGCTGCTCAAGCGCAACTGGGAGAACGTGATCGTCGGCGCGTCGCACATCGACGATCTGTGGCAGGCGAACATCGCGTCGAACCAGGTGTCGGGCTACCTGTCGTGGGCGCCGGGCGGCGGCCCGACGGGCGCGGGCGTGCTGAGCGCGCGGCTCGCGAAGCTCGTGATCCCGCAGAGCGCCGAGCACGATCTCGTCGGCCGCGCGATCGATCTGCCGACGCCCACCAATCACGCGATGCCGGCGATCGATCTCGTCGTCGATCAGGTCGTCGCGCGCGGCCACGACATCGGCCGGCTCGAAGTCGACGCGCGCAACATCGACGAGAACGGCATCCCCGTCTGGCAGCTCGACAAGCTCGAGCTCGCGAATCCGGCCGCCAAGCTCACCGCGACCGCGAACTGGCGCACGTCGCGGCGCGCGCTCGCGCGCGGCGCCGGCGAGGACGACGCGCCGCGCCGCACGGTATTCGACTTCACGCTCGCGATCGACGACGCGGGCGCCCTGCTCGACCGCGTCGGCCTGCCGCGCACGGTCGCGAACGGGCGCGGCACGCTGTCGGGCAAGGTCGCGTGGCGCGGCGGCCCGACCGCGATCGACTATCCGACGCTGAACGGCCGCCTGTCGCTCGACCTCGCGCACGGCCAGATCCTGAAGGTCGATCCGGGCGCGGCGAAGCTGCTCGGCGTGCTGAGCCTGCAGGGCCTCGCGCGCTTCCTGACGCTCGATTTCCGCGACGTGATCGGCAAGGGCCTGCCGTTCGAGACGATCACCGGCACCGGCCGGATCGACAACGGCATCGCGCTTACGCAGGATTTCGAAATGAAGACGTCGCCCGCGAAGGTGACGGTGACGGGCTCCGTCGACCTCGCGCACGAAACGCAGGACCTGAACGCGCACGTCGCGCCGAAGGTCAGCGCGAGCGCGGCCGCGATCGGCGCGGCGATCGTCAATCCGTTCCTCGGCCTCGGCGTGCTCGCCGCGAATCTCGCGCTGTCCGAGACGCTCGCGCACGCGTTCGCGGTGGACTACGCGATCACGGGCTCGTGGGCGCATCCGCACATCGAGCGTGTCGGCGGCGATCGGGGTAAGATGGGCTACGCGCCCGCGGCCGCCGACCACTGACGCGGCCGCCGGGCCCGCACCCTTTTTTCGGCAACCGAATCCGTCATGACCGATCGCCACGCCTTAGCCTCGCCGTTTCGGGTCGCCGCGCTGCAAATGGTCAGCACGCCCGATCTCGAGCGCAACCTCGCCGACGCCGGCCGGCTGATCGCCGACGCGGCGGGCTCGGGCGCGCGGCTCGTGCTGCTGCCCGAGTATTTCTGCTTCATGGGCCACCGCGACACCGACAAGCTCGCGCTCGCCGAACCGTATCGGGATGGCCCGATCCAGCGCTTTCTCGCCGATCACGCGAAAGAGCACGGGGTCTGGGTGATCGGCGGCACGCTGCCGCTTTGCGCGCCCGAGCCGTCGCGCGTGCTGAACACGACGCTCGTGTTCGACCCGTCCGGCCGCGAGGCCGCCCGCTACGACAAGATCCACCTGTTCAACTTCGAGAAGGGCGACGAATCGTTCGACGAGGCGCGCACGATCCGCGCGGGCGACGCGGTGCGCACGTTCGACGCGCCGCTCGGCCGGGTCGGCCTGTCGGTCTGCTACGATCTGCGCTTTCCGGAGCTGTACCGGCAGATGGGCGACTGCGCGATGATCGTCGTGCCGTCGGCGTTCACGTACACGACGGGCCGCGCGCACTGGGAGACGCTGTTGCGGGCCCGCGCGGTCGAGAATCAATGCTATGTGCTCGCCGCCGCGCAAGGCGGCAAGCACGAGAACGGCCGCCGTACGTGGGGCCACAGCATGCTCGTCGATCCGTGGGGCGAAATCGTCGCGGTGCGCGACGAAGGCGCGGGCGTCGTCGCGGGCGAAATCGATCCCGCGCGGATCGCCGACGTGCGGCAGAGCCTGCCCGCGTGGCGGCACCGCGTGCTCGCATGAGCGCCGCGGCGTCGCTCAGCCGCCATTGAAAGACGGCCGCCGCGATCCATCTACCGGAAAGAAAGCGCGTCCGACAACCGTTTCAGAAATTGAGAATCCCCGAATCCGCATGAACATCATCGAACCCGGCATCCGCAATCTCGCGCTCGCGAAGGACATCCTGCTCACGCCGTACGGCCTCGACGAGAGCCTTCTCACGCGCACGCTCGCCGACATCTTCACGCATCGCGTCGACTACGCGGACCTATACTTCCAGGCCACCCGCAGCGAAGCGTGGAGCCTCGAGGAAGGCATCGTCAAATCGGGCAGCTTCAGCATCGACCAGGGCGTCGGCGTGCGCGCGGTCGCGGGCGAGCGCACCGCGTTCGCGTATTCGGACGACCTGTCGCCCGACGCGATCCTCCAGGCGGCCGCCGCGACGAAGGCGATCGCCGCCGCGGGCGGCGGCAAGCAGAAGATCCGCGTCGCATCGTCGCTGAAGGGCGTGTCGGGCCGCGACCTGTACCTGCCCGCCGATCCGCTCGCGTCGCTCGACGCGACCGCGAAGGTGAAGCTCCTCGAGCGCGTCGAGCAAATGGCGCGCGGCCGCGACCCGCGGATCAAGCAGGTGATGGCGGGCCTCGCGGGCGAATACGACGTCGTGCTCGTCGCGCGCAGCGACGGCGCGCTCGCGGCTGACATCCGCCCGCTCGTGCGCGTGTCGGTGACGGTGATCGCCGAGCAGAACGGCCGTCGCGAGATCGGCTCCGGCGGCGGCGGCGGCCGCTTCGACTACGGCTACTTCACCGATGAAGTCCTGTCGCGCTACGTCGACGACGCGGTGCACGCGGCGCTCGTGAACCTCGATGCGCGCCCCGCGCCGGCCGGCGCGATGACGGTCGTGCTCGGGCCGGGCTGGCCGGGCGTGCTGCTGCACGAGGCGATCGGCCACGGCCTCGAGGGCGACTTCAACCGCAAGGGCTCGTCGGCGTTCGCGGGCCGCATCGGCGAGCAGGTCGCCGCGAAGGGCGTGACCGTCGTCGACGACGGCACGCTGCCGAACCGCCGCGGCTCGCTCAACATCGACGACGAAGGCAACCCGACGCAGTGCACGACCCTCATCGAGGACGGCATCCTGAAGGGCTACATCCAGGACACGCTGAACGCGCGCCTGATGAAGATGCCCGTCACCGGCAACGCGCGGCGCGAATCGTACGCGGCGCTGCCGATGCCGCGCATGACGAACACGTACATGCTGAACGGCGACAAGGACCCGCAGGAGATCATCGAATCGGTCAAGCACGGCCTCTACGCGGTGAACTTCGGCGGCGGCCAGGTCGACATCACGAACGGCAAGTTCGTGTTCTCGGCGTCCGAGGCGTACATGATCGAGGACGGCAAGATCACGTATCCGGTGAAGGGCGCGACGCTGATCGGCAGCGGCCCGGAATCGCTCAAGTACGTGAGCATGATCGGCAACGACATGAAGCTCGACACGGGCGTCGGCGTGTGCGGCAAGGAGGGGCAGAGCGTGCCCGTCGGCGTCGGCCAGCCGACGCTGCGGCTCGACAACATGACGGTCGGCGGCACCGCGTCGTAATGCGGTATTGCCGCATCGCGGCGCAGACAATTCGCGCAAATCGACGACATTGCGCGGATTGCCCGCATTTTTAGAGTCACAGGATTGCCAGCCGCGCCCCGACCGGGTATAAATCTCGTTCTCGTATCGCTTCATTGATGAGCCGCATTTCCGCCATGTCCGCAAAGTTTTACTTTTACTTTTTTTGGCATCTCAGGCCGCTGGCGGATCGAGAGGAGTGATGGCGCGCGAAGCGCAACCGAATTCCCGAAAAACCGCCGGCGAACCCGGCGGTTTTTTTTCGCCCCGCCGGTTCGCGACAGCGGCAGACGAATCGATCCACCGGCTTTCCCGAATCACCCGAATTGTCGAATTGAACAGCTAGCCGCACCCGCGTACGCCGGGCGGCGCCCCGAACCGGAGAACCCAAGCATGCCCCCGCACAATACCGACGACGTCCGCATCCGAGAACTCAAGGAGCTGATTCCGCCCGCGCACCTGATCCGCGAATTCGCGCTGAGCGAAGCGGTGTCGGAGCTCATCTACAACTCGCGCCAGGCGATGCACCGAATCCTGCACGGGATGGACGACCGCCTCATCGTCATCATCGGGCCGTGCTCGATCCACGACACGAAGGCCGCGCTCGAATACGCGGGCCGGCTCGTCAAGGAGCGCGAGCGCTTCAAGAGCGAACTCGAGATCGTGATGCGCGTGTACTTCGAAAAGCCGCGCACGACGGTGGGCTGGAAGGGGCTCATCAACGATCCGCACCTCGACAACAGCTTCAAGATCAACGACGGCCTGCGCACCGCGCGCGAGCTGCTGCTGCAGATCAACGAGATGGGGCTGCCCGCCGGCACCGAATACCTCGACATGATCAGCCCGCAGTACATCGCCGATCTGATCTCGTGGGGCGCGATCGGCGCGCGCACGACCGAATCGCAGGTGCACCGCGAGCTCGCGTCGGGGCTGTCGTGCCCGGTCGGCTTCAAGAACGGCACCGACGGCAACGTGAAGATCGCGGTCGACGCGATCAAGGCCGCATCGCAGCCGCACCATTTCCTGTCGGTGACGAAGGGCGGCCACTCGGCGATCGTGTCGACGGCCGGCAACGAGGATTGCCACGTGATCCTGCGCGGCGGCAAGGCGCCGAACTACGACGCGGACAGCGTGAACGCCGCTTGCACGGACATCGGCAAGGCCGGCCTCGCCGCGCGCTTGATGATCGACGCGAGCCACGCGAACAGCTCGAAGAAGCACGAGAACCAGATTCCGGTCTGCGCGGACATCGGCCGGCAGATCGGCGCGGGCGACGAGCGGATCGTCGGCGTGATGGTCGAGTCGCATCTCGTCGAAGGCCGCCAGGAGCTGAAGGAAGGCTCCCCGCTCACGTACGGCCAGAGCATCACCGACGCGTGCATCAACTGGGACGACAGCGTGAAGGTGCTCGAAGGCCTCGCCGAAGCGGTGAAGGCGCGGCGCGTCTCGCGCGGCAGCGGGAACTGAGCGCGGCGGGCGTTGCCGCGCGACGGTTCGGTTCGTTCGGTTCGTTCGGTTCGTTCGGTTCGTTCGGTTCGTTCGGTTCGTTCGGGCCGCGGTTCGCGGCCCGATGCTCGCGGCCCGCGCTTCGCGCCATATTCTCGGTGCGTCGTCCGCGTGCGCCGTCGCACGCGAGACGTGACCGGTCGCGTAGTGCGCGCATCGCTCGGCGGCCGCCGCGTCAACGCACGCGGCACTCGCCGCCCGGCCCGCTTCAGACGCCGCGCTCCGCCGAACTTCACCGCACTTCACCGCGCGCGTCGGGCATGCGCGACGAAGCGCGGCGAACGCGCGAAAGACTCCATGATCGCCCGACCACGACGCAGTGAGCCATATCGACGGAAATCGGAAGGACGGCTCGATCAGGCGCATGCCCGCCCCTGACCGACACGATTCCAGTCCGCGTCGAGCAGGCCGTGCCCAAAGAAAAAGCCCGGCTCGAAACGCCGGGCTTTTTCGTTTCGCTTCAGCGAACGTTCGCCGTTCGCGAGCGCTTCGTCATTCGAGCGCGCCCGAGCCGAAGATCTCCGTCTGCACGCGCTCCGGCGCGACGCCAAGCGCGACGAGCGCATCGCGCTGCTGCTTCATGAATGCGATCGGACCGCAGATGTAGTAGTCGGCGTCCGGCACGAGCGCGTGGCGCTCGAGCGCCGCCGGCGTGATCCGCCCTTCGTGGTCGTGATCGACGCCCGGCCGGTCGTTCGGGCCGACTTCCTCGTAGAACACCGCACGCTTCACGTTCGGATGCGCGTCCGCCGCATCGTTCAGCCAGTCGCGGAACGCGTGCGCGTGCGCCGACCGGCAAGCGTGCAGGAAGCGCACTTCGCGCTCGCTGCCAGACGCGACGAGCGCCGACGCCATCGACATCATCGGCGTGATCCCAACCCCGCCCGAAATCAGCACGACGGGCGTCGACGCGTTGCGGTTCAGCGTGAAGTCGCCCATCGGCGCGGTGACCTCGACGATCGAATCGACGCCGACGCCGTCGTGCATCAGCGTCGACACCTTGCCCGCCGGCACTTCCTCGCTGCGCCCCGCTTCGCGCTTGACCGAGATGCGCAGCCACTGGCCGTGCGGCGCGTCGGACAGGCTGTACTGGCGCGGCTGGTCGACGCCCATGTCGCCGACGAAGCGCTTCACCGAAACGTACTGGCCCGGCTCGAACCCTGGCGCCGCGCCGCCGTCGGCGGGCGTCAGGTAGAACGACGTGATCTCGTCGCTCTCGCGCACCTTCTTCGCGACCTTGAACGGGCGGAAGCCGCTCCACGCGGCGTTCTCGTACAGATTCGCCTCCGCGCCGATCAGAATCGCCGCGAGCTGGCCGTACGCGACGCGCCATGCATCGAGCGTGTCCGGATCGACCGCGTCGCCGAGCACCTCGACGATCGACGCAAGCAGGTTCTCGCCGACGATCGGATAGTGCTCCGGCCGGATGTTGAGGCTCGCGTGCTTGTGCGCGATCCGCGACACGGCGCCGCCGAGCGCGCCGAGATTGTCGATGTTCGCCGCGTACGCGTAGACCGCCTTCGCGAGCGTCTCCGGCTGGCTGCCCGTCTTCTGGTGCGTCTGGTTGAAGACGTTCTTCAACTCGGGATGACGCCCGAACATCCGTTGATAGAAGTGCTTCGTGATCGTCGCGCCGTGCTCCGCGAGAACCGGGGCGGTCGCTTTCACTCGGGCCATTTGCTCGGCGGTCATCTGCGTCATGAAAGTATTCCTCTGTTAAACATTCTCAAACGATACATCTTTATAGGCGCACGCCCGGCAGGCAAATTGTCGCACCTCGCCACAACGAGCCCGCAATTGCAATGATGCGCATCAACGCGTTCAGCGCGCGCGGTCCCACAACACGTCGGCGCCGCCCGCCGCGCGGTTCAGCACGCGCGCGAGCACGAACAGCAGATCCGACAGCCGGTTCACGTAGCGGCGCGGCGCCGCGTTGAGCGCCTCGTGCGCGCCGAGCGCGACGATCGAGCGCTCCGCGCGGCGGCACACGGTCCGGCACACGTGCGCGAGCGCCGCCGCGCGCGCGCCGCCCGGCAGGATGAATTCCCGGAGCGGCGGCAGTTGCGCGTTGTAGTGCGCGAGCCAGCCGTCGAGGTGCGCGAGATGCGCGTCGGTGATCGCCGCATGCCCCGGAATGCAAAGCTCGCCGCCCAGATCGAACAGATCGTGCTGGATCGTCGAGAGCGCCGCGCGAATGTCGTCCGGCAGCGGCTCGGCGAGCAGCACGCCGATCTGCGAGTTCAGCTCGTCGACGTCGCCGATCGCCGCGATCCGCGCATCGTCCTTGCGCACGCGGCTGCCGTCGCCGAGGCCCGTCGTGCCGTCGTCGCCCGTGCGGGTCGCGATCTTGCTCAAGCGATTGCCCATTCGTGTCTCCCGTCGTCTGCGGCAGCGCGCGCCGCGTCGGTGAAATCCCTATTATCGCAGCCGCGCTCGCGGCGGCGCGCATGCTTTCGAGCGTAGAATGATCCGGCCCGCCTCGCCGCGGCGCCCGCCATAAAGATCCGCCCCCAGGAGACTCGCGTGAACCACCCCGCCCCGCCGCATCGCCCGCTGCCTGCCGCCTTCGTCGACGCGCTCGCCGCCCGGTTCGGCGCACGCATGTCGACTGCGGAAGCCGTGCGCGCCCATCACGGCCGCGACGAGTCGCCGTTCGATCCGCAACTGCCGGACGCCGTCGTGTTCGCGCAAACGGCCGACGACGTGCGCGACGTCGTCGGCCTCTGCGCGCGGCACGCCGTGCCGCTCATTCCGTACGGCGTCGGCTCGTCGCTCGAAGGCCATCTGCTCGCCGTGCGGGGCGGCGTGTCGCTCGATCTGTCGGAGATGAACCGCGTGCTGTCGATCGACGCCGACGACCTCACCGCGACGGTCGAGCCCGGCGTCACGCGCCGCGCGCTCAACGACGCGCTGCGCGACACCGGCCTCTTCTTCCCGATCGACCCGGGCGCGGACGCGAGCATCGGCGGAATGACCGCGACGCGCGCGTCGGGCACGAATGCGGTGCGCTACGGCACGATGCGCGAGAACGTGCTCGGCCTCACGGCCGTGCTCGCGGACGGCCGCGTCGTGAAGACGGGCACGCGCGCGCGCAAGTCGTCGGCGGGCTACGATCTCACGCGGCTTTTCGTCGGCTCGGAAGGCACGCTCGGCGTGATCACCGAGATCACGCTGCGATTGCATCCGCAGCCCGAGGCGGTGTCGGCCGCCGTGTGCGCGTTCGGATCGATGAGCGCCGCCGCGCGCGCGGTGATCGAGACGATCCAGATCGGCGTGCCGATCGCGCGCGTCGAATTCGTCGACGCGCTCGCCGTGCGCGCGATCAATCGCAACGCGCATCTCGGGCTCGTCGAGGCGCCGACGCTCTTCTTCGAATTCCACGGCACCGAATCGGGCGTGCGCGAGCAGGCGCGGCAGGTCGAGGAACTCGCCGCGCAAAACGGCGGCCAGGGCTTCGAATGGGCGACGCGCCCCGAGGATCGCACGCGCCTCTGGTCCGCGCGCCATCACGCGTATTTCTCGATGCTGCAGCTGAAGCCCGGCTGCCGCGCGGTGACGACCGACGTCTGCGTGCCGATCTCGCAGCTCGCCGCGTGCGTCGAGGAAACCGAGGTCGATCTGAACGCGTCGTCGCTGCCGTGCCCGATCGTCGGCCACGTCGGCGACGGCAACTTCCACGTCGCGATCCTCGTCGATCCGGCGAAGCCCGAAGAGCTCGCCGAAGCGGAGGCGCTCAACGACCGGATCGTCGAGCGCGCGCTGCGCATGGGCGGCACCTGCACGGGCGAGCACGGCGTGGGGCTGCACAAGATGCGCTTTCTCGCGGCCGAGCACGGCGAGAACGCGGTCGACGCGATGCGCGCGATCAAGCGCGCGCTCGATCCGGACAATCTGATGAATCCCGGCAAGATCTTCACGATCGACGCATGAAAACGACGACGCCGGCGCCGGGACGACCGAACGACGTCGCGCCGTGCGTCGCGCAACAGGAGGAGACATGAACGCCCCCGCCGAACTGTCGGCCGATCTGCGCGCGCAGCGCCAGCGCGAAATCGTGCAGGCGCTGATGGCCGTGCTGCCGACCCACTGCCTGCTGTATCGCGACGAGGACACGGCCGCGTACGAATGCGACGCGCTCTCCGCGTATCGCAGGCTGCCGCTCGCGGTCGCGCTGCCGGAGACCGAATCGCAGGTGCAGCGGATCGTGCAGATCTGCCGGCGGATGGACGTGCCGATCGTGCCGCGCGGCGCGGGCACGAGCCTGTCGGGCGGCGCGCTGCCGATCGGGCACGGCGTCGTGCTGTCGCTCGCGCGCTTCACGCGGATCGTCGAAGTCGATTCGTACGCGCGCACGGCGACGGTCCAGCCGGGCGTGCGCAATCTCGCGATTTCCGAAGCCGCCGCGCCGTATGGGCTCTACTACGCGCCCGATCCGTCGTCGCAGATCGCCTGCACGATCGGCGGCAACGTGGCCGAGAACTCGGGCGGCGTGCATTGCCTGAAGTACGGGCTCACGTGCCACAACGTGCTGCGCGTGCGCGGCGTGACGAGCGACGGCGAGATCGTCGAATTCGGCTCGCTCGCGCTCGACACGCCGGGCCTCGACCTGCTCGCCGTCACGATCGGCAGCGAAGGCATGTTCATCGTCGTCACCGAAGTGACGGTGCGGCTGATTCCGAAGCCGCAGGCCGCGCAGCTCGTGATGGCGAGCTTCGACGACGTCGTCAAGGGCGGCGAGGCGGTCGCCGCGATCATCGCGTCGGGCATCATCCCGGCCGGCCTCGAGATGATGGACAAGCCGGCGACGCAGGCGGTCGAGACGTTCACGCACGCGGGCTACGACCTCGACGCGGCCGCGATCCTGCTGTGCGAATCGGACGGCACGCCGGAGGAAGTCGCCGAGGAAATCGTGCGGATGACCGCGGTGCTGCGCGAGCACGGCGCGACGCGCATCCAGGTGTCGCGCAGCGAGGCCGAGCGGCTGCGCTTCTGGTCGGGCCGCAAGAACGCGTTCCCGGCCGCGGGCCGCATTTCGCCCGACTATTACTGCATGGACGGCACGGTGCCGCGCCGCGCGATCGGGCCGCTTCTCGCGCGCATCGAGCAGATGGAGACGAAATACGGGCTGCGCTGCATCAACGTGTTTCACGCGGGCGACGGCAACATGCACCCGCTCATCCTGTTCAACGCGAACGATCCCGACGAGCTGCACCGCGCGGAGGAATTCGGCGCGGACATCCTCGAGACGTGCGTCGAATTCGGCGGCACGGTGACGGGCGAGCACGGCGTCGGCGTCGAGAAGCTGAATTCGATGTGCGTGCAATTCTCGCGCGAGGAATGCGACGCGTTCTTCGCCGTCAAGCGCGCGTTCGATCCGCCCGAGCTGCTGAATCCGGACAAGGGAATTCCGACCCGCGCGCGCTGCGCCGAATACGGGCGCATGCACGTGCGCGGCGGGCTGCTGCCGCATCCGGACCTGCCGCGCTTCTGAGGCCGCCGCGCGGCCTAAGGGGTTCGCCCGACTGTACGATCGCGCAGCCCCGGTAAAATCGACCGAAACGAACAACGAAACACAACGCCATGGAAGAGGACGACATCGTCGCGGGGTGGGCCGCGCGCATCCGCGAAGCCGCGGCGAGCGGCCGCGCGCTGCGCATACGCGGCGGCGGCACGAAGGACTGGTACGGCCAGGCGCTCGACGGAGAAATCCTCGACGCGCGCGCGCATCACGGCCTCGTGTCGTACGACCCGGCCGAGCTCGTCGTCACCGCGCGCGCGGGCACGTCGCTCGCCGAGCTCGAGGCGACGCTCGCCGAGCGCGGCCAGATGCTGCCGTTCGAGCCGCCGCACTTCGGGCGCGGCGCGACGATCGGCGGCGCGGTCGCGGCGGGCCTCGCCGGCCCGCGCCGCGCGACGACGGGCGCGCCGCGCGATTTCGTGCTCGGCGTGACGATCCTGAACGGGCGCGGCGACATGCTGCGCTTCGGCGGGCAGGTCGTGAAGAACGTCGCGGGCTACGACGTATCGCGGCTGATGGCGGGCTCGCTCGGCACGCTCGGCCTGATGCTCGATCTGTCGATCAAGGTGCTGCCGATTCCCGCCGCCGAAGTCACGCTGAAGTTCGACATGAGCGCGACCGACGCGGTGCGCAAGCTCAACGAATGGGCGGGCCGCCCGTTCCCGCTGTCGGCGAGCGCGTGGCGCTACGGCACGCTCGTGCTGCGGCTGTCCGGCGCGGAAGCGGCCGTGAAGAGCGCGAAGAACGCGCTCGGCGGCGAGGCCGTCGACGCTGTCGAGGCCGAGCGCTTCTGGGAAGGCGTGCGCGAGCAGAACGATCCGTTCTTCTCGTCGCTCGCGCCGGGGCACGCGCTGTGGCGCCTGTCGCTGCCGTCGATCACCGAGCCGATGCATCTGCCGGGCACGCAGATGATGGAATGGGGCGGCGCGCAGCGCTGGTGGATCACCGATGCCGACGCGCAGACGGTGCGGATGAGCGCGAAGCAGGCAGGCGGCCACGCGACGCTCTTTCGCGCGAGCGAAAGCTACGACAAAAGCGCGGGCGTGTTCACGCCGCTGCCCGCGCCGCTGATGAAAATTCACCGCGGGCTGAAGACTGCGTTCGATCCGGCGCGCATCTTCAACCGCGGCCGGCTCTACCCCGATCTCTAAAGCCCGATGCAGACGAACCTCGCCGATTTCATCCGCCATACGCCCGACGGCGAAGATGCCGACGCGATCCTGCGCAAGTGCGTGCACTGCGGCTTCTGCACCGCGACCTGCCCGACCTATCAGCTGCTCGGCGACGAGCTCGACGGCCCGCGCGGGCGCATCTATCTGATCAAGCAGATGCTCGAAGGCGCGGAAGTCACCCGCAGCACGCAGCAGCATCTGGACCGCTGCCTCACCTGCCGCAGTTGCGAGACGACCTGCCCGTCGGGCGTCGAGTACGGCCGGCTCGTCGACATCGGTCGCAAGGTCGTCGAGGCGAAGGTGCCGCGGCCGCTGTCGCAGCGCATCGTGCGCCGGCTGCTCGCGAGCTTCGTGCCGAACGCCGCCGTGTTCGCGCCCGTCATGCGGCTCGGCCAGCACGTGCGGCCGCTGTTGCCGAAGCGGCTGCGCGACAAGGTGCCGCCGCGCGCGCGCCTGCTCGCGTGGCCGAGCGCGCCGCGCGAGCGCCGCGTGCTGATGCTCGCGGGCTGCGTGCAGCCGTCGATGATGCCCAACATCAACATCGCGACCGCGCGCGTGCTCGACGCGCTCGGCATCGAAACCGTGGTCGCGCCGGAGGCCGGCTGCTGCGGCGCGATCCGGCTGCACCTCGGCTATCACGACGAGGCGCTCGACGACGCGCGCCGCAACATCGACGCGTGGTGGCCGCACGTCGAGCGCGGCGTCGAGGCGATCGTGATGAACGCGTCCGGCTGCGGCGCGACGGTGCTCGAATACGCGCACCTGCTGCGCGGCGATGCGGCGTACGCGGACAAGGCGCGCCGCATCGTCGGGCTGACGAAGGACCTGTCCGAGCTGCTCGGCGGCTTCGAGGCCGAGCTGATCGCGCTCACGCGCCGGCGCGGAATCCACACGGTCGCCTACCATCCGCCGTGCACGCTGCAGCACGGCCAGCAGTTGCGCGGCAAGGTCGAGCGGCTGCTGGAGGCGCTCGGCATCGAGGTGCGCCTGCCCGCCGACAGCCATCTGTGCTGCGGCTCGGCGGGCACCTACTCGCTCACGCAGCCGTCGCTCGCGTACAAGCTGCGCAAGCAGAAGCTCGCGAAGCTGCAGGCGACCGAGCCGCAGATGATCGTGTCGGCGAACATCGGCTGCATCGCGCATCTGCAAAGCGGCACGCAGGTGCCCGTCGTGCACTGGGTGCAGCTCGTCGAGAACCTGCTTTACGGCTGACGCCGCGCGGCGCGCGCACGCCGCTTCGCGCGCGCCGGCTGCACACCGGTTGTCCGCCGGTTGTCCGCCGGTTGTCCGTATAATTCCCGCATCCTCCGCGCGCAGCGGCACGCCGCCCGACGCGCGCCTCAAGTTTCGTTCGCCCTGCCATGTCCGATCTCGCCGCCCGCCTCGCCTCCGTTCACCGCCGCATCGAAGACGCCGCCCGCGCGGCCGGACGCGAGCCGCGCGCAGTCACGCTGCTCGCGGTGTCGAAGACGTTTCCGGCCGACGCGGTGCGCGCCGCGCACGCGGCCGGCCAGCGCGCGTTCGGCGAAAACTATGTGCAGGAGTCGATCGACAAGATCGATTCGCTCGCCGATCTGCGCGCCGAGCTCGAATGGCATTTCATCGGCCCGCTGCAATCGAACAAGACGCGCCCCGTCGCCGAGCGCTTCGACTGGGTGCACGCGATCGACCGGCTGAAGATCGCGCAGCGCCTGTCCGAGCAGCGGCCCGCGCATCTGCCGCCCCTGAACGTCTGCGTGCAGGTGAACATCAGCGGCGAGGCATCGAAGAGCGGCGTCGCGCCCGCCGACGCCGCCGGGCTCGCACGCGCGATCGCCGCGCTGCCCGCGTTGCGGCTGCGCGGGCTGATGGCGATCCCCGAGCCCGCGCACGACGACGAAGCGAAGCGCGCGCCGCACCGCGCGCTGCGCGCGCTCTTTGACCAGTTGCGCGCCGAGGGCCTCGCGCTCGACACGCTGTCGATGGGCATGTCGGACGATCTCGAAGCCGCGGTCGCCGAAGGCGCGACGATCGTGCGGATCGGCACCGCGATCTTCGGCGCGCGCGATTACGCTCACTGAACCCGTCACTTCTTTCTCAACGGCCTCATTCATCATGAAAATCGCATTCATCGGCGGCGGCAACATGGCCGCCGCGTTGATCGGCGGACTCGTCAAGCGCGGTGTCGCGGCAAGCGGCCTGCTCGCCGTCGACGTCAACGAAGACGCGCGCCAGCGCGCGCAAGCGCAATTCGGCGTGCGCACGGCGGCCGCGATCGACGCCGCGCTCGCCGGCTACGACGCGATCGTGCTCGCGGTGAAACCGCAAGTGCTGAAGGACGTCGCGGCCGCGCTCGCGCCGCATCTGTCGACGCAGCTCGTCGTCAGCATCGCGGCCGGCATTCGCGGCGCGGACTTGTCGCGCTGGCTCGGCGGCTATCCGCGCGTCGTGCGCACGATGCCGAACACGCCGGCGCTCGTCGGTCTCGGCGTGACCGGGTTGTCCGCACTGCCGGACGTCGACGCGGCGGGCCGCGACCTCGCGTCGAAGGTGCTCGGCGCGGTCGGCGAGACCGTCTGGTTCGACGAAGAATCGCAGCTCGACGCCGTGACCGCGATCTCCGGCAGCGGCCCCGCGTACGTGTTCTATTTCATCGAGGCGCTGCAGGAAGCGGCGCGCCAGCTCGGCATGAACGACGCACAGGGCCGCGCGCTCGCGGTCGCGACGTTCGCGGGCGCCGCGCAACTCGCGGCGCAGTCGGGCGAGCCCGCGAGCGTGCTGCGCGAGCGCGTGACGTCGAAGGGCGGCACGACGGCGGCCGCGCTCGCGTCGTTCGACGCGCAGGGCGTGAAGGATGCGATCGTGCGCGGCGTGCTCGCCGCGCAGGCGCGCGCGAAGGAAATGGGCGACGAGCTCGGCGCGGCGTAACCCGTGCTCGCCGAACCCGGGCGCGATTCGCCGCGCCCCGGTTCGGCCGTCGGGCGGCGCCTGCGCCCCATTTCGAAAGGTCGACGCTTGAAGGGTCGGTCTCACTGTTCGAACGTGTGCCCGCCGGCATACTCGCGCGCGACGAGCAGCCGACGCGCGGTTCCTCGTATGCCGCAACCTTCCGCCTTTCGCCCTCGTGCCGGCAGCAACTTGTTCGTTGCGCCGCCGCACATCGGTCACCGCATCGATCGGGCGCTCGGCATCGGCCCGCGATCGATCTCACGGCGCGGGCCGCGCGCCACGTGACGCGGGCGGCCCGCGCAGCCGCACCGCCCGCGGCAGCGGCCGCTCGCGACGCATCGCAGCAACGCACCCGGAATGCCGAACGATCGCGACGCGACCGCACCGAGCTCGCCCTCGCCGCGCGCACGTTCCGGCGATGTCCGCGATGCCATCGCGGGCATCCGATTCCGACGCCCCGCGCACGCTTTCGGTTCACGCTTCAAAGCGCCGCCACCGAGGCAATTGATATTTTCGGCCCAATTAAAATGCATCACGCCGTCGATTTTTAATAAATTTTTTTGCTTTATCGACATATTCCGCCACATGAATCGTCGACTCCCGATCGAATGACAATCGATTAGATTTCCGGCCGAAAAATAAAAATCGCCAAGATCGGGGTCAAACGCCAAAACCCCGATATTTCACCGATCGAGACATTCGTCGATTTCGTTCAAAACCGGAAATTTCTACTTCGCACCGCCCATCGCGCCTGTACACATTACATTTCCGCGCCTTCCACCTACATCTTCTTGTAGTTTTTAATTGTGACAAAACGATGTCTAATGAAATCCAAAATGGACAATGGCATTCGATAATTTCGAATCGGCTCATTGCATCCGGCCCTCCCCACGGCGTGTCGACCTATTGCTGTTGATCGGCATCCGTTGCTCGGCAAACGCTAGGAAAGGTGAATCCATGACAAAGACAAAAGCACGCGTCCTGAAGGAACTGATTTTCGGAAAAGAGCTGGAGTTCTTCATGGAGGCGCACAACGCGCTGAGCGCGAAAATCGCCGAGGAAGTCGGCTTCAAGGCGATCTGGGGCTCGGGCCTGTCGATCTCCGCATCGCTCGGGCTGACCGACCGCAACGAAGCGTCGTGGACCCAGGTCGTCGACGTCGTCGAATTCATGGCCGACCACACGTCCGTGCCGATCCTGCTCGACGGCGACACCGGCTTCGGCAACTTCAACAACGTGCGACGGCTCGTCAAGAAGCTCTCGCAGCTCGGCATCGCCGGCGTTTGCCTCGAAGACAAGCTCTTCCCCAAGATGAATTCGTTCCTCGGCTCGGGCCAGGACCTCGCGGACATCGCGGAATTCTGCGGCAAGCTGCGCGCGGCGAAGGACAGTCAGACCGATTCGGATTTCTGCGTCGTGGCGCGAATCGAGGCGCTCGTCAGCGGCTGCCCGATGGAAGAGGCGCTGCGGCGCGCCGACGCATATTGCGACGCGGGCGCCGACGCGGTGCTGATCCATTCGAAGAAGGCCGACGGGCAAGAGATTCTCGACTTCTGCACCCAATGGTCGCAGCGCGCCCCGATCGTCATCGTGCCGACGAAGTACTACAAGACGCCGACGTCCGCGTTCCGCGACGCGCGCGTATCGGCCGTGATCTGGGCCAATCACAGCCTGCGCGCGTCCGTGACCAACATGCGACGGGTGACGCGCGCGATCTACGAGAGCCAGACCGTGGCCGGGATCGAGCACGAAATCGCGACGCTGAACGACATCTTCGAGCTCACCGGCGAATTCGAAGTGCAGGCCGCCGAGCACAAGTATCTCGCCGCGTGATTCGCGTGATTCGTGCGATTTCGCCGAAGCGGCAAGCAACGGAGCCCGATGCGGCGTAGCCCAAGCCCGCGCGCGATGCGACATGGCGGGCAATGCGACGCGTTCGCCGCGGCGTCGAGCGCATCGGCGACGCGCGAAGCGATGCGGCCTGGCGGCCCGCTCGCCGCCGAATCGGCCCGGGCGCCCGGGCACCCGTTGCGCCGGGCGGGCGCGCCGGTCTGCCTGGCGGGCATCCATCCGGCGTTGGCGGGGCATACGGCCAGCGCCAGGCAGCCGCGCCGCCGTCCCGCGTTGCGAACCATCGGCCGGCGCCGCGCCTCCCGGCGGCACCGGCCCTCGTCCCATCACCACGAACGTGAGCGCACCATGCAAACCAAGCGAATTTCTTCCGATGTCTTTCCGACGGCGCTGAATCCCGTCCTCGTCGACATGGACGTCTATGCGTCGAAGGCCATTTCGCTGCGCGCGAAGGCCGATCCGCAGATCGCGAACCTGAGCTTCGGCGAGCCCGTGTTCGGTCCGCCCGCGCATCTGCTCGACGACATCGCCCGCGAGGACCTGTCGCTCAGCGCGTTCCTCGACGCGTCGAAGCGCTACGAGAATCCGCGCGGCAGCCTCGCGCTGCGCGAGGCGATCGCTGGCTGGTATCGCGACCGCTACGGACTGCTGCTCGATCCGGAGCGCGAGATCATGGCGACGCACGGCGGCGTCGAGGCGATTGCGCTCGCGCTGCTCGTGACGTCGGCGCCCGGCGATCCGGTGATCGTCAGCGATCCCTCGTATCAGCTGTACGCGCGCGCCGTCGCGACGCTCGATCGCGTGCCGCGCCGCCTGCGCCGGGAGCCTGCGCAGCACGAATACGCGAACAGCCTCGCGGACGATGCGCTGTTCGCCGGCGCGAAGGCGTTCATCGTGAACTCGCCCGAGAACCCGACGGGCTACGTGGCGAGCGGCGAGGACTGGCGACGCATCGCCGAAGTGGCCGACAAGCACGGCACCTGGGTCATTCACGACGAGGTCTACGACGTGATGCATTTCGAGCGGCCGCACGCGCCGGCGAACACGTTCGAGCCGCTCGCGCGCAACGCGATCCTCATCAACAGCTTCTCGAAGAAATTCGGCCTGCCCGGGCTGCGGATCGGCTGGATGGTCGCGCCGGCTCACGTCATCGATCAGGCGGCGAAAGCGCACGACTACCTGTACCTCGGCGTCAACATCCAGTACGAGCGCATCGCGACGCGCGTCATCGGCGACCCGAAGCGCGACGGCTGGCTCGCGCAAACTGTCGCCGATCTGCGCGCGCGCAACGTCGCGGCGCTCGAGCGCCTGTCGTCCGACGCCGGCTATCGATGGACGCGCCGCCCGCTCGGCGCGATGTTCTTGTTCCCGGACGTGAGCGGCTACTACGAGCGACTCCCGGCCGCCTTCCGCCGCAGCGGCGTGCCGATCGGCGACGAAGTCGCGCGCTTCCTCCTCGAGGCGCGCAAGGTGGCGGTCGTGCCCGGCTCGGCCTACGGAAAGCTCGGCGACAACCACGTGCGCCTCGTTCTATGCACCCAGCAACAGGCATTCGAGCAGGCGCTCGAACGGATGCGGCACACGGCTTGAATACGACGCGCGGCTGAGCCGGCCGCCGCTTTTCGATCGAGATCTCGACTCCAAAGGCCACTTCGATGACTACACTGCGCGATTCCTTTCACGAGCGCGGCTACGTCCGCCTGCCGCATCGCGCCACGCGGATCGATCTGTCGCGCGTCGAAGCGGAATACGATCGACTGGCGTCGCAGGCCGCGCGCCGCCTCATCGAGAATCCAGGCGCGCCCGCCGAAGCCGGCGCCGTCATCGCGGTCGCCGAACGCGCCGATCCGCACACGCTGTGCCGCTTCGAATACCTGGCCGGGGCATCCGCCTACGTGAGGCAGTCGCTCGTTCCGCGCCTCGCGCAACTGATCGAACGCGTGCTCGGCGAGCCCGTGTCGCTGTTCAAGGACAAGTGCAACCTGAAACTGCCGGGCGGCGGCGCGTTCACCGCGCATCAGGACATCACCGCCTATCGCCATTTCCCGACCCGCTATCAGGTCACGGCCGCGCTCGCGCTCGATCCCGCGGTCGCGGCGAACGGCGGCCTCGAGATGGCCGACGCGCGTGGCGGCGCACTGGCCGGCGCGCCGTCGGCGCACACGCCGCGCGGCATGCTCGCCGAGCTGCCGAGCTACGACGGCGGAGCGCGCAACGGCGACATCGTCGACGAGCTCGCCGCCCGGATGACGTGGACGCTCGTCGAAGCGCAGCCGGGCGACGTGATCCTGTTCGATTCTTACGTGCCGCACCGCTCCGACGCGAACCGGTCGGATTCGATGCGCCGCATGCTGTTCTTCACGTTCAATCCCGCGAGCGAAGGCGATCTGTACGAGCTGTACTACCGCGAGAAACGCAGCAGCCCGGACAACCCGATCTTCCACGTGGCCACGCCGACGCAACACAGCGCGATCCGGGAGGCGCCGAAATGAACGATGCCGCCGGCGGGCCGCCGCGCGCGCACGCGGCCCGGCACCGCCTCTTCACGCCGGGCCCGCTCACGACGTCGGATGCGGTGCGCGCCGCGGCCGCGATCGATCTCGGCTCGCGCAGCCCGCCCGCGGCGGCGCTCACGGCACGCCTGCGCGCGAAGATCGCGCGCATCGCCGGGTGCGGCGGCGGCTACAGCGCGGTGCCGCTCCAGGGCAGCGGAACGTTCGCCGTCGAAGCGATGCTGTGCAGCCTGCTCGCCGACGACGATCACGTGCTGATCGTCGAGAACGGCGCCTACAGTGAGCGGATGACGCAGATATGCCGGATACACGGCATCCGGCACGACGTGCTCGCGTGCGACCACGCCGCGCGCTTCGATCTGTCGCGCGTCGAGCGCGCGCTCGACGCGAGTCCGCACGTCACGCATGTCGCGGCCGTTCACTTCGAGACGGCGCTCGGCGTGCTCAACGACGTCGCGGGCCTCGTCGCGCTCGCCGCGCGGCATGGCCGCCGCGTGCTGCTCGATGCGATCAGCACGTTCGGCGCCTATCCGCTCGATTTCGCCGGACGCACGCTCGCGGCGCTCGCGCTGTCGTCGAACAAGTGTCTTCACGGGCTGCCCGGCCTCGGCTTCGTGATCGCCGACGAGCCCGCGCTCGCGCGCCGCCCCCGCCCGCGCACGCTGAGTCTCGATCTGCTCGCGCAACATCGCGCGCTCGAATCGAACGCTCAGTGGCGCTTCACGCCGCCCGTCCAGATCATGCTCGCGCTCGATCGGGCGATCGACGAATACGATGCGGCAGGCGGGCAGCCCGCGCGCCTCGCGTCGTATCGGCGGCGCGCGCAGCGGCTCGTCGACGGGCTCGCGCGCGTCGGCGTCGTGCCCGTCATCGACGCCGCGCACCGCGCGCCGATCATCACCACGTTCGCGACGCCGCCGCACGTTCGCGGCCGCATCGCCGCGCTCGAGCAATACCTGTTCGAGCGCGGGCTCGAAATCTATCCGACCAAGCACTCGAATCCGGATTCGTTCCGGGTCGGCGTGATCGGAGAACTCGACGATGCCGACATCGACGAACTCGTTCTGCGCATGTCCGAGTTCATCGCGCCGTTCGCGCCGAGCGCGGCACAGCCACGCCGCGCGCGGCGCGCGGGCGCGCGAACGCCGCCCCCCGCCTGAAATCGGCCGTCGGCCGTCGGCCGTTCGTTATCGGTCATTCGCTATCGGCCATCCGTTATCGGCCATCCGTTTCCGGTGAACCATCATGAGACACGCGATATTGACGCTGGATATTCTCGAACAAACGTCGTCCGCGCGAACGGAGCGCGATATCCACGACATCCTCTCCAGAATCACGGTGAAACTCGGATTCGACTATTTCTTTTACGGCGCGCTTACCGACATCGGAAAAGAGGAAAACCCGGTCAGGACGATTTCGGATTTTCCCGCCGCGTGGCGAGAAAAATACAAATCCGCCGGCTATATCCGGATCGACCCGATCGTGCTGCATTGCGTACGCCGCGTGATTCCGCTGCAGTGGCACGACGGCATCTGCGATTCGCGCGAGCAGCGGGAATTCATGGTCGATGCGCGCCAACACGGGCTCGTCGCGGGCGTGAGCTTTCCGGTTCATTCGGCGCACGGCGACGTGAGCGTATTGAGTCTCGCGTCGCGCGCGGCCGCCCGATCGAAGAGCCTGTCCGCGAAATACGCGCCGACGGTTCTCGCTCAAGGCGCGCTCGCCGCCGCATTCGTGCGCGAAGGCATCGAGCGCGTCTCGAACCGGCCGGACCACGAGCCGAGCGCGCCGCTGACGCATCGCGAGCTCGAATGCCTGAAATGGATCGCCGCCGGAAAATCGAGCTGGGAAATCGCGATGATCCTCGGCATATCGGAAAACGGCGTGCTTTATCACGTGAAAAAATTGATGGCGAAATTCGACGTTCAATCGAGGCATCTCGCCGTGCTGAAAGCGATGGCTTCCGGCATGGTGTAAATGCGGTCCGCCGGTCCGCGAAATTGGCCGAAAGCGCTATATCGACGGGCCGTTTGACTGGCCGGACAATCATCAATTAGAGTGAAGCGATCCCTGTCGTTGTCCCAATTTCGGATCGGCGAAATGATCAGTTATGTCGGTGGCCTGGTGTTGCTCGCAGCATTGCTGCACGCGTCATGGAATGCGATTCTGCACGGCAATCGAGACCGCTTCCTGTCGATGACGTGGATGAGCATCGGCATCGCCGCCGTCGCGATCGCCTTCGTCGCGTTCCTGCCCGCTCCCGCCGCGCCGTCCTGGCCGTACGTCGTCGCTTCGGGCATCGTGCACATCGGCTACAACCTGAGCCTCGTCTATGCGTACCGGCGCGGCGATCTCGGCGAGGCTTATCCGATCGCCCGCGGCTCGTCTCCGCTTCTCGTCACGCTCGGCGCGGCGCTCTTCGCGGGCGAGCGCCTCGGCGCGCTCCACCTGATCGGCATCGCGCTCGTTTCGGCCGGCATCGTCAGTCTCGCGTGGCAGCGCAGCAAGGTGTCGTATGCGAACGCGGCGGCAGCGCTCATGACGGGCGTCACGATCGCGCTGTACACCGTCATCGACGGCATCGGCGTGCGCCTGTCCGGCAATTCGGTCTCGTACGTCGCGTGGACCTTCGTGTTCTACGCACTGATGCCCGCCGTGTTCGTGGCGGCCCGCGGCCCGCGCGCGCTGAGCGCGCCGCGAATCGACATCGGCTCGTCGGTCGTCGGCGGCATCGTGTCGATCGTCGCGTACGGCATCGTCGTCTGGGCGATGCAATTCGGCGCGATGGGCGCCGTATCCGCGATCCGGGAAACGAGCGTCGTGTTCGCCGTGCTGATCGGCCGGATCTTCCTGAACGAGCAGGTCACGGCGAAGCGCTTCGTTTCATGCGTCGTGATCGCGGCCGGTGCGGTCTGCATCGGCGCATGAGGCCCCGAACGATGAAAGCCGCTCCGCCCCCCGGCATCCTCGCCACCGTCTGCACGCCAGACGTCACCCTCGACGCCGTTCGACGCGAGTTTCCGGTCGCGGGCCCGGTCGATCTGTCGGCGCCGCGCGCGGACCTGCGCGGCGCCGAGCAGGCAAACGTGCTGCTGACGGTCGGCCGGATCGGCGCGAGCCGGGACGCGATGGCGCGGCTGCCGAACCTGTCGATGATCTGCTGCTGCGGCTCGGGGTTCGAAGGCGTCGATCTCCCCGCCGCGCGCGATCGCGGGATCGTCGTCGCGCACTGCCCCGACGCGAACGCGTCGGCCGTCGCGGAATTCGCGATCTGCCTGCTGTCGGCGTGCGTGCGGCAGCTTCCGGCGCTGCATCGCTTCGTCGCCGACGGAAACTGGCGCGTCGCGCGCCCGATTCCCTTCCCGCGCGGACGCGGCATTGCCGGCGCGCGCGTGGGAATCGTCGGGCTCGGCGCGATCGGGCGGCGGATCGCGGCGCGGCTCGTCGCGATGGAGGCGCAAGTCGGGTACACCGCACTGCGGGCGAAGCCCGAATCGGGCCTCACGTTCTTTTCCACCGCGCTCGACCTCGCGCATTGGGCCGATCATCTCGTCGTCGCGTGCCGCGCCGACGAGCATAACCGCGGCCTCGTCGGCCGCGACGTCATCGGCGCGATCGGGCCGGCCGGCGCCCTCGTCAACATCGCGCGCGGCTCGCTCGTCGACGAAGCCGCGCTGGCCGGCGCGCTGGCCGAACGGCGACTCGGCTGGGCCGGACTCGACGTGTTCGCCGACGAACCGAACGTCGGCGAAGCGTTGCGCCGCCTGCCGAACGTCATCCTGACGCCGCACGTCGCCGCGGAAACGCTGGAAGCGCAGCAGGCGGTAGCCAGAATGGCGCTCGAGAACGTTCGATCGCATGTGGCCGGAATGCCGGTGCCCTATCCGGTCCGGCCGGGCGCGGAACGTTCGCCGAATTGAAACGGGTGTCGTGCCGCACGCCGACGAATCCGCGCGGAGGATGCGGAGGATGCGGAGGACGCGACGCGGCGCGATGCGATGCGATGCGATGCGATGCGATGCGATCACCGATCGTCAATGCCGCGCGAACGTCGGCAAGCGCGTCTCATGAAGCACGAAGACATAGACACGAAGTGGGATTCGGGCGTCGCAAAGGGCTTCGACTTCAGCTCCGGTTTCGACATCGACATCGACATCGACTTCGACATCGACTTCGACTCCGGCTCCGGCTTCGGCTTCGGCTTCGGCTCCAGCCTGTACCCGCACGCGGCGGCATGGCCGCGTGATCGCGCTCGCGAACGCAACGCGTGCGCCCTTGCGCGCAAGCGCTCACGCAGCTCGCGCGCAAGGGCGGCCTTCGCGCACGGTTTCGGCACATAAAAAGAAAGCGGCCCGACGGCCGCTCTCCCTTCTCCGCCGGACGACGGCCAAGCCGCCGCCATCGCGACGCCTACAGCGCAGCGAGCGCGTAATGCGCGGCGATCCCCGCGAACAGCACGCCGCCCAGCCAGTTGTTGTGCCGGAACGCCGCGAAGCACGCCATCCGCTCGCGGTCCTTGATCAGCGTGTAGTGATAGATCGAGCAGCCGGCCGCCGCGGCCCAGCCCGCCCAGTACGGCCAGCCGAAGCGCAGCGTCGCGCCGAGCCACGCGTAGATGCCGAGCATCCCCGCGTAGCAGAGCATGATCGCGAGCACGTCATGGCGGCCGAACGTGATCGCCGACGTACGCATGCCGATCTTCAAGTCGTCGTCGCGATCGACCATCGCGTACGCGGTGTCATACGCGACCGACCAGAGCACGTTGGCCGCCAGCATCGCCCATGCGATCGCCGGCACCGTGTCCTGTACGGCCGCGAACGCCATCGGAATCCCGAAGCCGAACGCGATGCCGAGGTACGCCTGCGGAATCGCGAAAAAACGCTTCATGAACGGATAGGTCGCCGCGACGACCACCGCGACGACCGACAACTCCTTCGTCAGCGCATTGAGCGGCAGGATCAGCAGGAACGACACGAGCGCGAGGCCAACCGCGATCGCGACCGCCTCCCATGCGCGGATCTTGCCCGACGTGAGCGGCCGGTCGGCGGTGCGCTTCACGTGGCGATCGAAATCGCGGTCCGCGTAATCGTTGATCGCGCAGCCGGCCGAGCGCATCAGCAGCGTGCCGAGCACGAAGATGAAGACGAGCGACGGCGCCGGGCGGCCGTCGGACGCGATCCACAGCGCGTTGAGCGTCGGCCAGAGCAGCAGCAGGCTGCCGATCGGCTTGTCCATCCGGATCAGCCGCAAATAGAGAGGAAAACGGGCGAGCATCGGGGCAAACGGGCGGCGAGCCCGGGAACGTAACCCCGGCATTGTAGAACCGTGCGGGATTTGCGGCAAAAACGCGGGAGCTGCGCTATTACCCTTTTTTATCGTTCCTTCCGCTCGTGCTCGTGCTCGCGCTCGCACCTGCGCGCGGCTCGGCGGCTTCGCTCGAGACGGAAAGGCGGCAAACGCGCGTGCGCATCGATGTCGTGCTTCGTCGGCGCGGCAAGCTGCGTGGTGATCGGCGCGACGACCGCGCGCCGAGCGAGCGCGCACGCGCCGAACTCGCTCGCACGCCGCACGGCGCTGCGCCGCGCCGCGCCGCGCGACCGCTGGCGTTCGTCGACTAACGCTCGTCGTCCGTGCCGAGCTTGTCGACGAACGCGTCTTCCGGCCGCAGCACGCGCCCGCCGTGCGTGCGCGGCGCCATCGCGGCGACGGGCCGGCCGCTGCGCCGCTCGACGAGACGCGAACGCGGCTCGTCCGCCGCGAACAGCCGCGCCTCGCCCCACTGCCGCAGCGCGACGACGACCGGAAAGAGCGCGCGCCCCTTGTCGGTCAGCACGTACTCGTGGTGCGCGGAGCCGTCGGACGCGGGCGCCGCCGCGAGCACGCCCGTATCGACGAGCGTCTTCAGCCGGTCGGCGAGCATGTTGCGCGCGATGCCGAGGCTGCGCTGGAACTCGGTGAAGCGGCGCACGCCGTCGAACGCGTCGCGCACGATGAGGAGCGACCAGCGATCGCCGACCGCGTCCACCGCGCGCGCGACGGGGCAGGCATCGGCGCTCATGTCTCTACGTCGGGCCATGGCTTGCGGGAATCGAAAAAAAATGCGTCGCGACGCGCGGCGGCAAACCGTGCGTGCCGCGGACAATAAGTTGCATTCTAAAACCGTCCGCGCGGCTCGCCAATCGCCGCGCGAGCGCCGGCCCAGACCGGGCCGCGTACGCGCGCGGGCGTCGCGGAATCGCCCGGCGCGCCACATGTGAAAAAGCCTCTCGCGGCCAGGCCGCGGGAGGCTTGCGTCAAATCGACCGACTCAGGAAAAAGACCCGCGCCACGGCGCTCGAAGCGGCGGCGGCGCCGCCGCGCGCCGCTCGCTCACGCAAGCAGCGAGCGCAACATCCACGCGGTCTTCTCGTGCGTCTGCAGGCGCTGCGTCAGCAGATCGGCGGTCGGCTCGTCGCTGGCCGCGTCGGCGTCCGGGAAGATCGCGCGCGCGGTGCGCACGACGGCCTCGTGCCCTTCGACGAGCTGGCGGATCATGTCCTCGGCGGCCGGCACGCCGTCCGCTTCCGGAATCGACGTCAGTTTCGCGAATTCGCGATACGTGCCCGGCGCGACGACGCCGAGCGTGCGGATGCGCTCCGCGACGAGATCGACGGCGAGCCACAGCTCGTTGTACTGCTCCTCGAACATCAGGTGCAGCGTGTTGAACATCGGGCCCGTCACGTTCCAGTGGAAGTTGTGCGTCTTCAGGTAGAGCGTGTACGTATCGGCGAGCAGGCGGGACAGCCCTTCCGCGATTTTCTTGCGATCCTTGTCGCTGATGCCGATGTTGATCTGGGTTGCGTTGCTTTTCTTGGCCATCCTCGAGACTCCTTGTCCGATGGTTCGAACCGGCGAAAATGCATCGAAAGATCCGCATGCCGAACGCGACGTGCGCGTATGCGACATGCGCGTATGCGACGTGCATGTGCGCGACGTGCATGTGCGACGAGCGTGCCGGCGGCATGCTGCACGTGTGCGCGCCGCGCGCGTTCGGGCCGCGCCAGTTTAGCCTAGTTCGCGATCGCGCAATTTGCGCGAAACGGATGCGCGCTCAACCGCCCGCGGCCGCCGCGAGATGACGCGCGGCCTGAGCGATCAGCACGGCCGCGCCGCTGCCCGCGATCGCGAAGCCGACGAGCCGCCGCAGCGCGACGGCGCTCGCGCGCCTCGCCGGCGCCACGTGCCTGTCGAGAATCATTTGCGTCATGATCGTCCCTCCCTGAAACGAAATCGGCGGCCCGCGGAGAAACGGCCGGTCATGCGCCCGGCCGTCTCCCGTTGCGTCGCCGCGTCAGCGGCACATCGCCGCGATCACGCGAGGTCGAAGCGGTCGAGATTCATCACCTTGTTCCAGACCGCCACGAAATCGCGCACGAACTTCTCCTCGGCGTCCGCGCTGCCGTAGACCTCGGCCAGCGCGCGCAGCTGCGAGTTCGAGCCGAACACGAGGTCGACGCGCGTGCCCGTCCACCTGACTTCGCCCGTCGCGCGGTCGCGCCCTTCGAACACGTCGTTCGCGGCCGACGCGGGCTTCCACTCGGTGCCCATGTCGAGCAGGTTCACGAAGAAGTCGTTGGTGAGCGCCTCGGTACGCGCGGTGAACACGCCGTGCTTGCTCCCCCCGACGTTCGCGCCGAGCACGCGCAGCCCGCCCAGCAGCACCGCCATCTGCGGCGCGCTCAGCGTGAGCAGTTGCGCCTTGTCGACGAGCAACACCTCCGCCGGCACCGTGTACTTGCCCTTCAGGTAGTTGCGGAAACCGTCCGCGACCGGCTCGAGCACGGCCATCGCTTCGACGTCGGTCTGCTCCTGCGACGCGTCCATGCGGCCCTGCGCGAACGGCACCGTCACCGCGTGGCCCGCGTTCTTCGCGGCCTGCTCGACGCCCGCGCAGCCGGCGAGCACGATCAGATCGGCGAGCGACACCTTCTTGCCGCCCGGCTGCGCGGCGTTGAACGCCTGCTGGATGCCCTCGAGCGTCGCGAGCACCTTCGCGAGCTGCTCGGGCTGGTTCGCTTCCCAGCCCTTCTGCGGCGCGAGGCGGATGCGCGCGCCGTTCGCGCCGCCGCGCTTGTCCGAGCCGCGGAACGTCGACGCCGACGCCCACGCGGTCGACACGAGCTGCGACACGGACAGCCCCGACGCGAGCACCTTGGCCTTCAGCGCGGCGATGTCGGCATCGTCGATCAGCGGGTGGTCGACGGCCGGAATCGGGTCCTGCCACAGCAGTTCCTCGGCCGGCACTTCCGGGCCGAGATAGCGCGCGCGCGGGCCCATGTCGCGGTGCGTGAGCTTGAACCACGCGCGCGCGAACGCGTCGGCGAACTGGTCCGGGTTCTCGTGGAAGCGGCGCGAGATCTTTTCGTACGCGGGATCGAAGCGCAGCGACAGGTCGGTCGTCAGCATCGTCGGCCGGTGCTTCTTCGACGGATCGTACGCATCGGGAATCACCGCGTCGGCGTCTTTCGCGACCCACTGGTGCGCGCCCGCCGGGCTCTTCGTCAGTTCCCATTCATAGCCGAACAGGTTCTCGAAGAAGTTGTTGCTCCACTGCGTCGGCGTGGTCGTCCACGTGACTTCCAGGCCGCTCGTGATCGCGTCGCGGCCCTTACCCGTGCCGTACGCGCTCTTCCAGCCGAGGCCCTGCTCCTCGATGCCCGCGGCTTCCGGCTCGGCGCCGACGTTCGACGCGGGGCCCGCGCCGTGCGTCTTGCCGAACGTGTGGCCGCCCGCGATCAGCGCGACCGTCTCTTCGTCGTTCATCGCCATCCGCGCGAACGTCTCGCGAATGTCGCGCGCGGCGGCGAGCGGGTCGGGGTTGCCGTCCGGGCCTTCCGGGTTCACGTAGATGAGGCCCATCTGCACGGCGGCGAGCGGGTTTTCGAGGTTGCGGTCGCCCGAGTAGCGGCTGTTCGGGCCGCCGCTCAGTTCCAGCCAGATCTTCTCCGAGCCCCAGTAGACGTCCTCGGGCTCCCACGTGTCCGCGCGGCCGCCCGCGAAGCCGAAGGTCTTGAAGCCCATCGATTCGAGCGCGACGTTGCCGGTCAGAATCAGCAGGTCGGCCCACGAGATGCTGCGCCCGTACTTCTGCTTGATCGGCCACAGCAGCCGGCGCGCCTTGTCGAGATTCGCGTTGTCGGGCCAGCTGTTGAGCGGCGCGAAGCGCTGCTGGCCTTCGCCCGCGCCGCCGCGGCCGTCGGCCGTGCGGTAGGTGCCCGCGCTGTGCCACGCCATGCGGATGAACAGGCCGCCGTAGTGGCCGAAATCGGCCGGCCACCAGTCCTGCGACGTGGTCATCAACGCGTGGAGATCGCGCTTCACCGCAGCGAGGTCCAGCTTCTCGAACGCTTGCGCGTAGTCGAAATCCTTGTCCATCGGATCGGACAGCGACGAGTGCTGATGCAGGATGCTCAGGTCGAGCTGATTGGGCCACCAGTCCCGGTTCGACGTCCCGCCGCCTGCGGCGTGATGGAACGGGCACTTCGCTTCATTCGACATGCGATTTCTCCTTGGTTCGTCTACGCCCACCCGTGCGGCCCGGCATCGAAGCCGGACGCCGTTCGTGGAGCGTCATTGCGGGGCAAGAAACAGGTTGATCCATCCTGCGTACGGCGCGGCGAATGGTTCGGACATGCGGGCCGGCGCGCGGCGGCGGTCAGCTGCCGTACGCGCGGTCCGCGAGGTAGGCGAACGCAATCGGACGCAGGCTCCGGATGGCAGCCCTGGCACGATTGACGACCGTCATGCGCGGCGCAATGTTCCGCCGCGGGTGCTGCTTCGCCGAGTGCATCATGACATCCTCCTTTGACGCTTGCGCTGACCGTCCGGCGACGCCGCGCCGATCCATGCAAAAAATTTTACATATAGCTATCGCAATTTTGAAGTTAATAAATTTTATTTATGTGATAGGCAAAAATAAACGGAGCCGCGAGGCTCCGTTCAGGCGCGGCGACACGGCGCGTGTCGCACACGCCGCGCTCCGCTCGATTCGGCTCAAGGCTCAGTTCACCGTCGCCGGAATGTCGAGCTTCGACACGCCGGGCAGCTCGCACGCGGTGATCGCCTCGCTGATCGCGTCGATCGCCGGCATCCGCGTGAAGCTCTTGCGCCAGACGAGCACGACGCGCCGGTCCGGCACCGGCTCCTCGAACGGCACGTACGACAGCAGATCCGCGTCCGGGCCGTTCGCATGCGGCCCCACTTCGGAGACCGACATCCGCGGCAGCACCGTGATCCCGACGCCGCTCGCGACCATGTGGCGGATTGTCTCGAGCGACGAGCCCTCGAACGTCTTCTGGATGCCGTCCGCGGTCTGCGAGAAATGCATCAGCTCCGGGCACACGCCGAGCACGTGGTCGCGGAAGCAATGGCCGTTGCCGAGCAGCAGCATCGTCTCCTGCTTCAGATCGGCCGCGTCGATCTTGCGGCGCTTCTCCCACGGATGCCCGGCGGGCAGCGCGACGACGAACGGCTCGTCGTACAGCGGCCGCACCATCAGGCCGGTTTCGGGAAACGGCAGCGCCATGATCGCCGCGTCGATCTCGCCCTGCTTCAGCAGCTCGAGCAGCTTCAGCGTGTAGTTCTCCTGCAGCATCAGCGGCATCTGCGGCACGCGGCGGATCATCTGCTTGACGAGCGTGGGCAGCAGATAGGGCCCGATCGTATAGATCACGCCGAGCCGGAACGGCCCGATGAGCGGATCTTTGCCCTGCTTCGCGATCTCCTTGATCGCGAACGTTTGCTCGAGCACGCGCTGCGCCTGCGTGACGATCTGGTCGCCGATCGGCGTCACGCTCACTTCGCTCGCGCCGCGCTCGAAGATCTGCACGTTCAGCTCGTCTTCCAGCTTCTTGATCGCCACCGAGAGCGTCGGCTGGCTGACGAAACAGGCTTCGGCGGCCCGGCCGAAATGGCGTTCGCGCGCGACCGCGACGATGTACTTCAGTTCGGTAAGCGTCATTGCGGGTTAATCAATCATTTCATGACGATAGATTAAATTTATACACCGGTTGAGCCGATTCGCCAACCTTCGTCGAAAACATGCCATGCCGCGCCGCGTGGCGGCAGCCGCCCGAGCCGCGCGCTCACGCCTTCAGGTATTGCTCGCGCGCGCCGAGCCAACGCGCCAGATGCTGCTCGACGACGTCCGGATGGCCGGCGATGAGGCGCGCGGCCGCGTCGCGCGCCGGCTCGATCAGCCAGCCGTCGTTTTCCAGATCCGCGAAGCGCAGCATCGCCGCGCCCGACTGGCGCGCGCCGAGGAACTCGCCGGGGCCGCGAATCTCCAGATCGCGGCGCGCGATCTCGAAGCCGTCGGTCGTCTCGCGCATCGTCTTCAGGCGCGCGCGGCCCGCGATCGACAGCGGCCCGCTGTACATCAGCACGCACACCGACGCGGCGGTGCCGCGCCCCACCCGCCCGCGCAGCTGGTGCAGTTGCGCGAGCCCGAAGCGCTCGGCGTGCTCGATCACCATCAGCGACGCATTCGGCACGTCGACGCCGACTTCGATCACCGTCGTCGCGACGAGCAGCTGCACGTCGTTGCGCGAGAACGCGTCCATCACCGCGGCCTTCTCCGCCGGCGCGAGCCGGCCGTGCACGAGCCCCACCTTCAGCTCCGGCAGCGCGGCGGCGAGCGTCTCGAACGTCTCGACGGCCGTCTGCAGCTGCAGCGTCTCGCTCTCCTCGATGAGCGGGCACACCCAGTACACCTGGCGGCCCGCGAGCGCCGCCTCGCGCACGCGGCCGATCACCTCGTCGCGGCGCGCGTCCGCCACGAGCCGGGTCAGGATCGGCGTGCGGCCGGGCGGCAGCTCGTCGATCGTCGACACGTCGAGATCCGCGTAGTACGTCATCGCGAGCGTGCGCGGAATCGGCGTCGCCGACATCATCAGCTGATGCGGCTGGAAGCCCGCCGCGCCGTCGGCCGCGTTCGCCGCCTTCGCGCGCAGCGCGAGCCGCTGCTCGACGCCGAAGCGGTGCTGCTCGTCGACGATCACGAGCCCGAGCCGCGCGAATTCGACCGTGTCCTGAATCATCGCGTGCGTGCCGATCACGAGCTGCGCGGTGCCGAGCGCGGCCGCCTCGAGCGCCGCGCGCTTGTCCTTCGCCTTCAGGCTGCCGGCGAGCCATGCGACCGACACGCCGAGCGGCTCGAGCCAGCCGCGCAGCTTGCGCGCGTGCTGCTCGGCGAGGATTTCGGTCGGCGCCATCAGCGCGGCCTGGTAGCCGGCGTCGATCGCCTGCGCGGCGGCGAGCGCCGCGACGACGGTCTTGCCGCTGCCGACGTCGCCCTGCAGCAGCCGCTGCATCGGGTGCGGCTGCGTGAGGTCGTGCGCGATCTCGGCGACGACGCGCTCCTGCGCGCCCGTCAGCGTGAACGGCAGCGCCGCGTACAGGCGCGCGGACAGCGACGCGCCGTCGCCGCGCGCGCGGCGCGGCATCGCGGGTGCGGCGCGCGTGCGGCGCGCCTCGTGCGCGCGCTTGAGCGATAGCTGCTGCGCGAGCAGCTCGTCGAACTTGATGCGGGTCCACGCCGGGTGCGTGCCGTCGATGAGCGCCGTCTCGTCCGCGCCGACGCCCGGATGATGAAGGATGCGCACCGCGTCGGCGAGCGGCGGAACGTCGAGCGGCTTCAGGTACGCGCGCGCGATCTCGCCCGGCAGCAGCTCGGGCAGCGGCGTGCGCGTCAGCGCGTTGTCGATCGCCTTGCGCAGATACGCCTGCGACACGCCCGCCGTGCTCGGATAGACGGGCGTGAGCGCCTGCGGCAGCGGCGCGTGCTCGTCGACGGGCTTCACCGTCGGATGCACCATCTCCAGGCCGAAGAAGCCGCCGCGGACGTCGCCGCGCACGCGCAGCCGCTGGCCGACCGCCATCTGCTTGACCTGCGAGCCGTAGAAATTCAAAAAACGCAGCACGAGCTCGACGCCCGCGTCGTCGCGCAGCTTCACGAGCAATTGGCGGCGCGGCCGGTACGCGATCTCGTTGTCGAACACCACGCCTTCCGCCTGCGCGATTTCGCCCGGCAGCAGCTCGCCGATCGGCGTGAGCGTCGTCTCGTCCTCGTAGCGCATCGGCAGATGCAGGACGAGATCGATGTCGCGCTTCAAGCCGAGCTTCGCGAGCTTGTCGGCGGTTTTGACGAGCTTCGGCGCGGCCTTCGCGGCGGATGCGTCGGCGGCCGGCTTCGAGGCGGGCTTGGAAGCGGGCTTGGGAGCGGATTTCGAGGCGGATTTTGCGGCGCGCTTCGCGGGTTTCGTCGTTTCGGCCGACGCGTCGTCGCGGTCGTCGCGGTCGGCCGGCAAGGCTTGGGCGGCCTGGAATGCCGGGGAGGCGGCCGGCACGATGCGGCCGTCGGCCGTGCGGCCTCGCGGCGCGCCCGCGCGCGGCCGCGATCGCGCGCCGGCGTCGGCGCCGAACTCGGCCCAAGCCGCCGCATGCGGCGCCTGCACCGGCGCGGCGGCGTCGGGCCGATTTGGCGCGTCGGCGTTTCGTGCGGCGCCCGATGCGCCCGATGCGCTCGGCACACTCGGCGCACTCGGCGCGCCACGATCGCCCGGGCGCCGCTCGTCGCGGCCCCCGCGCGCCTTCCCCGCGCGCTGCGCCGCACGCGGCACGCCGGCGTTCGGCGCGTTCGGCGCGTCTTTCACGTCTTTCGCGTGGGCCGCATCCGTCGCATCCGTCGCATCCGTCGCATCCGTCGCCCCCGTCGCACCCGTCACGCCGGGCGCGCGCGCGGCGGCGCGCGACGCGGCGTCGTCGGCGAATGCATCGGCTTCGGCAGGATCGGTTACGGAACGGCGAACGGGCACTGGCATCGGGCAGAAGGCTAGCAAGTACAATAGCGGCTTTCACGTCGCACGAACGAGCGACGCCGGCCAAGCCGCGCAACCCCGCCATCATAGCGGCTCGTGCGCGCCGCGACGCGCTTCGCCCGTCAGGCCGGCCACCCCGACCCCGTTTCGCATGCTCACGCTTTCCGATTTCGATTTCGATCTGCCGCCCGAGCTGATCGCACAAACCGCGCTGCCCGAACGCAGCGCGAGCCGCCTGCTCGAGGTGGACAACACGACCGAGCCCCCGCGCCTCGTCGACCGGCGCTTCGCCGAGCTGCCCGCGTGCGTCGCGCCGGGCGACCTGCTCGTGTTCAACGACACGAAGGTGCTGAAGGCGCGCTTCTTCGGCCACAAGGCGAGCGGCGGCAAGATCGAGGTGCTGATCGAGCGCGTCACGGGCGCGCGCACCGCGCTCGCGCAGATCCGCGCGAGCAAGAGCCCCGCGCCCGGCACGACGCTCACGCTGGCCGACGCGTTCGACGTGACGGTGGGCGAGCGCGTCGAGCCGTTCTTCACGCTGCACTTTCCCGACGACTGCCTCGCGCTGATCGAGCGCCACGGCCGGCTACCGCTGCCGCCGTACATCGAGCACGTGCCGGATGCGAACGACGAGGCCCGCTATCAGACGGTGTTCGCGGCGAATCCGGGCGCCGTCGCCGCGCCGACGGCCGGCCTGCACTTCGACGACGCGGTGCTCGCCGCGCTCGACGCGCGCGGCGTCGAGCGCGCGACGCTCACGCTGCACGTCGGCGCGGGCACGTTCCAGCCGGTGCGCGTCGAGAACATCGCCGAGCACCGGATGCACAGCGAGTCGTACGAGCTGACCGCCGCGCTCGTCGAGCGGATCGCGGCGACCCGCGCGCGCGGCGGCCGCGTGATCGCGGTCGGCACGACGTCGATGCGCGCGCTCGAGGCGGCCGCGCGTGACGCGGAGAATGCCGGCCGGCCGCTCGCCGCGACGCACGCGGAAACCGACATCTTCATCACGCCGGGCTATCGCTTTCGCGTCGTCGACCGGCTCGTGACGAATTTCCATCTGCCGAAATCGACGCTGCTGATGCTCGTGTCGGCGTTCGCCGGCGTCGAGACGATCCGCGCCGCGTACCGGCACGCGATCGACGCGCGCTACCGTTTCTTCAGCTACGGCGACGCGATGCTGCTCACGCGGCGCGAGACGCCGGAGACGCCCGAGACGCCGCAAACGCCGGGCGCGTAGGCGGGCGGCCCGCGCGCAACGGCGGCGAGCGCACGTGCCGAACGCGCCCGCGGCGCGTCGCAAGCGCCGGCCGCCCGCGCAGCACTCGCCGCCTTCGCCCGCCGCGCGCCCGCTGCAAGCGTCCGCCGCCTTCGCCTGCCGGGCGCACCCGCTTTTTCACCGCCGCCGGAATCCCAGCGGCACTTTCAACATGCGCCGGACTTGTCGATCCGGAGTCAGCGCTTTAGCGCATACTCCGGTCCCATGCAAAGCGCTTCCGGTGGCAAGGAGAATCAAGCGATGACCGAAGGTTCATCCCACGATCACGATACGCACGATCACGTTCGCCCGCACAACGGCCTCAAGTTCGAACTGCTGACGACCGACGGCCGTGCGCGCCGCGGCCGCGTGACGCTCAATCACGGCGTGGTCGAGACGCCGATCTTCATGCCGGTCGGCACGTATGGCACCGTGAAGGCGGTGCAGCCGCGCGAGCTCGACGAGATGCGCGCGCAGATCATCCTCGGCAATACGTTTCACCTGTGGCTGCGCCCCGGCCTCGAGACGATCGCGGCGCACGGCGGGCTGCACCGCTTCATGGGCTGGCACAAGCCGATCCTCACCGATTCGGGCGGCTTCCAGGTGTTCTCGCTCGGCGATCTGCGCAAGATCACCGAGGAAGGCGTCACGTTCGCGTCGCCGATCAACGGCGACCGGTTGTTCCTGTCGCCGGAAGTGTCGATGCAGATCCAGAAGACGCTGAACTCGGACATCGTGATGCAGTTCGACGAATGCACGCCGTACGCGACCAACGGCGTGCCGACGACGCACCGTGAAGCGGCCGATTCGATGCGCATGTCGCTGCGCTGGGCGAAACGCTCGCTCGACGAGTTCGACCGCCTCGGCAATCCGAACGCGCTCTTCGGCATCGTGCAGGGCGGGATGCACGAGGATCTGCGCGACGAATCGCTCGCCGGCCTCGCCGAGCTCGGCTTCCACGGGCTCGCGATCGGCGGGCTGTCGGTAGGCGAGCCGAAGGAGGACATGATGCGCGTGCTCGAGCACGTCGCGCCGCGCCTGCCCGCCGACAAGCCGCACTACCTGATGGGCGTCGGCACGCCGGAGGATCTCGTCGCGGGCGTCGCCGCGGGCGTCGACATGTTCGACTGCGTGATGCCGACCCGCAACGCGCGCAACGGTTGGCTCTTCACGCGCTTCGGCGACGTGAAGATCCGCAACGCCACGCACAAGAATTCGCTCAAGCCGCTCGACGAAACCTGCGGCTGCTACACCTGCCGGAACTTCTCACGCGGCTACCTGCACCACTTGCACCGCGTCGGCGAGATTCTCGGCGCGCAGCTCAACACGATTCACAACCTGCACTACTACCTCGAGCTGATGCGCGAGATCCGCGAGGCGATCGAGACGCACACGTTCGACGCGTTCCAGAAGCGCTTCGCGGAGGATCGCGCGCGCGGCGTCGACTGACGGGGGCGCGGCGGCGCGTCGCGCGCAGAGGCGTCGCGCACGTCGGCCGGCGCGACGCCTCCGGCTTCGCGAAACGTGCGCACGTGCGCGCGCACGTTTCGCGGCGAATCGCCGCCGCGCATCGCGGCCATGCCGCCCGCCCAATGCCCTCGCCCGTTTGCGCCGGCCGCGCCCGCGCTTCGGCGCGCATATCGGACGACCGCCGCCGACGCGCCGGACCCGCAAAACCTTACAATTATCTTTCGCTACGCGCGCGAACGCCGCCGGATCGAGGTTAACAGCTTGAAACCAAAGCGCATTTGCGCCGCTGTCGCGGTTAGGGCCGGTGGTAGAATAACCGGCTTATTTTTCGATCTTCCCTAACGGAGAGACCAACGTGTCGTTCATTTCCAATGCCTATGCGCAAGGCGCAGCGGGCGGTGCCGAATCGAGCCTGATGAGCTTCCTGCCGCTCATCCTGATGTTCGCGGTGCTCTACTTCATCATGATCCGTCCGCAGATGAAGCGGCAGAAGGAGCATCGCAACATGCTCGCCGCGATGGCGAAGGGCGACGAAGTGGTGACGAGCGGCGGGCTCGTCGGCAAGGTGACGAAGGTGTCGGAAGCCTACATCGGCGTCGAGATCGCCGAGGGCACCGAGATCACCGTGCAGAAGGCCGCCGTCACGACCATCCTGCCGAAGGGCACGATCAAATCGCTGTAAGCCCCGCCCCGCGTCCGGCCGCCCACGGCCCGCGCCGCGAAGCGCGCGGGCGCGAGCGGCGCCGGACGCGACGCCATTCCAGCCAACCATCCCGTTCGGCCCCCTCATGAATCGTTATCCAATCTGGAAATATGTGGTGATGGTCGTGGCGCTCGCCATCGGCTTTCTGTACACATTGCCCAACTTCTTCGGCGAAGCGCCGGCGGTGCAGGTATCGAGCGGCAAGGCCACGGTCAAGCTCGGCGCCGACACGCTCGCGCAAGTCGAGGCAGCGCTCAAGGCCAGCCAGGTCACGGCCGACGACGTCACCTTCGACAACGCGAGCGCCAACGCGACCATCCGCGTGCGCCTGAAGGACACCGACACGCAGCTGCGCGTGAAGGACATGCTGCAAAAGGCGCTGAACGCCGATCCGAACGATCCGCAGTACGTCGTCGCGCTGAATCTGCAGAGCGCGTCGCCGCGCTGGCTGACCGCTCTGCACGCGCTGCCGATGTATCTCGGCCTCGACCTGCGCGGCGGCGTGCACTTCCTGCTGCAAGTCGACATGACGGGCGCGCTGACGAAGAAGCTCGATTCCGACGCGTCCGACGCCCGCACGCAACTGCGCGACAAGGGCATCCGCGACGGCGGCGTGAACCGCGTCGATCAGACGGTCGTCGCGAACTTCGCCGACCAGGACACCGCCGAGCAGGCGCGCAAGCTGCTCGCCTCGTCCGTCTCCGAACTCCAGTGGGCGACGCAGCCGGGCGGCGGCGGCTACCAGGTCGTCGGCACGTTCACGCCGGCCGTCCAGAAGGCCGTCGAGGAAGCGGCGCTCAAGCAGAACCTGACGACGCTGCACAACCGCGTCAACGAACTCGGCGTGTCCGAGCCGATCCTGCAGCAACAGGGCAACGACCGCATCGTCGTCGAGCTGCCGGGCGTGCAGGACACCGCGAAGGCGAAGGACATCATCGGCCGCACGGCGACGCTCGAGGCGCGCCTCGCCGACCCGCTCAACCTGCACCCGAACCCGAACGATCCGGTGCCGCCTGGCGAAGAGCTGTTCACGCAGGGTAACCAGGCGCCGGTGCTTCTGAAGAAGCAGGTGATCTTCACGGGCGACCGCATCATCGACGCGTCGGCGGGCTTCGACGAGCATCAGCGTCCGTCCGTGAACATCCGCCTCGACTCGGCGGGCGGCCGCGCGGTGCGCGCGGTGTCGCGCGAGAACATCGGCAAGCCGATGGCGATGGTGCTGTTCGAGAAGGGCAAGGGCGAAGTGCTGACCGTCGCGACGATCCAATCGGAGCTCGGCGACCGCTTCCAGATCACCGGCCAGCCGACCCCGCAGGCCGCCGCCGATCTCGCGCTCCTGCTGCGCGCGGGCTCGCTCGCCGCGCCGATGGACATCATCGAGGAACGCACGATCGGCCCGAGCCTCGGCGCGGACAACATCAAGATGGGCTTCCACTCGGTCGTCTGGGGCTTCGTCGCGATCGCCGTGTTCATGATCGCGTACTACATGCTGTTCGGCGTCGTGTCGGTGCTCGGCCTGTCGGTGAACCTGCTGCTGCTCGTCGCGGTGCTGTCGCTGATGCAGGCGACGCTCACGCTGCCCGGCATCGCGGCCATCGCGCTCGCGCTCGGCATGGCGATCGACTCGAACGTGCTGATCAACGAGCGCATCCGCGAGGAGCTGCGCGCCGGCGCGTCGCCGCAGATCGCGATCCAGCAGGGTTACTCGCACGCATGGGCGACGATTCTCGACTCGAACGTGACGACGCTGATCGCCGGCCTCGCCCTCCTCGCGTTCGGCTCGGGCCCCGTGCGCGCGTTCGCGATCGTGCACTGCCTCGGCATCCTGACGTCGATGTTCTCCGCGGTGTTCTTCTCGCGCGGCCTCGTGAACCTCTGGTACGGCGGCCGCAAGAAGCTGCAGTCGCTCGCGATCGGCCAGGTGTGGCGCCCCGCCGCCGCCGAAGCCGCGGCCGCGGCCGCGCCGCAGCTCGGCCAGGACGCGCGCGCGAACGCGCCGCAGGGCGCGCGCGTCGCCGCGCCGAAGCAGCCGGCCGGCGCGCCGCGCACCGGCAAGCCGGTCGCGCGCCGCCGCTCGGGACCGGGCGTGCCGCCCAAGCAAGGCTCGTCCAACTAAGCGCCGGAGACGAACATGGAATTTTTCCGCATCCGTAAAGACATTCCGTTCATGCGGCACGCGTTGATCTTCAACGTGATCTCGCTCGTGACGTTCCTCGCCGCCGTGTTCTTCCTGCTCCATCGCGGGCTGCATCTGTCCATCGAGTTCACGGGCGGCACGGTGATCGAGGTCCAGTATCAGCAGACCGCGCAGCTCGAGCCGGTGCGCTCGACGCTCGGCACGCTCGGCTACGCCGACGCGCAGGTGCAGAACTTCGGCACGTCGCGCAACGTGCTGATCCGCCTGCCGCTCAAGCAGGGCCTCACGTCCGCGCAGCAGAGCGACCAGGTGATGGCCGCGCTGAAGGCGCAGGACGCCGACGTGACGCTGCAGCGCGTCGAGTTCGTCGGCCCGCAGGTCGGCCGCGAGCTCGCGACCGACGGCCTGCTCGCGCTCGCGTGCGTCGTGATCGGCATCGTGATTTATCTGTCGTTCCGCTTCGAATGGAAGTACGCGGTCGCCGGCATCATCGCGAACCTGCACGACGTCGTGATCATTCTCGGCTTCTTCGCGTTCTTCCAGTGGGAGTTCTCGCTGTCGGTGCTGGCCGCGGTGCTCGCGGTGCTCGGCTACTCGGTCAACGAGTCGGTCGTCATCTTCGACCGAATCCGCGAGACGTTCCGCCGCGAACGCAAGATGACGGTGCAGGAAGTGATCAACCACGCGATCACGAGCACGATGTCGCGCACGATCATCACGCACACGTCGACCGAAATGATGGTGCTGTCGATGTTCTTCTTCGGCGGCCCGACGCTGCACTACTTCGCGCTCGCGCTGACGGTCGGCATCATGTTCGGCATCTATTCGTCGGTGTTCGTCGCGGGCTCGCTCGCGATGTGGCTCGGCATCAAGCGCGAGGATCTCATCAAGGAGAAGAAGACCGCGCACGATCCGAACGATCCGAACGCGGGCGCGCAGGTGTAAGCGCCCTGTCGCACGAAAAAGCCGGTTCCTCGCGAACCGGTTTTTTTTCGCCTGCGAATCGCTCGCACGCGCGCCCCTCGCCTCCTTGGCTCGCCGCCGCGCACGCACGCGGTCGCACGCGCCGGCGCGCGCGACGCCGGACGCGAACGCCCCGCTACCGGAACCCGAAGCGCCGCCGCAGCGCGACGAGCGCCGCGAGGCTCACGAGCGCGGCGAAGAACGGGCCGCGGCACGAATGCGGACGATTCTAGGCACACGCCGCGCGCGCCAAAAAAGAACCGCCGCGCCCGATGCGGGACGCGGCGGTTCGTCGGAGCGATGGAGCCGCCGCGCATAGCGGGCGGCGCGCCGCTTCGCGTTACTGCTTGACCGCTTCGGCCGTGATGAGGAGCTTCGTCTTCATCTTGAAGCCGTACTGCTTGCCGTAGTCGAGGCCGAAGTCGTCGCGGTTGAATTCGCCGACCGCGTCGACGCCGCACACTTCCTTCTTCAGCATCGGGTGCGGCATGCACTTGAACGAATCGATCTTCAGCGTGAGCGGCTTCGTGACGCCGTGCAGCGTCAGGTTGCCGACGACTTCGGCCGGCTTGTCGCCTTCAAACTTGATCGTGCCCTTGTAGGTCGCTTCCGGGTATTTCGACGCGTCGAAGAAATCGGGCGTCTGCAGGTGCTCGTCGAGCTTCTGGTTGCCGGTCGCGATCGACGCGACCTTCGTCGTCACGTCGACGGTGCCCGTCTTCGCCGCGCGGTCGAGCGTCACGGTGCCGCTCGACTGGTCGAACTTGCCGCGCCACACCGACAGGCCGCCGAAGTGGTCCGCCTCGAAGCTCGGATACGTGTGGCTCGGATCGAACTGGTACGTTGCGGGCGCCGCATGCGCCGAGAACGACAGGGCGGCGGCGAGCGCGCCCGCGGCGATCATCAGTTGCTTGTTCAAATCAATCTCCTTGTGACGGCGCCGCATTCCGAAGCGGCGCAGGGGTGGTGCGAACTGCCGCCCGCGTTACTTCGCGGCGACGATGTGAAACTTGATCTGCACGTCGTCGGCGACGACGGACGTGTCCTTCCATTCGCCCGTGCCGACGTTGAACGTCGAGCGCTTGATCGGCAGCACGCCGTCGAAGACCTGCGACGCGCCGTTCTGCGTGATGGTCACGGGCACCGTCACGGGCACCGTCTTGCCCTTGATCGTCAGCTTGCCCGACACGTTGTACTTGTTGCCGCCCGCGGGCGCGATCGCGCTCGACACGAAGCTCGCCTGCGGGAACGCCTTCGCGTCGAACCAGTCCTTGCCCGCGACCTGATCGTTGTACATCTGGTCGCCGAGATCGTAGCTCGCGACGTCGATCGTCATCTGCGCGCTGCCCTGCGCGGCCTTCGACGGGTCGAACTTGATCTGCGCGGAGAACTTCTTGAACACGCCTTCCGTCGGCACGTTCATCTGCTTCGAGACGGCCGACACCTTGCTCTTCGCGAGATCGACCTGCGCGAACGCGGTGCCCGACACGGCGACCGAGGCGGCGGCGAACGCCGCGAGCATGTAGCGGTAGAACGAGACTTTCATAGCGATCCTTGTTATTTGAGGAACGGAAGCATCCGCGACAGCACGCCGTCGCGGTCGAGCCACTGGTGCTTGACGGCCGCCGCGACGTGCGCGGCGACGAGCGCGAGCAGGCCGTAGTTGAGCGCGACGTGCGCTGTCTTCAGCACCGCCTTCAGCGCGGGATCGGGGTCGATCAGGCGCGGCAGCGGCACGAGCCCGAGATAGACGACCGGAATGTTCGCGGCCGAGCTGTACAGGTAGCCCGTCACCGGAATCGCGAACATCAGCACGTAAAGGAGCGCATGCACCGCGTGCGCGCCCGCGCGCTGCCATACGGGCATGCCGGCCGGCATCGGCGGCGGCACGTGGGTCGCGCGCCAGAGCACGCGCACGATCGCGAAAGCGAACACCGTGCAGCCGATCCACTTGTGCCACGAATAGTATTTGAGCTTCGTCGGCGTGAAGCCGTGAATGCTCGTCATCACCCAGCCGAGCGCGAAGCCGCACACGATGAGCAGCGCGATCAGCCAGTGGAGGGCGATCGCGGTGCGCGTGTAAGCTGCGGGGGACGTCGAAGACGGAAACGATGCCATGAAATCCTCAGTTCAGCGAAAAGCCGCGCCGGCGCTGCCGCATTCGTCCGACGCATGTCACGGCCGCCATGCTACCGCAACCGCCCGCGAATGGCAGAATCCCGAAATCGCCGCCCCGGCCGGGCGCGCCGGTCGGCCGGCCCGACGGCGCCGGCGGCCGGGCGCCGGTACTTGACACCGCAAAAACCGCCTTTTGATAAGATTGGCGCGGGTTCCGGCCCTGTGAACGCGGCGCCGCGACGCCGCGCAACCGCCCTTCCATATGGATAGAAACGCCCTGATTGCCTGTCACGAATGCGACGCACTGTTGCACAAACCGCCGCTTAGCGGCAAAGACATCGCCCGCTGTCCGCGCTGCGACGCGCTGCTCTACCGGAGCGGCTCGGCGCAGATCGACCGCATCTGCGCGCTCACGGCGGGCGCGCTCATCACCTTCCTGATCGCGCAGGGCTTCCCGATCCTCGAAATGGACGTGAACGGCATGCGCGTGCAGACGACGCTCTTCGGCGCGCTCGAGGCGATGTGGAATCAGGGGATGCCGCTCGTCGCGGTGATGGTGTTCTGCTCGACGCTGCTGTTCCCGCTCGTCGAGCTGTCGGCGCTCCTTTACGTGCTGATCCCGCTGCGCGCGGGCGCGATCCCGCCCGGCTTCAACCGCGTGCTGCGCGCGATCCAGCTCGTGCGGCCGTGGGGGATGATCGAAGTGTTCATGCTCGGCATCCTCGTCACGATCGTCAAGATGGTGAGCCTCGCGCGCGTGATTCCCGAGGCCGCGCTCTTCGCGTTCGCGGCGCTCACGCTGATGCTCGCCGTCGTCGTGATGTTCGATCCGCGCACGCTGTGGGACATCGCCGATTCGCTGTGCGAGCGCGCGCCGCGTGACGCGGCCGACACCGCCGCTGCGTCCGGCGCGGCCAGCCAAGCCGGCAAGGCGCGCGCGCGATGAGCGAGATCGTCACCGCCGCGCGGGCCGGCATGGCGAGCTGCCACGCATGCGGCCACGTGCAGAAGCTCACCCGCCCGTCGCCGGATTCGCTCAGCTCGCACGAAACGCCCGAGCACTGCGCGCGCTGCGGCGCCGCGCTGCACCTGCGCATACCGGACAGCATCGCGCGCACCTGGGCGCTCCTCCTCGCCGCCGCGATCCTCTACATTCCGGCGAACCTGCTGCCGATCATGCGCACGGCGTCGATCGTCGGCTCGCAGGAGGACACGATCATGAGCGGCGTCGTGTATTTCTGGGTGTCCGGCGAATGGCCGCTCGCCGTCGTCGTGTTCGTCGCGAGCATTCTCGTGCCGATGTTGAAGCTCGGCGTGCTCACGATCCTCGTCGTCACCGCGCAGCGCCGCTCCGCGTGGCGGCCGATGCAGCGCACCAAGCTCTACCGGATCGTCGAGCGGATCGGCCGCTGGTCGATGCTCGACATCTTCGTCGTCACGCTCACCGTCGCGCTCGTCCATTTCCGCTCGCTCGCGGTGATCACGGCGGGCCCCGGCGCGCTCGCGTTCGGCTCCGTCGTGATCCTGACGATGCTCGCGTCGATGCAATTCGACCCGCGCCTCATCTGGGACAACGTAGAAAACTCAGGAAATCCTCATGAATAGACCGCAAGGCCCGCAGCACGACCCGAACGCGGCCCCTCCCACCCCGCCCGGCGGCGAGCCGCCCGTCCTCCCCGAGCCCGTGATCACGCGGCGCTCCGGCTGGCTGCCGTCGCTCGTGTGGCTCGTGCCGCTCGTCGCCGCGCTGATCGGCATCGGGCTCGTCGTCAAATCGGTGCTCGAGCGCGGGCCGGAGATCACGCTCAGCTTCAAGAGCGCCGAGGGCCTCGAGCCCGGCAAGACGCAGGTCAAATACAAGGACGTCGAGATCGGCATGGTCAAGACGATCAAGCTGTCGAAGGATCTGTCGCACGTGCTCGTCGAAGTGCAGCTGAAGAAGGAGGCCGAGAACTTCGCGGTGAAGGGCTCGCGCTTCTGGGTCGTGCGGCCGCGGGTCGGCGCGACCGGCGTGTCGGGCCTCGGCACGCTGCTGTCGGGAGCGTACATCGGCGTCGACGCGGGCCGCTCGGACGAGACCGAGGAGTCGTTCACCGGGCTCGAGACGCCGCCCGCCGTCACCGGCGACCAGAAAGGCACGCAGTACGTGCTGCGCGGCGATTCGCTCGGCTCGATCGACATCGGCTCGCCGATCTACTACCGGCGCGTGCAGGTCGGCCAGGTGGTCGGCTTCTCGCTCGACAAGGACGGCACGGGCGTCACGTTCCGCGTGTTCGTCACCGCGCCTTACGATCAGTACGTCGGCCTGAATTCGCGCTGGTGGCAGGCGAGCGGCGTCGACCTGCGGCTCGACTCGAGCGGCTTCAAGCTGAACACGCAGTCGCTCGCGACGGTGATCCTCGGCGGCATCGCGTTCCAGTCGCCGCCGAACCAGTCGGCCGGCTCGCCCGCGCCGAACAACATGACGTTCCGCTTGGGCGCCGACGAGACCGACGCGATGCGCGAGCCGGACGGCGAGCCGGTGCAGGTCGTGATGAACTTCAACCAGTCGCTGCGCGGGCTGTCCGTCGGCGCGCCCGTCGACTTCCGCGGCATCGTGCTCGGCCAGGTGACGAACATCGGCATCGACTACGACCCGAAGACGAAGAACTTCACGATGCCGGTGACGATGAACGTGTTCCCCGACCGGCTCGGCCGGAAGTTCCGCGAGGCGGCGCAGGACAAGGGCGACGCGGCGCGGCGCGAGGTGCTGTCGCGGCTCGTCCAGCACGGGCTGCGCGGCCAGCTGCGCACGGGCAACCTGCTGACGAGCCAGCTCTACGTCGCGCTCGATTTCTTCCCGAAGGCGCAGCCCGTGAAGATCGATCTCGACCGCCTGCCCGTGGAGCTGCCGACCGTGCCGAACACGCTCGACGAGCTGCAGCTGCAAGTCGCCGACATCGCGAAGAAGCTCGACAAGGTGCCGTTCGACCAGATCGGCGCGAACCTGAACAGCGCGCTCGCGAACGCGGACAAGCTGTTCAAGCGGCTCGACACCGAAGTCGCGCCCGAGGCGCGCGACACGCTGTCGGCCGCGAAGCAGACCTTCGCGACCGCGGAAGCGACGCTGCAGCAGGATTCGCCGCTGCAATCGGACGTGCGCGGCGCGCTGAAGGAGCTCACGCGCACGCTGCAGTCGCTCAACGCGCTCGCCGACTACCTCGAACGGCACCCCGAATCGCTGCTGAAAGGCAAACCAGGAGATCAGAAATGACCGCACGCTCGCTCCGACCGGCGCGTTTCGCGCGCGCCGCGGCGGCGGCCGCGGCGGCGGCCACGCTCGCGGCCTGCTCGTCGTCGCCGCCCGCGCGCTTCTACACGCTCGACGCCGCGGCGGCGGCCGGCGCCGCACAAACCGTCAGCGCGAATCCCGCGTTCCTGATCCAGGTGCCGTCCGTCGGCGTGCCGGAACAGGTCGCGAAAAATCAGTTCGTCGTGCAGCGGAACGCCGCGCAAGTCGACGTGCTCGAGCAGGAGCGCTGGGCATCGCCGCCCGCCGACGAGATCCGCCGCGCGCTGTCGTCGGCGCTCACGCGGCGGCTCGACACGATCGACGTCGCCGACGCCGCATATCCGGCGGGCGTGCCCGTCTATCGGGTGAGCGTGAACGTCCAGCGCTTCGAGTCGTGGCCGGGCCGGCATGCGGCGCTCGCGGCCGTCTGGAGCGTGCGCGCGCTGCCGAGCCTGGCGGTGATGACCTGTCGCACCGACGTCGTCGAGCCGGTGCAGCCGGGCTACGACGCGCTCGTCGCGGGCCACCGGGACGCGGTCGGCGCGCTCGCCGAGCAGATCGCGGCCGGCGTGCGCGCAATGGCGGCGGCGCGCGCGAGCGGCGCGGCGAAGGCAGCGGCGAGCGGCGCGACGAGCGGGGCAGCGGCGAAGAAAGCCTCGACGGCGGCGAAGGAAACGGCGGCGGGCGATGCGTCCGCGCTCGCGACGCCGGTCGCGCGCTGTCCGGCAAATCCGGCTGCGGCGGACACGCAGCGCGTCGGCGACGCGCCGTGATGCGCGCGCGGCGCGGCGGGAGGGATCGGCGCGGCGGGGGGGAATTTGGCGGTGAGTGGTGAGTGGTGAGTGGTGAGCAGCCGACGGTTGAGGCGGTTCGCGGTTCGCGGTTCGCGGTTCGCGGTTCGCGGTTCGCGGTTAGGTAGTCGAGGCAGCGGCGTCGCGCAACTTGATCGCTCCGGAATGGATCGCGGCAGCGGTGAAGCTGGCGGAAGTGATGGAAGCGGCGGAAGCGGCGGAAGCGGCGGAAGCGGCGGAAGCGGCGGAAGCGGCGGAAGCGGCGGAAGCGGCGGAAGCGGCGGAAGCGGCGGAAGCGGC
>NZ_JPWT01000109.1:0-26703 GCF_000773065.1 Burkholderia sp. ABCPW 111 | reverse complement strand
GGCGACGCTGCGACGTCCTGTTCGCCATGCTGCGCGACGGAACCATTTACCAACCCAAGTCGGCCCCTAACGCTTGACGAACAACATAGGGGCACCCTCCAGCGCGCGCCGGCCGATGACGATGATTTCGGCGATGTCCTCCGCTGCGAGGCAGGCACGCAATACACCCTGGCCGACCATGCCGGTCGCGCCGATCAGTACGACGCGCATGCGTTCACTCCGCGGGCCATTCGAGCGGTGCCGCGCCGAAATCGGCTGCAAGCGTCACGGCCTTCCAGTTTTGCCCGGTCTCGCGGCGGACGTCCTCCTCGGCTTCGACGACCTGCCAGGCATCCGAGCCAAGCACCAGCCGCGCCGGCACGAATTCACGCGAAGCCAGCATGACGATCAGTTTAGCGACGCGCTCGGGATCTCCCACTTCATGGCCCACGTACGCGTCGATCAGCGCCTTGAACCCGGCCATCGATTGCTGATAGTCCCGGGGAAGGTCTTGCAGTGTCGAACGCGCCTCGTATCCCCATTCGGTGCGCATGCCGCCTGGTTCCAGCGTGCAGACGCGGATGCCGAACGGTGCGAGTTCCTTGCCGACGACATCGCTGAATCCGCCGACGGCCCATTTCGCCGACTGGTAAGCGGAGAGTCCCGGGCTGCTGATGCGGCCGCCCGCCGATGAAATCTGAAAGATGTGGCCGCTGCCCTGCGAGCGCATCACCGGAATGACTGCGCGCGTGAGGTTGACCACTCCAAAAAGATTGGTTTCGAACTGTGCGCGGAAATCGTCCGAAGACGTGTACTCGAACGGCTGGACATGGCCGTAACCGGCGTTGTTGACGAGTGCGTCCAGACGCCCGAACCGGCGCACCGCTTCGGCTACGGCGCGCTTTGCCCGCTCCTCGTTGGTCACGTCCAGCTCGAACGTCGCCAGACGCTCGCCGTGACGCGCCTGCAAATCGGCGAACCGCGAAGTGTCGCGCGCGGTGGCCAGAACCATGCCGTCGTCCTGCAAGGCGGCCTCGAGAATGGCGCGGCCGAGCCCTCGGGACGCGCCGGTAATCAACCAGACTTTTGACATGATCGTAGAACCTCCGTTATGCGCCGACATCCGCGCGATGAAAATGAAATGCCATGAATGGAGAAGCGCCGTGCCTCGCCCATGCAATCAGGCGTCTGCCGGGCCCGACCGCTGCCGCGCTCGTGGCGTGCGGCGATCTTTCGGGCGGGCCGCGGCCGGCGCCGCGGCAATGGTTACTGGGGATTGAATCCCGCCTTGCCTTCGAACATCACCGAACCGGCGAGGTCCTTTTGGGCCTGCAGCGCGGCGAGGCTCCGGCTATAAGCGGCTTCGAGCACCGCGTAGGCGTCTCCGCCGAGGACGGTGCGCAGCGGCGGCTCCGGCAACTGGCTGATCGCATAGATGGCGCCGGCCATTTTCACGGGATCGCCCGATGCGTATTCATCGCCGACCGCCTTGATCTGCTGGCGCAGCTTGCCGACCACGCCGTCCTTGTAGCAGGCGAGTTCGTCGGTCCAGCGAATGTTGGCCACGAAGCCCGTCTTGATGGAGCCCGGTTCGACGATGAGGGTCTTGATGCCGAATTCGGCCACTTCCTGGCTCACCGCTTCCGCAAAGCCCTCGAGGCCGTATTTCGCAGCGTGATAGAGCGAGCCGCTCGGGAAGGCGGCGCGTCCTCCGACACTGGTGACATGGACGAACGTGCCGTGCTTTCGCGCGCGCATCGCGCCGAGGAAGGCGCGCGTGATGTGGATGGGCGCGAGCAGATTGAGCGCGATCTGCTGCTCGATGTCGGCTTCGGTCATTTCCTCCATTGCGCCGATGACGGCGCCACCCGCGTTGTTGACGACCACATCGACATCGGGATGGCGCGCCGCGACGGCCTGCACCTGCTCAGGACGGGTCACGTCGACCGACTCCACTTCGAGCGCATCGGGCCAGGCTTCCTTCAGCGCCTGCAGCGCTGCGACTCGTCGCACCGCGGCAACCACACGATGCCCGTCGGCGAGCACTTTTTCGGTGAGGGCCAAACCGAGCCCGCCGGATGCTCCGGTAATGAACCACTTCTGACTGCGCATGATGATTGCTCCCTCCAATATTGAGCGCGTACGCGCTCACTTAAAATGCAAAAAAATTACTCCGTGACAGCTCGCCACGCGGCACGAAACCCCAGTTGCCGATGACGTTCGGCACCCTCGGGTTCCCTGTCGACGTACTCGATCGTGATGTCGGCAATGCGCTCGATCACGGCGTAAAGAAACGCAATCGGCGCATCGGCAAGCACGCCGTTCTGCACCGCGTCCTCCATCATCCGGGACACGGCCAGGAACGGCTCCATGCCTCGTGCCCGCGTTCCTTCCTGCAGCACTCCCGAAGCCGACAGCTTCGAAAGCGCAAGGCGCCCGGCCGCATTGGCCAGCCCCCAGCCCACGTAACGCTGGAAGATGTGTTCCATGCGAAGCCGGTAGCTCGCGTTATCCGGATAGTCTGGCATGACATAATCGGCCAGCTCGTTTTTGAGGTGCAGGTACAGTTCCTGGAACAGGACTTCCTTGTTCTCGAAGTAGGTGAACAGCGTTCCTTCCGCGACTCCCGCGCCGCGGGCGATGCTCGCCGTGCTCGCCAGCACGCCTTGGTCGGCAACGGCCTGCGTCGCCGACAACAAAAGGGCATTGCGTTTTTCCGGGCTCAGAGGGCGCGCCATCGTGGTTCGAATCGAACAAGAGTGAGTACGCGCTCAATTATAGACGGCATTCGAGATCGAGGCAAACTGCCCAGATTGCCGTGGCGAAGGCTTTAGACGCCCGCGCCGCGCACCGGGAACTGGGAACTGGGAACTGGGGACACTACCTCCGCTGCCGGCCGAATGCCGCCGGAGCCGGAAAATGGCGGATAGCCCCCCCCATGACAGCCAGATGCCAAGGAATCAATCGCAACCGCCAATCAATCGACGCGACAACGGCATGCCAATTCCCAAAGCGCCCAAAATCCGCCGTTGCCGTACGTAGCCTCCGTCGAATTCACACCGCACCGTCGCCCTCCAACTCCACATACCCCTCCACCTCCCCCGCCACAAACAACCGCTTCCCCAACCGCGGATAATCACAGACATCCTGCTCCAACCGCTGCCCCGCCGCGATGAATACGAGGGGCACATCCCCCGAGTTCTTCAGCACATGCGCCGGCCCGCGCTGCGCGAACCCCAGAAAATCGCCCGGCCCGACCGGAAACGTCCGTTCGCCGATCGTCGCCTCGCCGTACCCGGACAGGATGTACACGCACTCCTCTTCGTAAAGATGCCGGTGGTACTCGGACGATTCGTGCCCCGGCATGATCGTGATGATCAGAAACCCGAACTGCGTGATCCCGGTCTTGTCGCTCAGCGGCTTCTTCAAGCGCACCGCGTTCTCGTTCAGCGTATGGACCGAACGCACTACGTCCATCGCTTCGATATCGGCGGCTTTCAGCAATTCCGGAGGGGTGTTCGGCATGATTGAGCTCGCTCCAATGGGGACAAGTTTGATGTGAGTAAAACAATCGCAACCAGGGCACCGCGCGACGCAACGCAATGAAGCGCGAGCGCCAAGCCAAGCCAAGCACGGGCGCGATCTCGAACGCAAGCGAAAGCACGATTCGATTCGACTCGCCCAGACCGCGCCCGCCGGCCGCGCCGCACCTAGATCAACCGCCGCCGCTCCAGTTCGTCCGCCAGCGCCTGGGCGCTCACGAACTTGCATCCCAGCAACCCCGCCTTCACCGCGCCCTCGACGTTCGAATCCGCATCGTCGATGAACAGCGTCTCTTGCGCCGTCGCGCCGAGCCATCCGACGCATCCCAGATAAGCCTGCGCATCCGGCTTCGCCGCGCCGAACGTCGCCGACGGATAGACGTCCGCGCCGAACACGCGCGCAACGGGCGGATTCAGATAATCGATGTAATCGGTCACGAGCCGGCAGTTGTTCGTCAGCACCGCGATCCGGCTGCGCTGCGCGACGCGCTCGGCGAGCGCGACGACGTCCAGGTTCGGCGTGATCGACGCCTTGCGCGCGATCAGCCAGTCGTCGCGGCTCACCGGCGCGCCGAGCAGCTCGGCCAGCTCGCTCAGGTATCGGTCGACGCCGATGAGCCCCGCGTCGGCGCGCGCTTCGAGCCCCGACTCCCAGATCGCATGGCGCACCGCGTCGGGCGGCCGCCCCGTCAGGTCGGCCAGGCGCGCGGTGCGTGCGGCGCGGTCGTAGTCCGACAATACGCCCTCCATATCGAACAGGACCAGCTTGATCGGCGGCGTCATGCGGTCGGCCTCGCGTGGAGCGCCCGGAAGCGCCGCGCCGCCGGCGGGCGGCGGGTTCCGGGCAGCGGAAAACTTCTATTCTGGTCGCCCCGGCGCGGTTTCGCCAAAACCCATCTCCCAAGGGTTATCCCGAATGCCCACGTCAAATCAAAGTTGTATGATGACCACATCACCTTACAAAATGAACGCCATGTTCGAGAAAATTCCGACCCGGGCGATGAGCGACACGGTCGCCCAGCAGCTTCTGAAGCAGATCGAGATCGGCAGCTTCGCCGGCACCGGCAAGCTGCCGACCGAAGCCGTGCTCGCGCAGGAATTCGGCGTGAGCCGCACGGTGATTCGCGAGGCGATCTCGCGCCTGAAGAACGAGGGCGTCGTCGAGCCGCGTCAGGGCAGCGGCGTCTACATTGCGCAGCACGCGGCGATCCGCCCGCTGCGGATCGATTACGCGGAGGCGGTCGAGGCGAGCTCGCTGCCGCATCTGCTCGCGGTGCGTCGCGCGATCGAGGCCGAGGTCGCCGCCGAAGCCGCGCTCTGCCGCACCGACGAGGACATGGACGACATCGACGCCGCGCTCGCGAAGATCGACGATGCGGTCGCCGAAGGCCGCGACGGCGTCGCGGAGGACGTCGCGTTCCACCGGACGATCGCGAGCGTCACCGGCAATCCGTACTTCCTGAAGACGCTGAGCTTCCTGAATCAGTACCTCGAAGCGGGCGTGAAGGTCACGCGCGGCAACGAGGCCACCCGCGAGGACTTCTCGCGGCAGGTGCGCGAGGAGCACGCGGCGATCGCCGACGCGATCCGCGCGCGCGATCCGTCCGCGGCCCGCAACGCGGCCCGCGCGCACATGTACAACGCGGCTCGCCGTCTCGAGCAAGCCGGCATTTGCTGAGCCGCGCTTCGCGAGCGGCCGCACGGCGCGCGCGGGGCGCCCACGAACGAATCTAATCGAATCAGGAAGAAGTTTGACCATGTCACGGAATGTTGGAGTCATCGGACTGGGCGCGATGGGCCTGGGTGTCGCGCGCTCGCTGTTGCGCGCGGGCTTTCGGGTGCATGCGTGCGACGTGCGCGAGAACGTGCTCGCCGCGTTCGCCGCCGAAGGCGGCCTGCGCTGCGCGACGCCCGCCGAGCTCGGCGCGCGGTGCGATGTCGTGATCACGCTCGTCGTCAACGCGGAGCAAACCGACGCCGTGCTGTTCGGCGAGCACGGCGCGGCGGCCGCGATGCAGCCCGGCGGCGTCGTGATCTCGAGCGCGACGGTCGCGCCTGAGTTCGCGGCCGAGCTCGGCGCGCGGCTCGCGGCGGCGGGCGTGCTGATGCTCGATGCGCCCGTATCGGGCGGCGCCGCGCGCGCGGCGGCGGGCGAAATGACGATGATGACGTCGGGCCCCGCCGCCGCGTACGAAACGTGCGACGACGTGCTCGCCGCGATCGCGGGCAAGGTCTACCGGCTCGGCGGCGCGCACGGCGCGGGCTCGAAGGTGAAGATCATCAATCAGCTGCTCGCGGGCGTGCACATCGCGGCGGCGGCCGAGGCGATGGCGCTCGGCCTGCGCGAAGGCGTCGATCCCGACGCGCTCTACGACGTGATCACGCACAGCGCCGGCAATTCGTGGATGTTCGAGAACCGCGTGCCGCACATCCTGAACGGCGACTACACGCCGCTGTCGGCCGTCGACATCTTCGTGAAGGATCTCGGCCTCGTGCTCGACACCGCGCGCCGCGCCAAATTCCCGCTGCCGCTGTCGGCCGCCGCGCACCAGATGTTCCTGAGCGCGTCGAGCGCGGGCCACGGCGGCGAGGACGACTCGGCCGTCATCAAGACGTTCCCCGGCATCACGCTGCCGGCGCGCGGCTGATTCTCCGGAGCCTCCCGTCGCCATGAACACCGATCACGCCTCTCGCCCCCTGCTCGGCTGCATCGCCGACGATTTCACCGGCGCGACCGATCTCGCGAACATGCTCGTCAAGAGCGGCATGCGCACCGTGCAGACGATCGGCGTGCCGGCCGACGGCGCGCCCGTGCAAGCCGATGCGATCGTCGTCGCGCTGAAATCGCGCACGCTCTGCGCCGCCGACGCGGTCGCGCAATCGCTCGCCGCGCTCGACTGGCTGCGCGCGCAGGGCTGCCGCCAGTTCTTCTTCAAATACTGCTCGACGTTCGATTCGACCGACGCGGGCAACATCGGCCCCGTCGCCGATGCGCTGCTCGACGCGCTCGGCGGCGAGCGCGCGTTCACGATCGCGTGCCCCGCGTTTCCGGAGAACGGCCGCACGGTCTATCGCGGCCATCTGTTCGTCGGCGATGCGCTGCTCAATGAATCCGGGATGGAAAACCATCCGCTCACGCCGATGAAGGACGCGAACCTCGTGCGCGTGCTGCAGCGGCAGACGGCATCGAAGGTCGGCCTGATCCGCCGTGACGCGATCGCGCTCGGCGCGTGCGCCGTGCGCGAGACGATCGACGCGCTGCGCCGCGACGGCGTGCGGATTGCGATCGCAGACGCGCTGACCGACCGCGATCTGCACGTGCTCGGCGAAGCGTGCGCGGACCTGCCCCTCGTCACGGGCGGCTCGGGCGTCGCGCTCGGCCTGCCCGCGAACTTCCGGCTCGGCGGGCTCTTGCCCGAGCGCCGCGACGCGGCCGCGCTGCCGAGGATCGACGGCGCATCGGCGGTGCTCGCCGGCAGCGCGTCGAAGGCGACCAACGCGCAAGTCGCCGCGTGGCGCGCCGAGCGTCCGGCGTTCCGGATCGATCCGCTCGCGGCCGCGCGCGGCGAGCCCGTCGTCGAGCAGGCGCTCGCGTTCGCGCGCGCGCATCTGCCGCAGCCCGTGCTGATCTACGCGAGCGCCTCGCCCGACGAAGTGAAACGGGTGCAACAGGCGCTCGGCGTCGAGGCGGCCGGCCATCTCGTCGAGGCGACGCTCGCCGCGATCGCGCGCGGGCTGCGCGAGATGGGCGTGCGCAAGTTCGTCGTCGCGGGCGGCGAAACGTCCGGCGCGGTCGTGCAGGCGCTCGACGTGAAGGCGCTGCAGATCGGCGCGCAGATCGATCCCGGCGTGCCCGCCACCGCGACGACCGGAGCAAGCCCCCGCGCGACGCTCGACGCCGAGCCGCTCGGCCTCGCGCTCAAATCCGGCAACTTCGGCGCGACCGATTTCTTCGACAAGGCGCTGCGCGCGCTGGAGGGCACGGCATGAGCACCGCCGAAGCGAAGCTGCGCGACGAGATCTGCGAGATCGGCGCGAGCCTCTACGCGCGCGGCCATGCGGTCGGCAGCGCGGGCAACATCAGCGCGAAGCTCGACGACGGCTGGCTGATCACGCCGACCGACGCGTGCCTCGGCCGGCTCGACCCCGCCGGCATCGCGAAGGTCGATCTCGCGGGCCACGCGGTGTCGGGCGGCAGGCCGTCGAAGACGCTCGCGCTGCATCGCGGCATCTACGCGCGCAACGCGCAAGCGCGCGGCATCGTCCACACGCATTCGACGCACCTCGTCGCGCTCACGCTCACGGGCGTCTGGAGCGAGGCCGACGTGCTGCCGCCGATCACGCCGTACTACGTGATGAAGGTCGGCCACGTTCCGCTCATTCGTTATCGCCGGCCGGGCGACCCCGCGGTGGCCGCCGAAGTCGCGGCGCTCGCCGATCGCGTGCGCGGCGTGCTGCTCGAGCGGCTCGGCCCGGTCGTCTGGGGGCCGTCGGTCGCGCACGCGTCGTACGCGCTCGAGGAGCTCGAGGAAACCGCGCGCCTGTGGCTGATGACGCATCCGAAACCCGAGCCGCTCGACGACGCCGCGCTCGCCGAACTGCGCGATGCGTTCGGCGCGCGCTGGTAACGCAGTTCAGCCCGCCGTGTGCGCGGGCCCATCCACCAGCACACGACAAAACGCACCGGCCGCGCACGCGGCCGGCGTCGACAACTCATGGAGACAGCGGAAATGATTCCCAGCCAAGCAGCCGCGGCCCGGCCGCTCGAGGCGGCCGGACAGGCCGAGCTCGATCTGACCTACAAGAAAGTGTTCTGGCGCATCGTGCCGTTCCTGATGCTCTGCTACGTGGTCGCGTACCTGGACCGCGTGAACGTCGGCTTCGCGAAGCTGCAGATGTCGCAGGATCTCGCGTTCAGCGAGACCGTGTTCGGCCTCGGCGCGGGCATCTTCTTTCTCGGCTATTTCCTGTTCGAGCTGCCGAGCAACATGCTGATGCACCGGATCGGCGCGCGCATCTGGATCGCGCGGATCATGATCACCTGGGGCCTGCTGTCCGCGCTCTTCGCGTTCGTGAAGACGCCGACGCAGTTCTACGTGCTGCGCTTCCTGCTCGGCCTCGCGGAAGCGGGCTTCTATCCGGGCGTGATCCTGTACCTCACGTACTGGTTCCCGACGCACCGCCGCGCGAAGATCATCGCGGTGTTCATGTCGGCGATTCCGGTGTCGGGCATCTTCGGCAATCCGCTGTCCGGCTGGATCATGGAGCGCTTCCACGGCGGCTCGGGCTTTCAGGGCTGGCAATGGATGTTCGTGATCGAGGCGGTGCCCGCGATCGCGATCGGCATCGCGACGATCCTCTATCTCGACAACAACATCCGCAGCGCGAAGTGGCTCACCGAGCGCGAGAAAAAGCTGCTGACCGACGCGATCGACGCGCAGCCGCACGAGCGCGACAAGCACGCGCACTCGCTCGCGAGCGTGCTGCGCGATCCGCGCATGTGGTGGATGTCGCTGATCTATTTCACGTTCGTCACCGGCCAGTACGGGCTCACGTTCTGGATGCCGACGCTCGTCAAATCGACGGGCATCACCGATACGCTGCAGATCGGCCTGCTGAGCGCGATTCCGTTCGCGTTCGCGATCGTCGCGATGAATCTCTTCGGCCACAGCGCGGACAAGCGCCGCGAGCGCCGCTGGCACCTGATCGTGCCCGCGCTGATGGGCACCGCCGGCTTCTCGGTGGCCGCCGCGTACTCGCACAACACCACCGTGTCGATCCTGTTCCTGTCGATCGCCGCGGGCGGCGTGCTCACCTGCGCGCCGCTCTTCTGGTCGCTGCCGACCGCGTTCCTCGCGGGCACGGGCGCCGCGGCCGGCATCGCGATCATCAACTCGATCGGCAACCTCGCCGGCTTCGCGAGCCCCTATCTGATCGGCTATCTGAAGGACGCGACGAGCAGCACGTCCGCCGGCATGTACGTGCTCGCCGCGATGCTCGTGATCGGCGCGATCGCCGTGTGGCTCACGCCGGCGAAGCTCGTCAACCGATAATCGATCGTCGGCGGCGCGGCGCACGCCGGAATGCGCGCCGTGCCGCCCGCCTTTCAACCTCCGGACCTGGAACCGACGCCATGCCACGCTTCGCCGCCAACCTCACGATGATGTACAACGAGCACGCGTTCCTCGAGCGCTTCGCCGCCGCGGCACGCGACGACTTCAAGGCGGTCGAGTACCTGTTTCCGTACGACTTCCCCGCCGCCGAGCTGAAATCGCGCCTCGACGCGAACGGCCTCGTGCAGGCGCTCTTCAACGCGCCGCCCGGCGACTGGGCGGCGGGCGAGCGCGGCATCGCGTCGCTGCCGGGCCGCGAGGACGAGTTCAAGCGCGCGATCGACACCGCGCTCGGCTACGCGCGCGTGATCGGCAACGACAAGATCCACGTGATGGCGGGCCTGATCGCACCGGAGCAGGATCGCGCGAAGCACCGCGACACGTACCTGCGCAATCTCGCGCACGCGGCCGAAGCGGCGCGCGCGCAGAACGCGACGATCGTCATCGAGCCGATCAACCCGCGCGACATGCCGGGCTTCTTCCTGAACCGCCAGGACGACGCGCAGGCGATCTGCCGCGAAGTCGGCGCGCCAAACCTGAAGGTGCAGTTCGACTGCTATCACTGCCAGATCGTCGAAGGCGATCTGGCGACGAAATTGACGCGCGACATCGCGGGCATCGGCCACATCCAGATCGCCGGCGTGCCCGAGCGGCACGAGCCCGACGTCGGCGAAATCCACTATCCGTATCTGTTCCAGCTGATCGACGCGCTCGGCTACGACGGCTGGATCGGCTGCGAGTATCGGCCGAGGGCCGGCACGTCCGAGGGCCTCGGCTGGCTCGCACCCTACCTGTAATCCCGCATTCTCACGAGGCACATTGCGATGAAGGTTCTGATCACTGGCGGCGCCGGCTTTCTCGGCCAGCGTCTCGCGAAACAGCTGCTCGCGCGCGGCGAACTGGCCGGCCCGGACGGCGCGCCGCAGCGGATCGACGAGCTCGTGCTGCTCGACGTCGTCAAGGGCGGCGACTTCGGCGATCCGCGCGTGAGCGCGATCGTCGGCGACATCGGCGAGCGCGCCGTGCTCGACGCCGCGATCGACGCGCGCACGCACGCGATCTTCCATCTCGCCGCGATCGTCAGCGGCCAGGCGGAAGCCGATTTCGACCTCGGGATGCGCATCAACCTCGACGCGTCGCGCCTGCTGCTCGACGTGTGCCGCGCGCGCGGGCACCGGCCGCGCATCGTGTTCACGAGTTCGGTCGCGGTGTACGGCGGCGCGCTGCCCGAGCTCGTCGAGGACGACACCGCGCTCGATCCGCAGTCGTCGTACGGCGTGCAGAAGGCGATCGCCGAGCTGCTGCTGTCGGACTATACGCGCCGCGGCTTCGTCGACGGCCGCGTGCTGCGGCTGCCGACGATCAGCGTGCGGCCGGGCCGGCCGAACGCGGCGGCCTCGTCGTTCGCGAGCGGGATCATTCGCGAGCCGCTGAACGGCGAGGAGGCGGTCTGCCCGGTGCCGGGCGGCACGCGGCTCTGGCTGCTGTCGCCGCGCCGCGCGATCGACGCGCTCGTCGCCGGCTGCGAGCTCGACGGCGCGAAGCTCGGCAACCGGCGCGTGATCAACCTGCCGGGAATCTCGGTGACGGTTGACGAAATGATCGACGCGCTGCGCGAAGTCGCCGGCATCGACGCGGTGAAGCTGATCCGCCGCGCCGAGGACGAGCGCGTCGTGAAGATCGTCGGCAGCTGGCCGGGGCGATGGGACACGTCGCGCGCCGAAGCGCTCGGCCTGAAGGGCGATGCGAGCTTCGTCGACGTGATCCGCAACTACGTCGACGACGATCGGCGCTAAACCGCGCCGCCCGCGCTGCGCGGCGGGCGGGCGCGCCGAATCGGTTCCATTCGGGCTTGGGATTCGGGCTTGGGATTCGGGCTTGGGATTCGGGCTTGGGATTCGGGCTTGGGATTCGGGCTTGGGTTCGGGCTTGCGATTTGAGCCCGCGATTCGAGCCGACGATTCGAGCGTGCGATTCGCCCGCCGCGCCGCGCGGTGCGGCCGCCCGCACCGCGCGGATACGCCCGACGCGCCTCCCCCGCCTGCCCCGACACGTCGCCACCAGCCGCGCGCCGCGCTCGGCCGGCGTTCCCTTTCTCCGCGCCGCCGCGAACCCGCTTACGTTTCGCCGATCGTTCGCTTCCACGCGACAAACGCATGCGCGCCTCGCACGCGGGGCGCTACGCTACTCGGGCGACCGACGCGGACCACCGCCGGGGCGTGATGAAACGAAATGAAACCCGACGAAACGCGGCGCGGCGGCCGGCGAACGCGCAACGCGCCGCGTTTGCGACTATCGTTATAAGAACCCGGTCCTTGATTTCACGCGGCGCGCCGCCGGACGACCGACCGGCCGACCGGCCGCGCCCGACACGTCTGCCCGACGAACGCCTGGATATGGCTGCCATCTACGATTTCGGCGCGCGCAAGCTGCGCGACCTCTACGATCGACGAATCCATTGCGGCGCCGAGCTGGACGCGGCCGCGCTGTTTCCGGACGCCGCGCGCTTCACGGGCGCGTGGCGCGCGATCCGCGACGAAGCGCTCGCGGTGTCGCGCGACCTGAGCCGGATTCCGCGCTTCCACGAGATCATGCGCGAGCAGGCGGCGATCTCCGCGAACGACGCGCGCGACTGGCGCATGTTCATCATGCAGGCATACGGCGTGCGCTTCCCGCAGAACCTCGGGCGCTGCCCGACGCTCGCGTCGATCGTCGCGGCGTCGCCCGACGTGCTGTCCGCGTCGTTCTCGTTTCTCGCGCCGGGCAAGCGCATCCCGCCGCACCGCGGGCCGTTTCGCGGCATCCTGCGCGGCTATCTGGTGCTGTCGATGCCCAGGCGCGCGGACGGCGCGCCCGCCGCCGTCCTGAAGATCGACGGCCGCGACTACCGCCTCGACGACGGCCAGTTCCTGCTATGGGACGACACGTTCGAGCACGAAGTCTGGAACGAGAGCGACGACGTGCGGATCGTGCTGCTGCTCGACATCCGCCGCCGCGACCTGCCGACCGCGCTCGCGCTGCTGTCGGGCGCGCTGATCCGGATCGTGCGCGTCGCGATCCGGCTGCGCGGCGGCGCGATTCCGGTCTAGGGCCCGCTCACGCCGACGGCGGGCTTGCGCCGGCCGCGCCGCTCGCGCCGCCCCACGGCCAGCCGCGCGCCGCGCACGCGGCAATCACGGGAATCTCGGGAATCTCGGGAATCTCGGGAATCGCGACAACGCGCGCCGCACCGCTTCGCCACACAACGCTTCGCTTTCCGCGCGCGCCCTTCGCGCCGCGCGCGTGCGGCGCGCCGCCCCGCTCATAAGATTGCGGGCCTCGGCCGCTGTCGGCCGCCTCCACCCGCACGCCCATGATCCGAATTCCCGGCAACATCGTCGGCGCCCCGCTCGCCACGAACCTTGCAGCCTCGTTCGGCGACGAGCGGTTGCCGTCCTCGATCGACGCCGACATCGACGCCAATGTCCGGCAACAATTGAAACGACTGGTTCGACAAGCGATCCGCGAATGCGGCGGGCCCGATTCGCAGCGAACGCCGCATTCGTCGCAGCCGCCGCTGCGGGTCGCGATGACGTCTGCGACCGATGCCGACGCCCCGCTGTCGCTCGTCGAATCGACGAACGATGCGCCGAACGATGCGCCGCCCGCGCGCTGCGTCGCATCGCCCGATCCGTCGATGGCGCGCTTTGCGGCGCAAATGCCGGACGCGCAAACGAAACGCCCGCCCGGCGACAACCGCACCGCGCAGCGGATCATCGACGACAATCCGCTCCTCAAGCACCTCGGCAACCAGAGCGGCATCCGCGACAAGCTGAACCAGTTCGTCGGCGGCGACATGTACAACGATCCCGATCAGGCGTACAAGGCCGCCGCGCTGCTCACGTACGTGAAGAGCGCGAAGAACCGCGAAGGCGGCGAGCGGCCGAACGACGTCGTCGGCGACGGCAAGATCGACGGGTTCACGAAGGACGGCGACGCGCGGCACGGCACCGAAGCGGGCCTGCTGCAGGACGTCGTGGGCGGCGGCGGCTGGCAGCATCTGCGCGAAACCGGTCACCAGCTCGACCAGACGAGCGACACGCACGTACGGCTCGACGGCACCAACAAGGACAATCTCCAATGGGGCTTCGAGCAGGCCGGCAAATATATCGTCGCGGTGTTCAAAGGCATCGGCAGGGCGGTCGTCGACATCGTCACGAAGGGCCGCTTCAATCCGGTGTCGGCGGTGCTGAGCGTCGTCAAGAACGTCGGCACGCAGGTCGCGAAACAGGCGGTCGAGGACAGCAACCTGTCGAGCGACGCGAAGCGAAAGGCGAACAAGGTGTTCGGCGCGCTCGATTTCTTCTGATCCGGCAGCCAACGCCGCGCCGGCGACGCCGGAAGCGAAACGGCGCGCGCGCGCGAACGCTCACCGCCACGGTATCGCGACGAGTAGCCGGCCGAACAGCGCCCACTTGACGACGTAATAGGCGGTGCGATTCCACGCCTTCATCCGCTTGCCGACGCGCCGATCGCGTACAGATAGCGGAACAGCCGGTTCAGGCCTCCCGTGCGGTCACCCGTTTCGTTCGGCGACGCCGCCGCGCGCATCAGAGCGCCGCCGATCGCGCCGTTCACCGCCTGCGCCCAGCGGTATCGCATCGGCCGCTCGATGTCGCGGAACAGAATGATGCGGTCCTGATCGGTGCGGCTCTCGGCCCAGTGCAGATAGGTTTCGTCGAACATCACCGCCTCGCCGTCGCGCCACGCGTACGGATCGCCGTCGACGACGATCGCGCATTCGTCGTCGTTCGTCGTCGTTCGTCGTCGTTCGGCGTCGCGAGCCCGAGGTGATCGCGCAGCGCCCCGGCGTACGAATCGCGATGCAGCCCGAGCTTGCCCCCCGGCGGCAGCTGCGCGAACATCGCCGCCTTTACCGACGGAATCTTCGACAGGATCGCGAGCGAGCGCGGACGATGCGCGAGCGCCGACGGATGCGGACGGTCGTACCACTTCAGGCAGAACCGCTTCCAGCCCTTGCGGAAGAACGAATTGAAGCCGATGTCGTCGTACTCGCCCGACGCCTTGATCCGGCTGTCGTCGCGCAACGCGAGCGCCTCGTCGCGGAACGTGTTCCACTCGCGCCTGAGGATCGCGAACTCCGGAAAATGCGACTCGTCGAATACGGCGTATTCGGCACGGTGGAGAACGCGTAAGCGAAACAATTGAGCGGAGCGGTAAACGTCGAGTGATCGGGCAGTTGGCGGAAGAACCCGTGACGCACCTTTCCGCGTCGATGCGTGAACGCCGCGCACGCGACGAAGATGAACAGAACGGCCCGGCGCATTTCTTTTGCCCCCGTTACAGCGTATGCGGGCGATTCCAGGAGCCCGTTTGAAAATTGATGAAATGGCGAATTCCAGCTCATCTGGTCCACGCCTGCACTCCTTGCCGACGGGCTACTTGCAAAGCAGCGCCCTACATCAGCGTGGCTACGAGGGCGGAAATTTGCATTTCCAAACGGGCTCTAAGAAAACTTTCAGCTTTCTGCTTTTTGGAGGCGTACGGGGAGCACGGCGCGCGACGGGCGCCGATGGCCGGAAGGTTTCAGGGGAAGGAAGGCGACCGCCCGCTTCGGCGACGCGCGCCGACGACCAAGCGGCCGACGGCCGCGCGACGCGGGGCTGTGCCCGCCTCGCGCGGCGAACCCGGCGTTACTGGATGCCGAGGTAATGCTTGACGGCGGGCAGGCCCGGCTTGCCGTCGAACGTCGTCACGCCGGCGAGCCACTTGTCGAGTGACTGCGGGTTCGCCTTCAGCCATTCGGCCGCCGCCTTGTTCGGCTCTTCCTTGTTCATGATCGGCAGCATCACGTGATTCTCGATCGACGTCGTGAACTGCAGATTCGACACGAACTTCGCGACGTTCGGGCAGCGCGCCGCGTAATCGGGCGGCGTCGCAGTCAGCACCTTCGCTTCGCCGTAATTCGGGCCGAACACGTCGTCGCCGCCGCTCAGGTAATCGATCTTCATCTGCACGTTCATCGGATGCGGCTCCCAGCCGAGGAACACGATCCACTGCTTGTCGCGGATCGCGCGGTTCACTTCGACGAGCATCCCCGCCTCGCTCGACTCGACGAGCTTGAACTTGCCGAGGCCGAACTGGTTGCCGTCGATCATCTTCTTGATGAGCGCGTTGCCGTCGTTGCCGGGCTCGATCCCGTAGATCTTGCCGTTCAGCTTGTCCGCGTACTTCTGGATGTCGGCGAACGACTTCAGGCCGCCCTGGTACACGTAGTCGGGCACCGCGAGCGTGTACTTCGCGCCCGTCAGGTTCGGCGCGGCGAGCACCTTGATCGTGCCTGCCTTCGTGAACGGCGCAATCATCGGGTCCATCGTCGGCGACCAGTAGCCGAGAAACACGTCGATCTGCTTGCTCTTGATCCCGGCGAACGTGATCGGCACCGACGCGATCGTCTTCGTCGGCGCATAGCCGAGCCCGGCGAGCATCGTCGACGCGAGCCCCGTCGTCGCGGCGATGTCGGTCCAGCCGACGTCCGCAAAGCGCACGGCCTTGCAGGTCGGCGGATCGCCCGCCCGGGCGCTCGCGAGCGGCGCGGCCGCGATGGCGAGCCCGCAGGCCGCCGCGATCAGATTTCGCTTCATCGTGCTTCTCCTCATCTACAAAGATGTCGTCAACATGGGATCGATTCGTGGCTTGAACGCGCGCCGCGATCCCGGCGGCCGCGCGTTTCGTTCGATGCGCTCAGCGCGCCGGCACGCGCCGCTCGTGGCTCGGCGCATGGCCGAACTGCGCGCGGTACGCCTTGCTGAAATGGCACGGCGAATGAAAGCCGCAGATCGTCGTCACGCGCGCGATCGACGCGTCGGTGGTGCGCAGCAGATCGCGCGCGCGCTTCAGGCGCAGCGTCAGGTAGTAATGCGTCGGCGACACGTTCAGATAGACCTTGAACATCCGCTGCACATGGCGCTGCGACAGCCGCACGAGCCGCGCGAGCTCCTCGAGCGACAGCGGCTCCTCGATGTTCGCCTCCATCAGCCGCACGACTTCGATCAGCTCCGCGCGTGAGAAGCCGACGCGCGCGTCGACCGGAATCGGCTGCGGATCGGTCGCGCCGCGAATGCGCTCGAGAATGAACTGCTCGGAGACCTGCGCGGCGAGCGGCGGCCCGAGCCGCGCGCCGACGAGGTTCAGCATCAGGTCGAGCGGCGCGGTGCCGCCGGTGCAGGTCAGGCGGTCGCGATCGACGACGAACAGCTCGTCGGCGAAGCGCACCTGCGGAAACTCCGCATACAGCGCCGACAGGTTCTCCCAATGCACCGCGCACCGGTAGCCGTCGAGCAGCCCGCACGCCATCAGCGCGTACGCGCCCGTGCAGATGCCGCCGAGCGGCACGCCGCGCGCGGCGAGCGCCGCGAGCGCGCCGCGCACCGGCTCGTCGACCGCCTCGCGAATCCGGATGCCGCCGCAGACGATCATCGCGTCGGGCGGATCGTCGAGGTCGAGCGGCTGCGTCGGCCGCACCGCGATCCCGTTGCTCGCGCGCACGGGCGCGCCGTCGAGCGAGAAGATCGACCAGCGGTAGTGGTCGGCGCGCGCGACGTAGTTCGCCATGCGCAGCACTTCGACCGCGCTCGTGAACGCGATCATCGAGAAATTCGGCAACGTCAGGAACCCGAAATGCGCGACCGAGGAAACCGGCTCGGCGCAGTCGGCGGGTGCGGCAGCGGCGGCGGACGTCACATCGTTCTCCAGCGAACGGATTGCACGAAGCCGCTCCGGCGGCGGACGGCCCGCCGGAGACGACCGGATCGGCGAAACGAAGAGGCGAGGGAGTGCGGGACGCGTCAGGCCTGCGCGACCGGCGAGCGCGAACGCGGACCGAGCCATTGCCGCAGGCCCGAGAAAAGCGGCGCCTTCGCCGTGCCCGGCGCGCGGCCGAAGCTCTCGGTGATGCGATCGAGAATGATCGCGAGCAGCACGACCGACAGGCCGCTTTCGAAGCCGAGGCCGATGTCGAGGCGCTGGATGCTCGCGAGCACGTCGTTGCCGAGGCCGCCCGCGCCGACCATCGACGCGATGATCACCATCGACAGCGCCATCATGATCGTCTGGTTCACCCCCTGCATGATCGACGGCAACGCGTTCGGAAACTGCACCTTGTAGAGCAGCTGCCACGGCGTGCATCCGAACGCCTGCCCCGCCTCGACGATCTCGCGGTTCACGTGGCGGATGCCGAGGCTCGTCAGGCGCACCGCGGGCGGCATCGCGAAGATCACCGTCGACAGGATGCCCGGCACGCGGCCGAGGCCGAACAGCATCGCGGCCGGAATCAGATAGACGAACGCGGGCATCGTCTGCATCAGGTCGAGGATCGGCCGCACGATCGCGGCGACCCACTTGCTCTTCGCGGCCCAGATGCCGAGCGGAATGCCGAGCACGAGGCTCACGATCGTCGACGACAGCGTGAGCCCGAGCGTGACGACCGTCTGGTCCCAGAAGCCCGTCGCGAAGATCAGAAGCAGCGACGCCGCGGTGAAGATCGCGAAGCGCCAGCCGACGCGCCAGAGCCCCACGCCGATGAAGATCGCCATCATCAGCCACATCGGCACGGCCTGCAGCCCGTGCTCGACGAGCGCGGCGAGCCCTTCGATCGCGCGGCCGATCGCGTCGAACGTCTTCGCGTCGTGGTCGAGCAGATAGTGAACCGTCTGGTCGACCCAGCTGCCGAGCGGAATGAGTTCAGACATGGGAACCTCGCGAACGCGTAATGGCTTTCAGGAGCACGGCCCGATCGACCGAGCCGCAGTAGCGGCCGTCGTCGTCGACGACGGGCAGCGCATGCGAATGCGCGACGACGCGCTCGACGACGTGCTCGAGCGTCGCGTCGCGCCGGATGCTTTCGACCTGGCGCACGTTCGGCGTCGCGCCGTTCAGCGCGTCGCGCGTGACGAAGCCGCGAATCTTGCGCGCCTCGTCGAGCACGAACGCGTATTCGGCGCTGCCGTTCAGCGACGCGGCGACATGCGTCGCATCGAGCTTCGACACGAGCGGCACCGCGCCCGTCAGCATCAGGTCGCCCGCCGTCAGGTAGCGGCTCGTGTCGATGCCTTCGAAGAACGCGCGCACGTAGTCGTCGGCGGGGTTCGCGATGATCTCCTGCGGCGTGCCGACCTGCACGAGCCGGCCGCCTTCCATGATCGCGATGCGGCTGCCGATGCGCAGCGCCTCCTCGAGATCGTGCGACACGAACATGATCGTGCGGCGCTGCTCCTTCTGAAGCTGCAGCAGCACGTTCTGCATTTCCTTGCGCTTGAGCGGATCGAGCGCGGAGAACGCCTCGTCCATGATCATCAGCGACGGGTTGACGGCGAGCGCGCGCGCGAGGCCGACGCGCTGCTGCATGCCGCCCGAAAGCTCGGCGGGCAGCTTGTGCGCGAACTGCGCGAGGCCCACCTGCTCGAGCACGTCCATCGCGCGCCGCTCGCGGTCCTTGCGGCTCATGCCGGCGACTTCGAGCCCGAACGCGGCGTTCGACAGCACCGTGCGCTGCGGCATCAGCGCGAACGACTGGAACACCATGCTCATGTCCGTGCGGCGCAGCGCGGTCAGCTCCGCGCGGCGCACCGCGGCGACGTCGCGGCCGTCGATCATCACCTTGCCGGCGCTCGGCTCGACAAGCCGGTTGACGAGCCGGATCAGCGTCGACTTGCCGGAGCCGGACAGGCCCATCAACACGAAAATCTCGCCTTCCCGCACGTCGAACGACACGTTGTGCACGCCGACCACCTGGCCCGTGCGCGCGAACACTTCATCCTTCGTCGCGCCCGCGGCGAGCATGTCGAGCGCTTGCCGCGGATTGCTTCCAAACACCTTGCACAGACCTTCGACTACGACCTTCGGGGCATCCATTGCAACGTCTCCTCGTTGAGCGGGGAAATACGCCGTCACAGCGTGCCTACATGGTTGCCAGAAAAAACCCCGTGCAGCCGACGAATTACGACAAACGCTTGCGCAAATGCGACACGTTTGTACAAGTGATGCGAGCGAGCGTTTCGGCGCGCGGACGAAAGCGGCCGCCAATCCGGATGATGCGCCGCAGCGCGCGGCGCGGCCCCGGCGGGCGGCCCGCGCGGCCGCGCGCGCCCATGCCGCGCGCGTGGGCCGCGACGCGCATTTGCGCGATGCGCAATCGGGGCTCGAACGAGCGCCGCAGCCCATCCGCGCGGGCTTTCGCCGCCGCGCATTTGTCGTTTTCCGCCGCGCGCGCGGCGATGCGGCGGGCATCCGCGCCCGGCGCAATTCCGCAGACTGATTCGTGTCGGTTCATCGCTGTTCGCCGTTGATTCGCCCGTCGCGCGCTCGAGCCGGCGACGCCATCGAGACATGAGCCGCGCTCCGCCCGCCAACTCCGGTCGACGATCGCGATCGATATCAGAATGCTCGACTTCAACCTGCTGAAGGCATTCGATGCGCCGCTCGACGAACGCAACGTGACGCGCGCGGCCGCCCGGTTCGCGCTGACGCAGCCGGCGGTGAGCGGCATGGCGACCCGGTTGCTAGAAAGTTCCGCGCCCCGCTTCGTGCGCATGCAACGCGTGCGTCGTGCCGACGCAGCGCGCGCTCGAGCTCGCGGGCTCCGTCAAGCGCGCGCGTGCTCGGCGAGATCGACGCAATGCTGCGCCCCGCCGCTCGCGATTCCCGGGTTCGACAAGGTCGCCGTCCGGCACGAACGCGCGCTTCGCGATCCGGCGCACGCGCGGCTGCTCCAGACATGCGGCGCGAAGGGCAAGCCGGCCGCGCGGAGGAAGCGCGTGGGCTAGCGGCTTTGGTTTGGACTTTGCCGTTGCAACGCGGCGGGATGCATGCGCGTGCCTTGCCGCATTTGCATGTGCATGCATGTATAGTGCGTCGGCATTTCCGTTTGCATGAGTGCGTGGACGTGAATGGGCATGGGCGTATGCGAGCGTTTCCGCGTCGGTGCGATGTGCGATGTGCGATGCTCGTGTCCGATGTGCATGTGCATTCACATGTACGTGTACGTTTGTGTCGGTGTCGGTGTCGGTGTCGGCGTTGTCGACTATGCAGCCCTTTGTCGACGCATCGTGTATGCGTCCACATCGCAACCTTCGCCTTCGCCCGCAATTGCAATTGCAGTTGCAATTGCAACTGCAACGCAACGCAACGCAACCGATCATCCCATGACGTGAACCGCGTGCCTGCGCGCGATGCGTCGCCGCTCCGCACGCGGCGCGCTCGACCGCGTCGAACCGCGCACACACCCCGGCGCGCAATATCAACGCTACGCGCGAACCTTCGCGGCGACGGCCGCGGCCGTCGCCGCGAGCCTGTCGATCCACGCCCGCCCCGCGTTCACCATCGAATTCGGCTTCGTCGCGGCGAGCTCCCGCGCCGGCTGGCCGATCTGCGTCTCCTGCGTGAGGATGCGCACGCGGCCGCCCGGCAAATCCTCGAAGAGCCACGCGCGATGCACGTCGAGCCCCGTGTCGCTCGCACCGTCACCCCGACCGTGCCATGCGATCCGCGCCGGCCGGCCGAGGGCGGGGGCTCGTACTCGCCCCCGCCTCGACGGAGAAGCCGAACGTCATGAACCTGAATCGCGCGCCGAGCCGCGGCGTCGGACCCAAGCCGTCGTGAAAGCGTATGTCGGACACGTCCTCGTAACAGCCCGGCCACGCCGACGTGTCGTTGAGGTGCGGCCACACGTCGGCGGCGGCGAGGCCCTGCACGACGGCCTCGTTGGATACGCGGTTGCCGGTCGTGCCCGACAAGAAGCGCGCGGGCCATACGATGTCGCTCCTGGATGCCTATCCTCGATGGACGAGGCGAAACGGGCTAGGCGCCGCACGAGCGCCCCCCTGAATCGCGGCGCGTTTCGCCTGATCGTCGCTCGGCGGATATCGATCCAATCGCGATTCTTGATTTGCGCCATGGCCATAAGATGGCGCGATATCACGCGAACCGGCCCGCAGCGCCCTCTTCGCCGTCGATCCGAGGCGCGCGGCACGCCGCAGCACTGCAACGGATTCGAACGCGGCGACAATCGGGCGACGGCATCGCGCCGCTCGCCCGGGCGCGCACCCGCCGCCGCATCCGCCGCGCGCGGACACGAAAAAAAGCCCCGCCGACATTCCCACCGGCGGGGCCAACCCATGTCAGAGAAGATTTCATGGAGGAGACGGAAGCGATCATATCGGCCCGTCCGCCGCATCCCAACCAAGCATTTCTGCTATCCAATTGCGCCGCGCGCGACGCCGGCCCGGCCGCCGCCGGGCATATCGATAGAACGAAAAGTCGTTTCCCGGGCGCCGATTGGGTCGCTAACATGCAACTCTCCGCCTGATTCAGCCAGGCGCCGCACCCTCATGGAGCGCACTTTGACCGCATTCGACCAACATCGCCGGCCGTTCATCATCGGCATCGGCGGCACGACCCGCGCGGCCTCGTCGACCGAGCGCGCGCTCGGCTTCGCGCTGCGCGGCGCGCAGGCCGCGGGCGCCCGCACCCGCCTGTTCGACGGCCCGTTCCTGCACACGCTGCCGCACTACGCGCCCGAGCGGCGCGCGCTCACCGACGCGCAGCACGAGCTGATCGACGCGGTGCGCGCGGCCGATGCGATCGTCATCGCGACGCCCGGCTACCACGGCGGCGTGTCCGGCCTCGTGAAGAATGCGCTCGACACGCTCGAGGAACTGCGCGCCGACGAGCGGCCCTATCTCGACGGGCGCGCGGTCGGCTGCATCGTCACCGCCTATGGCTGGCAGGCGGCGGGCACGGTGCTGACGTCGCTGCGCGCGATCGTCCACGCGCTGCGCGGCTGGCCGACGCCGTTCGGCGCCGCGGTCAACACGCTCGAGACACGCTTCGAAACGGCCGACAGTTGCTCCGACACGAAGGTCGCGGCGCAGCTCGAAACCGTCGGCGCGCAAGCCGCCGAATTCGCGCTCGCGTTCGCGTCGCACCGCGCGGCGACCCGCGTCGCCGGCGGCGGCGCGCTTGCGCCGGCGCTGGAAGCCGCGACGAGCTGAACGCATACGCGGCGCGCTCGCGGCGCGGCGCGGCGAGCGCTTCGTCCGTCCGTCGATCGCTCGCGACGCCTGCACGTCGCCGCGCCGATTCGTCTCCTTCATCGTCGGTCCCGCTCATTCACTGCCCGATCGCGAGCGCAAGCCGCCCCGCCATCGGGCAACGCATCGCCTCGTCGCCTCCCCGCTCGATCGCCCGGGTTTGTCGCACGGTCGAACGCGGGGCCGGCCGTCCATGCTCGCGACACGGCGTGCGGCGCCCCCCGTCGCGCGTCGCATATGCGACGAAGATGCCTGGGTCATGATCATTCGCCCGCGCCGAGTGATTTGCTTACGTTTAAAGATTGGTTCACGCGCGCGAGGCGATTGCTTACGCTGCACGCACGTTCCATCCCTTCGCGAAAGCCATGAATCGTTCGATCCGCTACAAGGGTTATGAGGTTGCGCCCGCCGCGGCGCGCTTGCCGAACGGCCTGTTCGCCGCGAACCTCACGATCGAGAAGGCCGGCCCCGCGCCCGCGCGCGCCTACTCGTTCGACGCCATCGATTTCTTCTTCGACGAAGAGCACGCGCTCGCCTATGCGTTCCGCTGGGGACGCCTCTGGGTCGATTCGCACTGTTGACGCCGGCGCGGGCCCCGGCCGGCGTGCCCGCCCGCGCCCTCGGCGCTTGCGGGGCCGGCCACCAAAATACGTGATTCGTCGAGCTATGTAAGAATCGTCAGCTCCCGAAATCACGATACCAATCAGGCCATGTCTGACACGCTGCGACAAGAGCGAGCGGCGGCGGATCACGCTATGCGCAACTGGGTCCATGAGAGTCGCGGCCCGGTGCAGATCGGTTCCGACACGCACAAGCAGATGTTCTGCCGGATGCTGCTCGATACCCACAACCCGTACAAGCCGGCCGTCATCGGCTGGCCGCCCCTCAGCCCCGAAGAACTTCAGCGCCTGACGTCGCTGCCCATCTGGGACATCGCCGTGCAGACCGAAGGTCGCGCGTCGATTCGCGTCGCGACGTTCGCGTCGACCGTGCGCGATCCGCTGCTGCGCCAGGCGCTCGACATGGACGCGGCCGAGGAAGCGCGCCACAAGGCCGTGCTGTCGAAGCTCGTCGAGGCGTACGGCATCCGGCTTGCGCCCGAGCCCGCGTATCCGGCGCCGAAGGACGCCGAATGGGCGTGGATGGTCACGGGCTTCAGCGAGTGCATCGACAGCTTCTTCGCGTTCGGGCTGTTCCGCTCCGCGCAGCGCTCGGGCTATTTTCCGGAAGCGCTCGTCGAGACGTTCGAGCCGGTGATTCAGGAAGAAGGCCGGCACATCCTGTTCTTCGTGAACTGGTTCGCATGGTACGGGCGCAACATGCCGTGGTGGCGCAGGCCGTGGCTCTTCGCGCGAGTCGCGGCGGTGTGGGCGCTCCTGATCTGGGAACGCATCGGCATTGCGCGCGGCATCGACGCCGACGGCGTCGCGCGCGACGCGAACTTTCCGGCCAACACGGCGACGACGGTCGGCGACGCGCTGAACCCGCGCGAGTTGATCGCGCTGTGTCTCGCCGAGAACGAACGGCGCATGGCGGGCTACGACAAGCGGCTGCTGCGGCCGATGATCGTGCCGCGGCTCGCGCGCCTCGCGCTGCGCTTCATCAAGAAATAGCCCTCGTTTGCGGGCGGCGTCGCCACGCGGCTCGCAGCGCCATGGGCGAGCGCGACGCCGCCCTGCCATGCCCCGTCGACGGAGCACGCCGATCGATCGGCGTTCGCGCGCCTGCGCTTTCCGTTACGCCGGCTTCGTCGGCGTGCGCCGCGCACCTGTCGTCCGCCGCCGAGCGTGCGAGCGAATGCCGCGCACGCCACGGTCGATCGTCGCGAAAACGATACATTACGAACGCCTAATCACACGATTAAAAACCGCCGCGCCCCACGTCACGCTCGGCAAAAAATACCGCACCGGAAGCGGCAGGCGGCGTCGCAGCGTTGCGCGCAAGCGTTCGGCATTCGTCCACGTTCTTGCTCGATTACGAGCCGTTTTTCGCATCTATCGCTAGCTGCTCGACAATCCGCGGGCGCACAAGCAATACGAAAGCATTGTGACAAAGCGTATCAGACAGGTAACGATGCCCGGCAATTACACCGGCGACGCGTAATTGTGAGCAAGAGACTTGGAAGCATCGCCGACATTTCTCGGACAATTTGTGCACAAGACGAGCAATTGATCGCCTCGCCCCCTACACCCCGCAGACGCCCGCCCGACGTGACAGCGCACGATCCGGCGCATCAACGGACAAACGAACTTCATTGAATATCGGGATACGAGGCCGAATTAAATCAACAATGATTTCCAGAATAGACAATTTAATTAATCAATTAACCAGATTCAAAACGCCGACCCCAAAGACATATTTAAAACATCATTACAAATAGAAAGACAAATGTCAGGCGCAAACGTTTTGCGCGAGACCGCCGTATCTTTACGCTCGCCCCCGGCAGCGCATTTCGAACCATCGATCCCGGGCATCCCTTGCCCCATCTGGACAAGGCGAGCATCGCCCCAAGCGCCATACACATTCGTATTACTTTTTCAATCGACGCAAACCGACCACCCAAGGCGCACGCGCATCAAACTTTCTTTAACTATTTTCAAACCTAACTTTGCAATCCTTTTAAGTTGTAAATACGCCGATCAAATAGACTCCGGCCACCAAACTCAAATAGCGCGAGCACGGACTCCCTGGTCAGACGAATCACTCTGCCGTGTTGCGCCAGCCCTCGGAGGCTACTTTCGTATGAATCGCTCGTATCGCTCAATCTGGAATGAAGCGCTTGGCGCGTGGGTCGCCGCTTCGGAAATCTCGTCCGCCCGAGGCAAGCCGAACAAGTCGGCCGTCGCGAAAGCGATCGTCGCCGCCGTGCTGGTCGCGGGCGGCGGCATCGACGCCGCGCAAGCGCAATACGCGGTCGGCGGTGTATCGACGACCAGTTGCAGCCTGTCGGTTTGCGCGACGGGCGCTCAGGCGATCGCGATCGGCGGCGGCGCCGGCAGCACCACGACCGCATCGGGTTCGACCGCGATCGCGATCGGCGCGAACGCGACAGCCTCGGGCAACTACTCTCAGGCTTTCGGCCAGGCGTCGACCGCGACGGGCAACAGCGCGATCGGCATCGGCTCGGGCTCGAAGGCGCTCAACACGGGCGCGACCGCGGTCGGCAACGACGCGACGGCGTCCGGCACGAGCGCGATCGCGATCGGCGGCGGCAACGGCAGCGGCACGGGCGGGTCGGCCGCGCTCGGCAACAACTCGATCGCGATCGGCCGGTCAGCGAACACGACGGCGGCGGCGACGGGCGGCATCGCGATGGGCACGAGCTCGACGGTGTCGACGATCAACGGCATCGCGATCGGTAACGGCGCGCTCGCGACCAACACCACCTCGAACCCGGCGCTCGCCATCGGCAATCTGGCCTCGGCCACCAATACCAACGCATCGGCGCTCGGCAACGGCGCGCTCGCGAGCGGCTCCGCGGCGTCGGCGCTCGGCACGCAGGCGGTCGCGACGGGCGACAACTCGGTCGCGGCGGGCACCGGCGCAACAGCGGCCGGCACCGGCTCGGTCGCGATCGGCAACAACAGCTCGGCCGCCTACACGAACAGCGTCGCGATCGGCGCGGGCAGCGTGACCGGCGCGTCGGCACCGACCGGCACCGGCTACCTGACGGGCACCGCGGCGCCGCTGTCCGAAGTATCGGTCGGCAGCGCGACCGCCCTTCGCCGCATCACGAACGTCGCCGACGGCTCCGCGCCGCAGGACGCGGTGACGGTTTCGCAGCTGAGCACCGGCATGAGCACGACGGCGAGCAGCATCGCAAGCCTGTCGACGTCGGCGTCGACGGGCATCGGCTCGTTGTCGACGGGGCTCAGCAGCACGAACAGCTCGCTGACCTCGCTGTCGACTTCCGCTTCGTCGGGCATCAGCTCGGCGAATAGCTCCGTCGCTTCGCTCTCGACCTCTGCGTCGACCGGCTTG
>NZ_JPWT01000108.1:0-26945 GCF_000773065.1 Burkholderia sp. ABCPW 111 | reverse complement strand
GAGCGCAAGGATTGCGACGAAGCGAATACTCGACGTATTCGCGAGGAGCATGACGCAGCGATCGGCCCTTCTGGCGGCCAGCCCCTCGACGGATTTTTTTCGGTCACGGGAACGTGCCTTTGTGCCCGCATAGCGGCGTCGTTCGTCGTTGCAATAGCCGACGGCTATTGCGCCTCCTCTCTCCTTGCCCTGCGGGCGCAAAGGCACGTTCGCAAGCCCGTGATTAGCGGGAACAGGCCCTAGGCACTGATTGCATCACGCATCGTTTCGGATGACGCACTATCGAGCGCGCCGGGCAGGCATGCGCGAAGCCGGCGCCGCAAGAACTCCAGGGAAAAGTGCCTTCTGCCGAGCTCGAAGTTGAAACGAGCCCATCGTTGCCGCCGTCGTTCGTCGAGCAGAAGCTCCCGCACGGCGTGCGCATAGGCGCCGTCGGGCATTCCATCCCAATCCTTCCGCGTGCGCAAAAGCAGGCTCTTGAATCCCTTTTCCCCGTACACCTCGTCGTACAGCTCATACGTGCTGCTGATGAACGGGCGCTGTTGGGCGCTGGCCTCGGCGGGAGGATTGCCGAAGCCTTCGTAATCGTACGAGGTCAGAAACGAACTCAGATCGGCGTGCGCCAGAAGATCACCGACGGAATACTGGGGCTCCCGCGACGCGCGATTCGACGGGCGACACAGCGCCGAGCACGGCAACAGTCCGTTTCCGTAGATGACCTGTGCGTCGACTCCCAGCTCGATCGCCATGCGGGACAGTCGGCCATGCTCCTCTTCGTGTTCGCCGGTCGGCCCCGTCACGAAGAGATAAACGGACCGCTCGCTGCCCGACGAACGCATCGATTCGCGCAACGCATGCAAAAGGAAAATGTCTCTATCCAGCCTTTTTTGCGGAATGACCCGAGTACACCGCGCGATCAGCAGCGCATCGGCGGGAATGCCGTAGTGCGCACGAAAATGCCGATTGGCGTCGTCGATTGCGGCTTGCTCGAACCGAAAGCAGTTCGGCAACACGGTCGCATCGATGTGCGGGGCCCACTCGTTGAACCGCTTTCTGGCGGTGTTCGTGAGGGTCGCGTATCGGATGTACTTCGAGACGGGCGGCTTCGGAATGTGTTCGAACGCAGGCCCTCCGTATTTCTCGCTTTCGCTGAACCACATCAGATCGTGATCCCGCCAGAGCACGAACGTCCCCTTGCGCTTTTCGCGCCCGTACTGCTCGATTGCCAGACGCAAAGCCTCGGAGAACAGCAGATTCTCCGGCAGCGACCCGTTCTCCACGATGACGACCGAAACATCCAGACACCGCCAGGTATCCACGATCGATGCGGCAATCCGAGGCACGATGGCTCCGCCGAGGCATCGGCGTATTCGCTCGCCGTCCCCATCGCGGATCTGCTCCAGCATTTCCCGGACCAGACGCTGCGTGTAGCCTCTCACCTCGGCGAGACCTCGGATGCGCGCCAACGCGAGCCAATCAGGCAACGCCTCGGCTTCGTTCGCGTAAGGCCGAAAGAAATCGCCCTTATCGCTCCTGATGTCATAGCCGAGATCGAGATACGTTCGATAGCCGTGCCCATTGAAAATCGACGCGACTTTCAAAAACTCCTCGGTGATGCCGGAAGCCAGCACGCCGTCCATTGAAATTCCGAACAGGACTTTTTCCCGATGAGCGGCTTGCGGTTCCTCTCGAATGGCACCGGACGAATTCATTAGGCATCCCATCCATCGTTTTTGAAGTATGCGAAAGTCGCTCTAGCGGATGATGCACATGGCGCGCCGCACGCCCACACCGGAAAAAGTTCGGTGTCGAAGCTGATCTGATGCGCCGATGCGCCGGCGCGCGCGTGATATGACGAGTACCGGTGCCGACTCGAAAGTTCGCGCGCGAGGCCAGGTGAAATGAGTGAAGTCTAGGCCATCGCTTGAGGACAGGCGCCTCTCAGTAATGGTAGGTATCTCGCGGAGCGATGCCCTGCCGTGCGTTCGATTCGGCCTCGGCCCGGCACCGGTGTCAGGGCAGCCACGCCATCGCGGAGCCCGCCGCATACCTACGGGTTCTAGTAGTTGTGAGAGGGTCGAAGCTGAACTACTTTTTTTGAGAACGAGCCGCAGCGTCGATCGCCTGCGAGAAACAAATCGACTCATCATGCAGGTAGATCGTGGCCATCTCGTTTGATCGGCCGTGCAATTGCAAAAGCGCCCGTGCCTTGCCCATAGTCGATCGCGCTGCCACGGCGCTCGCCTTCTGGAACAGGACGACGGGCGCAACAACGACAATCCATGTGCAAGGCCGTTCTCCGCACGCGGGTTGAACTCCCGCGTCACCCGTACTATCACCGGAGATAACAATGGCAAAGACCAGCAAGGGCTTCAACAATCTGCAGCACGTACAGAATCAATGGGGCGGCTCGTCGGCCCAGTGGCATGAGGGTGGCATGTGGGTGCTCGGATGCCGTTCCGGTCAGAACGTCGTGGCGATCGACATCAAATCCGCTGATGGCGGAAGAACGCTCACCGGCACGATGACCTATGCCGGCGAAGGCCCGATCGGCTTCAGGGCGACGCTCACGCAATGCAATACGTACAACGTCGAAAATCAATGGGGCGGAAGCTCGGCGCCCTGGCACCCGGGCGGCACGTGGATCATCGGCGGGCGCTCCAATCAGAACGTGGTGGCGCTCAAACTCGAATCCGGCGACCAGGGCGCGAATCTCGCGGGCACGATGACCTATGCGGGCGAAGGCCCGATCGGCTTCAAGAGCCAGCAGGCCGACGGCGGCGTGTACGCGGTCGAAAATCAATGGGGCGGCTCGACAGCGCCGTGGCACAACGGCGGCGTCTGGGTGATCGGCGCGCGTGACCAGGCCGTCGTCGCGGTGAGCATCGGCTCGACGGACAACGGCAAGACCCTGAACGGGAACATGACCTATGCCGGCGAGGGCCCGATCGGCTTCAAGGGGAATGCGGTCACGGGCAACAACTACGCGGTCGAGAATCAGTGGGGCGGCACGTCCGCTCCGTGGCATCCGGGCGGCGTCTGGCTGCTCGGCTGCCGCTCGGGCCAAAACGTCGTCGAGCTCTACATCACCTCCGGCGACAACGGCAACACGTTCCACGGCGCCATGACCTACAGCGGCGAGGGCCCGATCGGCTTCCGCGCCACGGCATTGCCGCAATAACGTCGGCAAGGCTCGAGGTTACGCCGCTCCAGTCGTCCCGCTCGCCCGCCGGCATCATGGCGAACGGGGCGATTCATGAGGCCGTTGCTTCGGCGTTCCGGGCGCGCGTCTGCGGACGGCGCTCGAGAACGTCGTTTTCGTATCCGCGGCTCGCGGGAATCCATCGATATCTCGATCGCGCGATGCCGACGCACGCAGGTGTGCGTTCGCCTTTCCCAAAACCGGAGACGCGTAAGGCTCGTTGAAACGTGTCGCACGGAAGCTCGACGCCGCGGGGTTCGGCCCGCTTGCGGGCACACGACGTTCTTGGCCGCAACGCACGCATGCGCGCACGGCTGCTCGGCGTACACGCCGTCGCTCGCGAAAACCTTCGCGCGCCGCTCGGGCTGCTTCATTGCTTCATTGCTTTATTGCTTTATTGCTTTATCGCTTTACTGCTTTACCGCTTCGTCGCCTTACCGCTTCGCTGTCTCGCTGCTTCGCGAGCGGTCCCGCCAGTGAGCCCATCCCGCCATATCTGATCGCGTCAGGATGTTCGCGTTTCGCGACGTGACTTCCGGCACGGCGAATCGATCTGCGCCCCCCCGGCGATACTCGCAACACCATATCTGTCGCTGCGCGACGGCAGGCGACACAATCAAGGAGATGGCATGGGCTCGAGTATTTCAACAAGCGGCGGATCGTCGGTCACGTCGGTATCCGCCACCGATTCGAATTCCAGGACGAACGCTGATTCGAAAGCACCGGCGCATCAGATTCAACGCAAGCAATCGGACGGCGCGCTGAGCGGACTGATGCCGCTTGCCAAGAGAGGCACCGTCGGCGAACTCCAGAACGCCGCGGCTGCGGCGTTTGCCGCCACGACCGGTGCGTCGCCGGCGTTGGTCGACGCGGCGCACGACAATCCGGCGATGGCGGAATTGCGCGAGCAGCCGATGACGAGCGAGAACCTGACCGAGCTATGCCGGATGGAAACCGAGGCCGCTCGGAACGGCGATCAGTCCATTTGGCAAAACCGGCTGGCCGCAAGCGGAATCGCCGATATGGGACGTCACGCCGCCGCGCAGATCACAGGGCTTCACGCTTCACTGGGTCGCGACGGCGCGGCGAAAACGCACGTGGAAGGCGGATGGAACGTGCACGAGGACGTTATCGGCGTTCATGGCGGGTGAACCGAGCGCGGCGGCGCCTGCACGAGCCGCACGAGCCGCACGAGCCGCACGAGCCGCACAAGCCGAACGAGCCGCACGAGCCGAACGAGCCGCACGCGCAGGCAAATCGGCGATCGGGCGCCCCGCTTCGCGTCACGCGACGTAGCCCGCAACGCTGACGAACTGGCACAGGCTGCCCGCCAGAACGAACAGATGCCAGATGCCGTGCCCGTGACGGATGCGCTCGTCGTTGATGAAGAAGTAGATGCCGGCGCTATAGATGACGCCGCCCGCGACGAGCCACGCCGTTCCCGCCGCAGGAAGCGCGTGGATCAGCGGGCGGATCGCGACGAGCGCGAGCCAACCCATCAGGACGTACAGCGCCATCGAAATGCTGCGCGTGCGCCGTCCGAGCGTGAGCTCCTGCACGATGCCGAGCGCGGCGAGCCCCCAGCTCACGCCGAACAGCGACCACCCCCACGGCCCGCGCAGCGTGACCAGCGTGAACGGGGTGTAGCTGCCTGCGATCAGCAAATAGATCGCCGAATGATCGCACTTCTGCAGAATGGCTTTCAGGCGCGGGCCGCGCACGCTGTGGTAGAGCGTCGAGATCGCGTAGAGCACGCACAGCATCGCGCCGTACACGCTGAAGCTCACCACCTTGTATGCGTCGCCGTCGAGGGCGCCCATCGTCACCAGCGTGGCGAGCCCCGCTACCGACAACACCGCGCCCACGAGATGGGTAATGCTGTTGAAACGCTCACCGACATGCACGACGCCAATCCCCCGCACGGTTTCGCCAAGACAAATAGCTCAGATGATACCGGTCCCGAGAAGAAAGCGGTGCGGCCTGGTTCGCCGAAGGGGCTCCAGATCAAATCGATGCGCGCCGACGCCCGTCCGGCGAGCCGAGAGCCCGCCGTGCGGGGTCCGGATGCGGCCGGCCCAGGCCCGCGCGATGCCGTCGACGTGCGCGGCCGCCGTCGCTTCGCGCTCCGCCCGACACGCGGCTTCGCGATTTTCGCGGTCACGGCGCGCGCGGCGCCGACGAAGCGGGTGGCCGGCCGCAAGGCGTCGAACGAATGTGCGCGCCCCTTGACGGCGGCGTCGATCGGCGTGGTTGCGCGTCGGCGGCGCATCCTCTTCGCCCCGCCCGCCAGATGAAAAAAACGGGCGGGCGCCACGTCCGGCGCCCGCCCGTTTCGTGCCGCCGGCAAACCCGGCGGCCAACGCCGCCGCGCGGCTCAACTACATCGTGACCTGATCGAGGAAGGTCTTCTTGCCGCCCTTGAAGTCGTACAGCGAAATCACGCCGTGCTGCAGGTCGCCCTTCGCATCGAAGACCGTCGTGCCGATCACGCCCGTATAGTTCGTCTTCGGCATCACGGCGAGAATCTTCGCCGGATCGGTCGAGTTCGCGCGCCTCATCGCATCGACGACGATGTACACCGCGTCGTACGTGAACGGCGCGTCGAAGCGGATCGGCTGGTTGAAGCGCTTCTCGTACTTCGCCTGGAACGCCGCGCCGCCCGGCATCTTCTCGAGCGCCGCGCCCGCTTGCGAGCACACGACGTTGTCGGCCGCGGCGCCCGCGAGCGCGGGCAACTGCTCGGTGCACACGCCGTCGCCCGAGAAAACCTTCGCGCGCAGGCCGAGTTGCTTCGCCTGCTTCGCGAACGGGCCGCCCGTCGCGTCCATGCCGCCGTACATGATCGCGTCGGGATTCGTGCCCTTGATCTTCGTCAGGATCGCGCGGAAATCGACCGCCTTGTCGTTCGTCGCGTCGTGCGACAGCACCTTCAGGCCGAGCGCCTTCGCCCGCTTCTCGAATTCGTTCGCGAGACCCTGGCCGTACGCCGTCGAATCGTCGACGACGGCGATCGTCTTGATCCCCTTCGAATGCGCGTAGTTCGCGAGCGCCGGGCCTTGCTGCGCGTCGGTCGCGACGACGCGATACGTCGTCTTGAAACCTTGCTGCGTGTAGGCCGGATTCGTCGCCGACGGCGAGATCTGCACGATGCCCGCGTCGCTGTAGATCTTCGACGCCGGAATCGACGTGCCGGAATTCAAATGGCCGATGACCGCGACGACCTTGCCGTCGACGAGCTTCTGCGCGACTTGCGTCGCGGTGCGCGGGTCGGCCGCGTCGTCCTGCGCGTCGAGCTGGAGCGTGATCTTCTGGCCGCCGATCGTGAGGCCCTTCGCGTTGATCTCCTCGATCGCGAGGCGCGCGCCGTTCTCGTTGTCCTTGCCGAGGTGGGCGATGCCCCCCGTCAAAGGCTCGGCGCTGCCGATCTTCACGACCTGGTCGGCCATCGCATGAGTCGCGGCAACGGCCATCACCATCGCAGCCGCGCTGATCGGCAACAGTTTGTCGGTTTTCCTTCTCACTGCAGTCTCCTTGTTGGTCGGGCGTTGATCATATGATCGGATGATACCCGGTCAAAATTCGTTGCAGCGAGCCGCGCGGAGCGCCTTCGCGCCGCAGGCGCAGGCGCAGGCGCCCCGCGCGGCGCCGGAAGCGTCAGGCCTTGATGTTCATCGTGATCCGCGCGGTGAACACGGTGTTGCCGTCGGCGTCGGTGATCTCGACCGGCACGATCTTGTCGCCTTCGCTCTGCCAGTCGACGGCCGCGCCGTCGGCCACGGCCGTCACGTCGGTCTTCGCCTTCGCCAGGTATTCGACGGTCATGCCCTTCGGAATCCAGCGCAGGCCGTCCGGAATCGACACCTGGGTCATCAGCCCCGCGACCAGCTCGGCCGCGTTGCACAGCGCGATCGCATGGACCGTGCCGATGTGATTGGTGATCTCGCGCCGGAAACCGACCTTCGCCTCTGCGCGCCCCGGCTGCAACCCGACGACCTCCGGCTCGATCGTGCCGAAATACGGCGCCATCTGACAAACCATCTTGCTGAATTGCGCGGCCCCGGCCGCGTTGAACATATCGAGAACCTGGCTCATGTCGTCTCCTGTATCGGCAAAACAGAACAATGTTCTGTTGCGGAAGAATATTCTGTTTCCGCGACCGGCGTCAAGGTACCATTGCGTGACCCTCGTTTTTCCTTCGCGACCCAGCTTGCCTACCCTCGACATCCTGACGCGGCAGTTTCCCGGCCGCCGCGCCACCCTGAAGCGCACGATCCTCGCGACCTCGCTCGCCTGCTTCAACGACCACGGGCTCGAACCGACGACGATCGAGATGATCCGCGAGCGCTGCGACACCAGCGTCGGCAACATCTATCACCACTTCGGCAACAAGGACGGGCTGATCGCCGCGCTCTTCCTGTGCGCGATCGAAGATCAGGCGCAACTGCTCGCCGACTATCTCGGGCGCGCGACGACCGCGCGGGAAGGCGTCACCGCGCTCGTCCACAGCTATGTCGACTGGGTCAGCGCGCAGCCCGAGTTCGCGCGGTTCCAGTTCATGGCGCGCACGGCGGTCGCGTCGGGGCCGCGCGCCGACGAGCTGGCCGAAAAGAACCGCTCGCGCAATCGCCGCGTGCTCGCCTGGTTCGCGCAGGCGCCGGGGCGCGACGAGATGGCGCAATGGCCGGCCGAACTGCTGCCGTCGCTGATCGTCGGCCAATCGGAGAATTACTGTCGCGCGTGGCTGAGCGGCCGGGTCAAGGCGACGCCCGTCAAGTATCGGGACGAGCTCGCCGTCGCGGCATGGCGGTCGGTGTCGAAGTAAGGCGCCGGTCGTGCGGCCGCCGCCGCGCGTGGCTCATTCGTAGCCCATTCGTAGCCCGTTCGTGGCCCGTTCGTGGCCTGATCGCGACGGCGACGGCGACGGCGGCGACGGCGACGGCGGAGGCGAAGGTGAAGCGGCGCGCGGGCTACCCCTGATGGACCTCGACCCAGCCGTCGAAGCCGTTCCCGGCCGCGGGCGGGCAGTCGCCCGGAAACGAGCCGAGCACCGGATCGCCCGGGCGCTCGCCGAGCGGCAGCGTCGGACTCGGTCCCCACGCGCGCGCCGGCGGGGCAAACGGAAGCACCGGCGCAGCATTCAGCGCGCCGGCCGTCAATTCGTTGACCGCCAGCTGGGCCACGCCGAGCGCCGTGCTGCCGCCGACCGGCTTGTCGATACGCACCGCGCGCCAGCCGATCCGGATGAAGCTCGGCGCATACGTGTACAGATCGGTCGCGCCGGGATTCAACGCGAACGGGTCCGCCGCGCACTGGACGCAGTAGTAAACGCCGTACCACGCGTCGCGCCGGCCGCTCGCCTCGTACTGGCGGCTCAGTTCCAGAAAGTTGTTGATGTACGTCTCGACCGTCTTGTGATTCATGTTGGCCGAATGAGTCAGCGGCGTGAGATTGCGCCAGTCCCGGCCCGAGCCGCCCCAGCCGCCGTTGATCAGGTGCCCGCGCACCCACGGCCGGTAGCTCGGGTTCTCGTCCTGAACGAACGTCAGCGCCGGGCCGCCCGCCATCACGACGTCCCACGGCGCGCCGCCCACTTGCGGCGGGTTGTGACGCCCCTGGCCGGGCATCTTCAGATCGGGCCCGAGCAACACGGATGCGCACGACGCGCCGAATTGGCGCCCCGGAACATACGTCGCCTGCCGGCCCTGACGGGCGCGCACGATCGTGAAGATCGGCTGGTCGATCGTCCAGCGCGGGGTCGTCCGGGTGCCGTAGTTCAGAAAACTCATCGCGGTCCTCCACTGTAGAAAGTGCGGTTGCGCGGCTTCTGCCGATTCAATCGAATGCGGCACCGATCGGCGCCGACGTTCAGCGAGACGCAACGGTCGGTTCGCATCCGACGGCGCTGCGATTGCGTTCTCTTGCGATGCTTCGCCGCTCCTCGTCGATCTTCGTCGCCGTTCGTCGCCCTTCATCGCCGTTCGTTGCTCCCGGCGGCGCATCGATGCGCTCAATCGCCGGCCGGCGTGCGGAGCCGACGGCGTCGTCGCGCACTCCGTTGCCGCGACCGCCCGGCCGAATCGACCGAATCGACCAAATCGACCGCGTCGGCCGCGCCGGCCGCGTCGATTCGAACGATACGGCGATGCCCGCGCAGCCGGCGCGTGACTGGCGTGGCCGCACACGCCGGAAGCCGCCCGGCGAACGCCCGAACCGGATGCCCGACGGCCATCGCGCGCATCGAGGCCCGCAAGGAGCCGGACATCGCAGCTGACGGCGAGCGCCGCGCATTACAGGCCGCTCACCAGCCGCTCTCGAAACCGCTTCGAATCGGCGGCGTCGATTCGAATCCCGATCAAGCGGAAAGCACACCGAGGCCCCGCTCGGCGCCGGCTCGCATGCGCCGGTCCGCATCGCCGCCGCGACGCGAACTGGCGCGTCGCATCGGCGAATTCGAATTCGAATTCGAGAACAATCTCATTCGCGAGATCGCCGCACGCCCGCTTCCGTCTCGGCCGGAAGCCGCCTCGCCCCGCGACGGACTGGCGACGGCGCATCGCATCGCCCCAAAACAGTCGAGCGCCTCGCCGCGGATTTTCAAGAGTGGTCGAAATATCGGCGAGAATCAATGTCGCATGCCGATATGATTTTGGCCGCCAATAACGCGGGCCGAGGGTCATGCCGATGCTCCGCGACCTGCGCGCCGACGCATATCGGCAAGGAGCGCTACGACACCGGGTCGACTGCTGGTCTGGTCGTCCGGTCGTCGACATTCACGCGCCGACCGCGCCCAGCCCAGCCCGGTGAAGGATGCGCATTCCGCCGCAGCCGCGCGTCACGGCCTCGAAAAATCGAAGACCCGCGCCATCGGCGCCCGCTTCGTGCCGGCGAGCGTCCATGGCGCCGGCTGCTGGAGCGCGCTCGTCAACGCTTCCCATTCGACGAACCTCACATCGGCGGGTCCGGCGGGTCCGGCGCGATCGTGTCGATGCGCGCGGCGGCCGTCGCGGACGCGGCGCTCGGCTGCCCGCCGACGCGCACGTTATAAGCGGCGCGCAAGAATTCGAGCGTGCGAATCCGGACGCGCCCCATGGCCGCCGCGCGCCCGCCCGCGCGGCGCTCGGCGCGTGCGCGAACCGCCGCTATCGGCAACTGAAGCTCGCCGCCGAATTCACGTCGCCCCCGTCGTAGCGCGCGACGCGCGGATAAGGGCACAGCGGCCGCGTGCGCCCCGCGCCCCACGACGCCGGCACGTCCGGATTCGGCGCCGCGTTCGACGCGCCGCGCGCGGTCGCGACGATCGCGTCGGGCGCGCGGCCCGCCTCGACCCACGCAACGAGCGGCGTCAGCATGTCGAACTGGTCGGCGGCCGGCCCGCCCGAGCAATGGTTCATCCCCGCGACGCGAAAAAAACGCGCGAAGTCGCTCGCGTCGCCGCCGTTCGCCTGCATCACGCGCGCGTACCAGTCGGTCGTGTCGTTCGAAGAGAACACCGGGTCGCTCGTGCCGTGATAGACGATCAGCTTGCCGCCGCGCCGCTTCAGCGCGGACAGGTTCGCCTCGTCGGGCGGCGTCATGAACGACCACGCGGATTCCGCGTACACGCCGCTCGTCGCGAAGATCGCCGGCGCGTCGCGGTCCATGTCGAAGCCGAGCGCGTACGCCTCGAGGTTCGCGAGCACCGACGCGGGCCGCGGCGGCGTCGTGAACGTGAACGCCGCCGCGCCCGGATCGAGCGTCACCGAATTGCCCTGCTTCCATTCGGCCCAGTTGCCGCCGCTCACGCCCGCGTCGAACGGGAAGCTCGCGTACAGCGCGTCGCCCGCGCCGTTGCGCGCGCCGGCGAACACGTTCGCGAGCGCGCGCTTCTGCGCGGCGCTCAGGCATTGGCCGGTGCGCGCGCCGTTCGCGCAAGCCGGCACGTCGGCGTTCAGATCGAAGTGCGCCTGGCAGGCGGCGACGTCCTCGACGAGCCCGTCGGCAACGCCGTCGAGCGCGTCGCACTTCGCGAGAATGCGGCTCGCGACGAACCGCCGCTCGGCGTCGGTGAAGCCGCTGCGGAGGTCCGGCTGGCCCGACGCGGTCGTCGCGGTCGCGATCCGCGCGAACTGCTGCGCGCCGAACATCTCGCCGATCGCCGCCTTCGGCAGATGGAAGCCCGGATCGCCCGCGATGACGCCGTCGTATTCGCCCGCGTTGCGCGCCGCCGCGACCATCGCATGCCGGCCGCCGTTCGAGCAGCCGCCGAAGTAGCTGCGCTCCGGCGCCTTGCCGTACGCGATCCGGATCACCTGCTTCGCCATCGGCGTCAGCGCATCGACCGCGCGATAGCCGTAATCGAGCCGCGCGCCGGGATCGACGCCGAAGCGCGGATTCTGCTTCGCGCCGTGCCCCGCGTCGGAGCTGATCACCGCGAAGCCCATCCTGAGCGCGTTGTCGAGCGGCCCGCCGCCGCCGATGTCGCCCGTCGCGGTCACGACGTTGCCGTCGAGCCCGCCGTTCGCCTGATAGAAGAAGCGGCCGTTCCACGCCTTCGGCAGCCGCATCTCGAAGCCGATCGCATACGTCTGCCCGTCGACCGCGCTCACCCGCTCGTTCATCTTGCCCTCGATCACGCAATGCTCGCCGATCGGCTTGCCGGCGATGCGGAGCGCGCCCGCCGCCGCGGTCGCGACCGACGTGAACGCGGTGTTCGGAAAGCGCAGCTTCGCGGCGAGCGTGCCGCAGGTTTCGGTCATCGCGGCGGGCGTCGCGGCGGCGAGGCGCGGCAGCGCGGAATCGACGACGCCGCCGCAGCCCTGCAGCGCGGCGCATGCGAGCGGCGCGGCGAGCAGGCGAACGCGACGCGCGATGTGCTTGGATTTCATCTTCGGCTCCATGCGAAAAATTCGGATGACAGACGAATGGCGCGGGCTCGGAACAGCTGGCGAATGCCTGCCATTGCGCCGAGCCGGCCGATGCCGGGCGCGTGCTTCGTGCCGCCACCGCCGCTCACCGAGTAGCGCGCGTGCGCGCCGTTCCATAGATGCGCGGTCCGCGCGTAGACGGCCGTGCGCTTCGACAGCGAGCAGGTCGCGCGCGGCATCGCCAACGTGACTCGCGGGTCGTGCCGCGCATCGACGATCCGGTAGCCCTCGCCGTCGAGTGCGCGCAACGGCGCGGCCCGGTACGCGGCGCCGACGAAGAACGGATCGGTGCGCATGCCGGGCAGGCGGTCTCGGCGCGCGCCGCATGCGACCCGACTTGCCGATCCGGTTCGATTCGATCCGGTTCGATTCGATCCGGTTCGGCTCGATTCCACTCGGCGCTTCGGTCCGCTACGCGACGATCGCGAGCGGATCGGCCTGCGCCTGCGCGTACAGCGCGTCGATCAGCGCCGCGCGATGCCGCTGCACGGACGCCTGATTGATCGAGCCTTTGTCGGTGATCTCGCCGAGATCGAGCGACGGCGGCGCATCGAGGAGGCGCACGCGCGCGACGAACGACGCGCTGCCCGTCGCCGCTTCGTTGAGCCGCGCGAGCCATCCGGCGAACTGCGCGCGCACCGCCGGCGACGCGAGCACCTGCGCGGCCGGGGCGTCGCCCGCGATCCCCGCGAGCCGCCGGCACGCGTCGAGCCGCGGGAACACGAGCAGGCCGATGTCGTCGCGATTCAGTCCCGTGACGACCACGTCCTGCACGTACGGCGCGCCCGCCGACACCGCCCGCGCGCGCAGCGGCCCGACGCTCACGAACGTGCCCGAGCTCAGCTTGAAGTCCTCGGCGAGGCGCCCGTCGAACATCAGCCCGAGCTCGGGGCGCGCGGGATCGACGAAGCGCGCGGCGTCGCCGCTCCTGTAGTAGCCGTCGCCGTCGAACACGCCGCCCGGATCGGCCGGCGCGCGCCAGTAGCCGCGCATCACGTTCGGCCCCTTGAAGCGCAGCTCGAGCTTGTCGCCGCAGCGCGCGAGCTTCACGTCGCAGCCGGGCGCGGGCAGCCCGATGTAGCCCGCGCCCGTGACGGGCCCCGTCGTGAACAGGCACGACGGCGACGTCTCCGTCATCCCGAGCCCGGCGAGAATTCGAATCCGCTCGCCGCAATGCGCCTGCGTCACGCGGTCGAGCCGCTCCCACGCGGCTTGCGACAGCCCCGCGCCACCGAAGAAATACAGCTTCACGCGCGCGAAGAACGACGCGCGCAGCGCGGCGTCGCGCTCGAGCGCGGCCGTCAGCTCCTCCCAGCCCTTCGGCACGTTGAAATGGATCGTCGGCGAGATCTCGCGCAGGTTGCGCACCGTCTCGCCGAAGCGCTCGGGCGTCGGCCGGCCGTCGTCGATGTACAGCGTGCCGCCGTTGTAGAGCGCGATGCCGACGTTGTGGCTGCCGCCGAACGTGTGATTCCACGGCAGCCAGTCGACGAGCACGGGCGGCGTGCGCGCGAGCTCCGGCATCGTCTGGCGCAACATCTGCTGGTTGCTGCACATCATCCGGTGCGTCGTCGGCACCGCCTTCGGCTGCTTCGTCGAGCCCGACGTGAACAGGATCTTCGCGAGCGTATCGGCGGTGACGCGCGCGTGCGCGGCGTCGATCGTGCGCGGCCGCGTGTCGAGCAAGCGCTCGAACGGCGCCGGGCGGCCTCGCGGCGGCGGCGCGCCGCGCGCGACGATCACCGCGGCGTCGGCCGGCGCGGCCGCGGCGAGCGCGGCGGCGAACGCGTCGCCGTCGGCGGCGAACACCGCGCCCGGCTTCAGCACGCCGAGCGTGTACTGGAGCTTGCCGAAATCGGTCGACACGAGCGAATACGCGGGCGACACCGGCGCGTACGGAATCCCCGCGAGCATCGCCGCGAAGCCGAGCTGCAGATGCGCGAGATCGTTGCCGGACAGGATCGCGAGCGGCCGCTCGGCGGACAGGCCGAGCGCGAGCAGCCCTTCGCCGAGCGCGCGGGCGCGCTCGAGCATCTGCGCGTACGTGATCTCGATCCAGCGGCCGTCGGCGCCGCGCTGCGCGGCGAGCACGCGCGCCGGATGATCGCGCGCGCCCGCGGCGAGGCAGTCGGTCAGGCGCTCGGGGTACGCGCCGAGCGGCTCGGCGGCGCGCATGCGCCAGCCGTCGCCGTCGGGCTCGACGTGCGCGGCGCCGCGCGCGACGTCCACGCTCCGATAGCGCGACGCATCGGAGAAAAGACGGGACACGGCGAAGCCCTCCGCGCTCATATCGGAAACGCGCGCGGCGCGGTCTGCGCGGTGATCCGGCGCAACCCGATGAATTCCGCGATCGACGCCGCGCCGTCGAAGCGCCCGTAGCCGCTCGGCTTCACGCCGCCGAACGGCATCTGCGCTTCGTCGTGAACGGTCGGCCCGTTCACGTGGCAGATTCCCGATTCGATCCGCCGCGCGACGGCGAGCGCGCGTGCGACGCCCGCGGCCGGCGCGCGCGACGCGAGCGTGCCCGTCACCGAATCGTGCCGCTCGAACGTCGCGCCGTCTTCGGCCGCGCGCCATGCGCCGCCGATCAACATCCGTCTGTCGGTCATCGTTGTCTCCAGTCCGTCTCGTTTCGGCGCCGCGTGTCGCGTTGGCGCGTTGTCGCGTTGGCGTGCTGTCACGCTGTCACGCTGTCGCGAGCGCGGCGCCCCGTGAGGCTTCGGCTCAACGTTTGTACGCCTGCAGCCCCGGCTTGATCGACTTGTCGTCGAGGAATTGCTTGAGCCCCTGCTCGCGCCCGCGCTCGGGATCGCGCAGTTGCGCCTGATCGAGCTTCGCGTACAGGTAGTCCTCGTTCTGCTCCCACGTGAGCTCGCGGCAGCGCTTGAAGCCGTGCTTCGCGTTGCGCAGCACGACCGGATTCTTGTCGAGCAGCTTCGCGGCGAGCGCGCGCACCTCGTCGCGCAGTTGCGCGCGCGGCACGCTCTGGTTGACGAGGCCCATCTGCGCGGCCTGCGGGCCGGTGAAGGTCTCGCCCGTCATGATGTAGTACAGCGCCCGACGATGACCGACCGTGTCCGCCATCGCCTTGCTGACGAGGTTGCCGGGCGGAATGCCCCAGTTGATCTCCGACAGGCCGAACACCGCCTCGTCGGCGGCGATCGCGAGATCGCACGCGACGAGCGGCGAGAACCCGCCGCCGAAGCACCAGCCGTTGACCATCGCGATTGTCGGCTTCGCGTACATGCGCAGCAGTTGCCACTGCCAGCGGCTCGCGTCGCGGCGGATCTTCTCCTGCAGGATTTCGGGGCCGGCGTCGACTTCGCGGAAGTACTCCTTCAGGTCCATGCCGGCCGTCCACGCGTCGCCCTCGCCCGTCAGCACGAGCACCCGCGCCTCGGCGTCCAGCTCGAGCGTCTCCAGCACGTCGATCATCTCCGCGTTCAGCGCGGGATTCATCGCGTTGCGCTTGTCGGGACGATTCAGCGCGACCCACGCGATCCCCCCCTCGACGACCACCTTGACGGTTTTCCAGCGACCTTCATAACTCATCGATCTTTCTCCAATGACATCGTCGCGATACGCGGCTCGACGCTCATTTAATATCAGGTTACCTGACATGTAAAGCTGTATCGACGGAGGCTCGGACAAACACTCGATCGGACGAAGAACGATGGCGGGAGACCGGCGGGGACATTCGGAGACGCGCAAGTCGACATGCTGCGTGCGAGGCGCGCGAGGCGACGCGAGCCCGAGCGAAAAGCCAAGCGAGAGGCCGATTGAGAAGCCGGCCCGCGAGTCGATGCGACCGCGCTCCTTGTTGACTATCCGTCCTGCCGAGCACGGCTTGATCGCCGCGCGACCGACCTGCCGAAGGAACGGCGAAACGGACATTGGCGAACATCGCGGCCGCATCAATCAACGCGCCTTTCCGACGAGCCGCCGACCCGAGCGCTACGCCGCGACCGACATCGGTGCATCGCAAGAACAGCAGCTTGCGCTCCGAAGCCGCCCCATCATGAACGTCGCGACAAGGAGCCGCTCGGATCGTGCGACCGCGCTCGCGCGGCGGAACACTTCACGACGAATCGAAGCGGCGGGAGCAAGTTGCCCGGCTGGACACGCGAGTCGAATTACGCGCTCCCTGCCGGCTTCATGAATACCGGAACAAGGTGAAAGACGAAAGATGGACGGTGGATCGGACGGCGGCCCGAATTCCGGCCCATGCCGCCATTCCGCCCGACGTCGCCAACGCAAAGACAATCGCGTCGCCGCTGCGGAACGCATGGCCAGGTCGCATCGTCTCGCTTTCCCGCTTTCCCGCTTTCCCGCTGCGAGACAGTTCACAAGAATTCATTTAGCCGCTACAATTGCGCCCCTTGCCCAGGTGGCGGAATTGGTAGACGCACTATCTTGAGGGGTTGCGCCGAGAGGCGTGCGGGTTCTTATCTCAACATGCCCTTGGTGCACAATACAATGCCGTGCCTAAGTCCTGGCTGGCAAGGCTGTCGCGATACGGGACCTAGTGCATCCCGGTTGCATTGAAATGCCGACGTGGTGAAATTGGTAGACACGCTATCTTGAGGGGGTAGTGGCGAAAGCTGTGCGAGTTCGAGTCTCGCCGTCGGCACCAAAGTATTTGCACGCTCATGCGCTTTGAACATGAGCGACACTCGGGGAAGCTAGCGCTAACGCGAGACGGAAGGTTATGGTCGGAGTTGCTCTTCGAACAAAGCGAAGATGCCCTGAGAGCCGGCAGTGCTACGGACCATTATTTTCAACGCAGTGGTCTGAGGTGACAGGTTCTCACCCGCACATAAGCCGGCATGGACATCCCCCCCCGGAATCGATAGCCTATACACATCGTCATGGTGTGTGAGCTTGTGTTTCTGAAAGACGAGTAACAGAGCGCACCCGAACCTGACTCTGAGCGCAGGGCAACACGCGCCAATCGGTCGATGACCGCTTCCTCGGGTTGGACATTCCATTTTTTCAAATTGGCAAGCGGGCAGAGCCGGCGCGTCAGACATCGAGCGCGTGGAACTCTGGTACTACCCGAAGGACAGCTGTCCGCCCCCGTGTGGCGTGGACAGCAGAGTTGTGCTCGAGGAACTGGCACGCTCCGTCCTTCGCGGCGACTTCAAATCATCGCCAGACTTTCCGACCTTCGCAAAAACTCAGCCCTTGGGCTCGCGAGATGATGGCAGCCTGCATGGCTACTGGTTTCGCAGCGATTCGCTAGCCCAACCCGCCCCAACGCGCCGAGGCGAGGTTCTGGACGAGAGCCGTCGACCACCATGCGAGCGCAGCGCAGCCACGACAAGGCGCAGCGGCGCTGCACGCGTCGCCGCCGCACGCTTCAGCGGCAGTTCGCGCGCCGCCGTCTGCAGTGTTCGCGGCTCAAGCGGGCGGTGGAATCGAGATCGCCGGACATCGAATGCGCAACCGCGACGAGCGACTTGCGACGATCGCCGTGGTGCACGCGGTCTTTTCTGATTCGGCCCGCGTGATTCACGCGTGCAGAAGCGCGTGCGCAATCAGTCCTTCCGCTTATCGCACGATGGCGAAGCTGTCCGTTCGCCCGCGTTGGGCCGCGTTGGGCCGCGCGCCTCGTTCGACGGGCGAGGAAACCGTATCGCGGCCGCCTTCCACCCATTTCGCGGCCATTTCGCGGCCATTTCGCGACGATCTGTCGGCAATTTCCCGCCCATTTTTCGATGATCGCGCCAGCAACGGCGTCACACCGCCCCCCGCACGCCCTGTCGACGAAACCCGGCGCGCTTCGCGCCCGATAAACGAATGTCGCGCGGCCGTGCCGAGGATCGCGTATCGTGACGGACGCGCCGTCGACCGCCGAGCCGCATTCGCCGACGCCGCCGTCCGGGCGGCGACAGCGCCGATGACCATGAGAGCGCGTCGGCCGAACATGCCGCGGCAGCGAGACGAAGGCGCCCAACGCCGCGACCGCAACGCAAAATCGCGCCGAACGCCGAAGAGTCCCGACGTCTTCAGGAGGAGAACATGAAGAAGACCGATTCGACGGAAAGCCCGTCGGCTTCCGAGCTGATCGACAAACGGATCGCCGAGCTCGGCGACTGGCGCGGCGACGCCTTGAGCCGGGTGCGCGAGCTGATCCGCGACGCCGCCCCGGACGTCGCCGAGGAATGGAAGTGGATGGGCACGCCCGTCTGGTCGCGCGACGGGATCATCTGCACCGGCGAATCGTACAAGTCGATCGTGAAGCTGACCTTCGCGAAGGGCGCGTCGCTGGAGGACCCGGCCGGGCTCTTCAACTCGAGCCTCGACGGCAACGTCCGGCGCGCGATCGACATCCACGAAGGCGAGGCGCCCGACGCCGACGCGTTCAAGGCGCTCGTGCGCGCCGCGATCGCGCTCAATGCGGCCGGCCAAAAAGCGAAGGCCAAGCGCGCGAAGTAGGCAGCGCAAGCCGCACGCGCCGCTGCGCGCCCGCCCGCCGCGCAAGCGTCACCGCAGCGTGCTGCTCAACCTGCGGACGACCTTGTGCACGAACAGCACCGGCTTCGGGATATGCGGGCGCAGGATCGCATGCTTGCGCACGTACTTCGGCACGTGCCACTCGGCTCGGCTGCCGGCGTGGAACAGCGCGGCGTCGCCGGCGCGCAGCGTGCGCGGCGCCTGGCCTTCCGAGGTGACGATCACTTCGCCTTCGATCACGTGAATGGTTTCGTCGCAGTCGAAGTGCCAGTTGAAGCGCCCCGCGGTGCAATCCCAAACCCACATCGACGTCGTCGAGTCGGGGCTGCGCGACCACTGGCCGCTGCGCGCGACGGGATTGCCTTCGAGAACCCAGGCCGGGTTGATGGGGGACGGCTGCAATACGACGTCGTCCAATCGTACGGCCTCGAAAACGGGACGGGACATGGATCTACCTTGGCTGCGGTTCGATTCGCGGATGGTGAGAAAACGCGGCGGCCGGGGGCGGCCGATCCGTCACCGGACGCGCCCCCGAAAGGGCCGACGGCAGCCATTTTGTGAGATTCGATAGGTCAATCGCAAGAAATAATTCGGTGATTTGTATGAAATTAACAAGACATTGCATGCACGGGAAGCCGCTCGCTGGCAACGCAATGATTCTGAATGATTTTTTCAGCGGAAGATCGGCGCTCGATGCGCTGTCGCGCCGCGCAACGATGCCGCGGCAGCGCCGGGACGCGCGCTTCAGCGGCGCGCGACGGCAGCTCGTGACCAACAGCGGAAAACCTCGCCGATGCGGCGGGGCCCGACGCAACTCGACGCAACTCGACGCGGCGAGGCGGCAAGACAGTTCCGGCCGTCGAAGCAACTCGATTCGGCCAACGAAAGCGCGCGACGCGAATCAGCCGCGCAGATTGCGCACGAAAATCTCGAGCCAGCGCTGCGCCGCTTCGGCGTCGGCGTGCGGCACGCCGTCGAGCATCCGGCTTTCGAGCGGCCGCAGCGCGGCTTCGCATTCGCGCAGCATCGCGACGCCGCCGGGCGTGACGCGCAGCAGGATCACGCGCCCGTGATTCGGATCGGCTTCGCGCATGATCCAGCCGCGGCCCGCCATCGCGCTCATCACCTCGTTCGCCGACTGCGGCGTGATGAACGAGCGCTCGGCGACCTTCGCATTCGACGACGGACCGCGCGCCTCGAGCACCGACAGCGCCGTGTACTGCGCGAGCGTGATGCCGAGCGGCGCGAGCGCATCGGTCATGTGGCGGCGGAGCAGCCGGTCGAGATTGCCGATGACGTACGTGAGCCGCTGCGGCGCGCGCGCTTTCGCCGCGGCGCGAGCGGCGTCGGCTGGCTTCGTCGAACGCTTGACGGCGGGCTTCATCGGGCGGCGGGCTCTCGGCGGTGGGACAGGATCGGGCGGTATCTTATCAGCGGCCGCGCACGTCGTCGGCCATCCACGATGGTCTCCGCCGTTCCGGCCGCCGCCAAGCGCGGCGAACACGTGTATCCGCAAACGGCGCGCGGCGTCGCGCCGCGGAATCGCTTCCATCGTGCGTGCGTCGCATCGCGCGACGACGCGCGCCACGAATCCTGCCAACCTCGCGCCGCATGCCGTGCGCGCTCGGATCACACACCATTGACGCGCGTCAATTTCCCGAGCATTCGTTCCGTGAGAATTTTCTGGAGAGCCGACCGATCGCGGCGTGAAGCGATACGCGTGCAGGTACGCGCGCGGGCACAGGCACGGCGCCGCCTGATTCGCCCCGCCGCCTGCGCCCCGACCGCGCTCCCCGCGCTTTCGTCGGACCGCTCGGCGCACGCGGCACGCCGCGCGCGCCGAAACCATGCCGCTCGATCGGGCCGCGCGACGAACGCTCGCGCCGCCCGCCGATGCGGGCCCGGCCCCGCCGCGCAACCCACCGCCTTCGAACGATGCAGACTGCCCCACCCACCGCCGCGACGGACAACCGGCACATCGCGGACCGACTGCTCGAGGCGGCGGAGCTCCTCGAAACGCAGGGCGCCAATCCGTATCGGGCCGGCGCGTACCGGTCGGCCGCCGAGACGGTCGCGAGCCTCGATCGCGACGTCCGCGAGTTGTTCGACGCGGGCGGCATCGACGCGCTCGACGCCCTGCCCCACATCGGCCTCGGCATCGCGCGCGCGATCGCCGAGATGCTGATCACCGACCGCTGGCGCCAGCTCGACCGCCTGCGCGGCGCGGCCAGTCCGACGCTGTCGTTCCAGATGGTGCCGGGCGTCGGCCGCGCGCTCGCCGAGCGCATCCACGAGGCGCTCCACATCGACACGCTCGAGGATCTCGAGCTCGCCGTGCGCGACGGCCGCCTCGCGACCGTCGAAGGGCTCGGCCCGCGGCGGATCGCGGGCATCCGCGCGGCGCTCGAGAGTCTGCTGAGCCGTCGGCGCGGCCGGCAGGCGCTCGTGCGCCGCGCGACGCCCGCACTGGAGCCTTCCGTCTCCGTGCTGCTCGATGTCGACCGGCTCTATCGCGAGAAGGCCGCGGCCGGCGCGCTGCCGAAGATCGCGCCGAAACGGCTGAACCCGCGTCAAGAAGCGTGGCTGCCCGTGCTGCACGCGACGCGCGACGACTGGCACTTCACCGCGCTCTATTCGAACACCGGACGCGCGCACGAACTCGGCCGCACCGCGGACTGGGTGATCCTGTACTTTTACGACAGCGATCACGACGAGCATCAGCGCACCGTCGTCACCGAGACGCGCGGCGCGCTGATCGGCAAGCGCGTGGTGCGCGGACGCGAAGCGCAATGCCGCGCGTATTACGCGACGGACGCGAACGCCGCGCGCTGAGCGCGGTCGTCGCGCAAGTCGGGCTCGCCGCAGTGCGCGAGAATCGCCCCGCGCGCGCGATCGCGAAGCCGCGCCATCGCGCCGAAGTCCTCGCCGTCCGGCAGGATCGGCGCGAGCATCGTCACGGTGATCTCGCCGCGGCGCGGCGCCCATTCGCCGTCGCGCAACACGGCGCGCGCGCCGCTCACGACGACGGGCACCACCGGCCGCCGCGCGGCGCACGCCGCGCGAAACGCGCCGAGGCGGAACGCGGCGAGCCCCGCCGCGCGCGTGAACGTGCCCTCCGGGAAGAACAGCAGCGTTTCGTCGGCGGCCGCCTGCGCGACGAGCCGCGCTTCGTCCTCGACGCTGCGGCCGTACTCGCGCCGCTCGACGAAGCGCGTGCCGAGCGCGCGCAGGAAGCGCCCGACGAACGGCCGCGCCGCGAGCTCGCGCTTCGCGACGAAGTGCGCCGGATACGGCAGCAGCGCGAGCAACGCGACGACATCCAGGTAGCTCGTATGATTCGCGACGACGATCGACGGCCCGGCCGCAAGCGCGTCGGGATCGGCGATCAGGTTCGTGCGCACGTCGGCGAAACGCAGGAACGTGCGGCACGCATACGCCGCGAGCTGCCAGTTGTCCTGAAGATCCTTCCGATACGCGACGAGCGCCCATAGCGCGGGCGCGAGCAGCGCGACGAGCCACCAGCAGTACAGCCCGCGAAGCGCCCGCGCCGCGCGCCGCCACGCGCGCCCGCAGAACGGCGCGACGCTGCCCGCCGCCAGATCGGCGAGCTGCCGCCACGACGCGCTCGCTTGCGGCAGCCGTCCGGCGTGGCGCTCGAACTGCGCGAGCGTCGCGGCATGGCGGATCTTGCCGCTCGGCGTCTTCAGGATGCCGTGCGGCGCGACGATGCTCACCTGCTCGGCGGGCGCGCCCCAGAGCGCGGCCGTCACGTCGTTGACGCTCGTTCGCAGCCGCTCGCACGCGGCGTCATCGGTCGCTTCGCTTTCCACGAGAATCACGACGCGCTCGGTGCCGCTGACGGGATCGGCGCCGCCGCACACCGCGACGCCGCCCGTCACGACGCCCGGCAGCCGCTCGATCGCCTCTTCGAGTTCGTACGGGAAGAAATGCCGGCCGCCGCGAATGATCATGTCCTTCACGCGCCCGGTGACGTACAGTTCGCCGTCGGCGACATAGCCGAGATCGCCGGTATCGCGCCATGCGTCGCGGAACAGGCGCGCGGTCTGCGCGGGATTGCGATAGTAGCCGCGCGTCGCCGACGTGCCGCGAAACTCGATGCGCCCGACCTGCCGCTGCGCAAGCTCGCGCTCGTCGTCGTCGACGATCCGCAGCTCGGTGCCGTCGAGCGGATAGCCGCAGCTCGGCACGTCGAGCGCGTTCGCGCCGCCCGACTCGGGCACCGCGCGGCCGCCCGCGTTGAGCGGCTCGCGCGCGATCCGATCGACGCGCAGCCCGCGCGCGGGAGGCGGAAACGTCAATCCGAGCGTGTTTTCCGCGAGACCGTAGACGGGCGTCAGCGCGCGCGCGTCGAAGCCGCACGACGCGAAGCGCGCGGCGAACGCACGCAGCGTGTCGGCGTGGACGGGCTCGGCCCCGCAGCACGCGAAGCGCAGCGACGACAGATCGAATTCGGTCGGCTCGAGCGCGGCGAGATGACGCGCGCAACGCTCGTAAGCGAAGTTCGGCGCGGCGGTGATCGTGCCGCGATATCGCGAGATCGCGCGCAGCCAGAGCGCCGGGCGCGCGAGGAACGCGACGGGCGACATCACGATCGCCGGGATGCCGAAATAAAGCGGCGCGAGCCACGCGCCGATCAACCCCATGTCGTGATAGAGCGGCAGCCAGCTCACGAGCACGTCGGTCGCGTCGACCCGCATCCGCTCGCCCATCGCGCGGATGTTCGCGAGCAGATTCGCATGACTGAGCATCACGCCCTTCGGCGTGCCGGTGCTGCCCGACGTGTACTGAAGCAGCGCGATATCGCTCGCTGCCGCGCGAAACGGCGGCAGCCGCTCGCGGCCTTCGATCTGCCCGGGCGTGAACACGTGCTGCAGCGTGCTCACGCGAAGCTTCAGAAGCTGCGCGACCGAGACGGCCTGGCGAAACGCAATCAACGCCTTGATCTGCGCATTCTCGAGAATCGGCACGTGACGCACGACGTGCTCGTCGAGCTGCGCGAGACTCGCGGGCGGATAGATCGGCACCGGAATCGCGCCGCAATACAGGATCGCGGCGAACGCGACGAAATAGTCGAGCCCCGTCGGCAACATCAGCGCGACCGTGTCGCCCGGATCGATGCCGCGCTCGCGCAAGCCGCTCGCCAGATCCGACGCGCGCCGGTGCAGTTCGCCGTAGGTGAGCGGCGTCGCGCTCAGGCCGTCTTCGAGCAGCCGCAGGTGGACGCGATCGGGATGTCGCTCGGCGTGCCAGCGCAACACGTCGATCAGCGTATCGGCTTCGACGGGCCATGCGGCGGCGGCGGCGGCCAGCGGCGGCTGCGCGTCCTCTTCCGGCGCGGCTTGCGGTTGCGCGTGCGCGTCGGCGAGCGCGCGCGCGACGTCGGCGGGCGTCGCCGCGGACGCAAACACGTCGACGGGCAAGCGCACGCCGAACGCGCGCTCGATCCGGTCGAACAGCTCCGCGCGCGTCAGGCTGTCGAAGCCGAGATCGCGCTCGAACTGCGCGTCGAGCGTCGCGCGACGATGACCGTTGCGCTCGCCGTACAGCTCGGCGAGCAATGCGTCGATCAACGCGAGCAGACGCGCCGCGTTGTCGGAGAGGCGGTGCGGGTGTTCCATGCTTGTCGCCCGTTCAATGATCGCAGACGGCGCGCGCATCGCGCGGCGCGTGTCGGCTCGCTTCGTTCGCCCGATGCCGCATGGCCTGGCGTCGCGCGCCGCGCGAATCGCACCGCGCGCGGGCCGTTCTTCACACGGGCCAAACGCGCGCTGCGCCGATGATCAGCGTGCGCCTTCGCGCGGCGAACGGACTTGAGTTGCGTCAACGCGCGACGCGAACGCGAATGCGCGGCATCGCGCGAGAGATCGCGCACGAAATCGCGCCGCAGCGCTTTGCGCCCGTCGACAACGGCAACGTTCGTCGATCGGCCGGCGCCGCCGTCGTGCGCTGCAACCGTCATCCGGCCATGCGTCTACGTCGCATGCGCCGGAATCGAACGGCCCCGCTCAAACCCTCTGCACGGCCGCCGCCTTCACGCACACGATCCGCTCGAGCAATTCGCGGCCGCGCGACGTCAGCAGCGAACCCGGCACGATCGGCTGCCCTCGGACCGCCGTCATCGCGAGGCCCATTTCGACGAGAGAAACGAATTCCGGGTCCGCCTCGTCGACGTCCTGGGGCGAACGCGCAATGCACAACAGCGTTGAGAATTCATGGGGCGTCAACATGGTCATGTCTCCGGCATCGAGCGACGTCGGCCCGCCTCGGCCGCTCCGCTCTCGCTTCGTCCGCGATCGAAACTGCGTTCCATCGCACTGTGCAAGTCGAGACGGCGAAAGAAAATCGGCAATTACGAGATAAGCACACAGCGTCCGCGCGCCGGGCTGTAGGAATTTTCCGATTCCACTGCGGATTCGATCGCCGAGCGCGCGAAGATGCGCCGCGGTTCGGCAATTCGCGCGGATGCGCCGATGCGAAACGCGAGCGTTTCGAAAACGTTTTCCCCGTTCCGACCCGGGCTCGCGTGCGCGCACGTGTCGCATCCTGCGCCAGGAAGACACGCGAGCCCGTGACGCCTTTCGCCGGGGGCCGCCGCGATCGGATCGGGCGTAAGCGCTTCATTAGCGATTCGTTTTCGGGCGGCCCGAAACGTGTCGACCGTCGTTCGCTCGCACGCGGTGCGCGCAATCGGATCGCCGGGTCGCCTGCGCTCGGCAAACGATGCGCCGCGCAGCGGCTCGCGAGGATCGCCATCGAATGCGCATCGCGCGCTTCTTCGCCCGAGGCCGATCGCATCGAATCGGAAACGGCCGGCGCTCGAACCTCCGTCGCGCACGCGCCCAGTCGTCGTACGGTATGACCAATCCGCAAAGCCGCGCGGCGTAACGTCATCCGCGATTTCACCGATGCGATTGCGTGCGCAACGATCAGGAATGCGTAAGCATGCCGGCATAAGATTGAAACGTGGCGCTCGCGACGGCCACGCGTCCGCCGCCCGGCGGGCGACGATCCCGATGACGTGAACAACACCCCGAGCGGCGTGCGTCGCATCGCGCGCGCGGCCGGGCATCGTCGCCGCCGCGCGGCTTGCGCGAAGCGGCGGCCTCGATTCTTTCAAGCCGTGGCGACCAGTCGCGACGCGCGTGACCGGGCCCGGCGATCGCCGATCGCCGCCCGGCGCGACGCAACGGTCCGGGGAACAAGCGTCCGGAGTTCGGCCGGATCGCCGCATGCGTTCGCGCGCCGTCGCGACGCACGGCGGCGTGCCCGTCGACCACCGGGACACGAAGGCCATAAACAGGTTCGCGCTACGAGGCTTCGCCGATGATCAGGCTGTTGGTGGTGGACCGTCACGCCGTGCTGCGCGACGGCTTGCGACATATTCTCGAAAAATCGGGCGATTTCGCGATCGACGGGGAAGCGGGCGACGCGGCGTCCGCGTTCGAGCTCGTCAAACAAGGCCGCGCCGACGTCGCGCTGCTCGATCAAGACACGCTCGGCCGGGAATGCGTCGACCTGATGCGTCGCATTCGTCAGGCCGCGCCGTCGATACGCATTCTGGTGATGACCGCGCGCGCCAACCAGCGGCACGCGGCCGACGTGTTTCAGGCGGGCGCGTCGGGCTATCTGACGAAGCAAAGCGGCTGCGACGAGCTGATCGCCGCGCTTCACAAGATCGCGTCGGGCGGCGTGTACGTGAGCATGCGCGTCGCCGAGCAACTCGCGGGGAACCTGCATTCGCCGTCGGGCGCGCCGCCGCACGAGCGCTTGTCGAAACGCGAATTCGAAGTGTTCCGCCATCTCGCGTCCGGCGACACGCCCGTCGAGATCGCGCAGGCGCTCGGGATCAGCGCGAAGACCGTCCGGATCTACAAGGCGCACGTGCTCGACAAGCTGGAGCTGCCGAACGAATCGGCGCTCGTTCGCTACGCGGTCGCGCATCGGATCGGCGATCCGCCGTGAACGCCGCCGGGGCGGCAAGCGCGTGGCGTTATCCGTGCGAAGACCGTTCGGATCTGCCGGGTGCACGTGCTCGACAAGCGGGAGTGGCCGAACGAATCGGCGCTCGTTCGTTGCACGGTCGCGCAAAGGATCGGCGATCCGCTGCGCATGTCGCGGATTCGCGAATCGTGCGGCGACGCGCGGTTCTTCACGTGCGCGGCGCGACACCTCAACTTGTCCGCGATTCGTCTTTTGACGCACCTTCGCCGCAAGACTTCATGTCGCGCGCGACTGCGGCCCACACGAAATTCCGCGCACGCACTCGGCTCTATCAGGCTGTTGAAATTGGATACGGTGTAAACGAGCGCTGTGGGCGGTGCGTTAGAGATATCGTGTTCATGATCTCGAAACGTTCTTTACCG
>NZ_JPWT01000107.1:0-27064 GCF_000773065.1 Burkholderia sp. ABCPW 111 | reverse complement strand
GTCGAACGTCGAACGTCGAACGTCGAACGTCGAACGTCGAACGTCGAACGTCGAACGTCGAACGTCGAACGTCGAACGTCGAACGTCGAACGTCGAAACGCCGGAACGCCGGAACGCCGGAACGCCGGAACGCCGCGAGGCGGTCGTCGCCCTTGCGGCGCGACGACCGGCCCCTGACGTCCGCTCACACCGCTTCCGGAATCGGATTCCTGAAGCTGACGTTGAGCAGGTTCCATGCATTGATGGTCGCGATCGCGAAGCCGAGCTCGGCGATCTCGGCTTCGGAGAAGTGCGCCTGTAGCTCCGCGAACGCCGCGTCGCTCGGGTCCGTGCGCGGAATTCGCGCGACGCTTTCCGCCCATTGCAGCGCGGCGCGCTCGCGTGCGTCGAAGAACGGCGCCTCGCGCCAGCCGGCGACCGCGTTCAGGTGCCGCTGGTCGACGCCGAGGCGCACGAGATCGCGCCAGTGCATGTCGATGCAGTACGCGCAACCGTTGATCTGCGACACGCGCAGGAACACGAGATCGACGAGCCGCTTGTCGAGCGAGCCGCTCCACACGGTTTCGGACAGATGGAGCAGCGCGTTGAACGATTTCGACGCGAGCTTCGGGTACGGAAGACGGGGGGCGTGAGCCATGATCGGTTTCCTCTTGAAGGCGGGGGCCGCCCGATGCGGCCCTCTCGCCTACAAGACGCGTCGCGGCGCGCGTTTGTGACAGACTTTTTGCTGGAGAGAGGGGCGGTGCGGCTCGGCGCGGGTCGAAATCGATGGCCGTTTGGACGATGGGATGGTCTTCGAGGCGTGCCATACCATGCTGGCTATGAGTCGAGCCGAGCGGAGCTAAGCCAAGCCAAGCCGAGTCGAGCCAACCAAGCCAAACCGAGCCAAGTCAGGCCAAGTCAGGCCAAGTCAGGCGCGTCGAATCGAATCAAGCCAAACCGTTCGACAGCGAACTAAGCAGTGAAGCCGAGCCGTAACGCAATGAGCCGTCGCGCAGCGCGCGCGGCGGCACGCGGTGCCGCGGCGGCGACGCGCGATTCGCCGCGCGACATCGCGCACAGACGCGGGCCGCCGCGCGCCCCCCGGCAGCGTTCACGCGTCGCGTGTCGGGATATGCGCAAGCTTGTCCGGGTTGCGCACCGCGTAGATCGCGACGATTCGTGCGCCGTCGGTGACGAACGCCTGCGCCGATTCGATCTGCCCGTCGATGAAGCGCAGCAGGCCCGGCTCGCCGTTGATTTGCGCGAGGCGGTATTCGATGCGCCCGACGTTACGCCGGCCGACGACCCAGTACAGATTCGCGATCCGGAGCGCGCCGCGCAGCACCTTGAAGAACGACGGCACCTTGCCGCCGCCGTCGCCGACGAGCTCGACGTCGTCGGCGAGGAGCGCCTGGATCGCGCCGCGCTCGCCGCTCGCCGCGGCCTGCGCGAAGCGCTCGACGAGCTGCCGGTGCCGATCGCGCGACACGTCGAAGCGCCGGTGCGCCTGCTGCACGCGCGTCGACGCGCGATGAACGAGCTGCCGGCAGGCGGCCTCGCTCTTGTCGAGCAGTTGCGCGATTTCCGCGTAGTCGCGCTCGAACGCCTGACGCAGCAGGAACGCCGCGCGTTCCTCGGGCGACAGCCGCTCGAGCACCCACAGCAGCGCGACCGACAGATCGTCGGCGAACTCTGCCGCGGTCTCGGGCGTGCGCTCGTCGACGTCGACGAGCGGTTCGGGGAGCCACCAGCCGACATACGCGTCGCGCTGCGCCTTCGCGGCGCGCAGCCGGTCGATCGACAGCCGGGTGACGACGGTGACGAGCCACGCCTCGGCCGAGTCGAGCGCGCCGTGATCCGCTTGGTGCCAGCGCAGCCATGCGTCCTGCAGCACGTCCTCGGCGTCGGCGCGCGTGCCGAGCATCCGGTACGCGATCGAGAAGAGGCGCGGGCGCAGCGTGGTGAACGGTTCGTCGGACGGCTTCGGTCGGAAGGTTTCGGTCATGTTCGTAGGGGGCTTGAATGGCTAACGGTCCATCCCACCAAGACGGGGCGGGCCGCGTTTTTGTGACAGCGGCGAGCGGGGCGATACGCCGAAGCCCGGCGCTTGGCCGTTTGTCGGGGGACGGAGCGCATCCGGCGACGGGCGCGCGGCGCTCAGGGCTTGGTCGTCCGCGCGCCGCCGCCCGATTCCGGGGCTGGCTCCGGCTCCGGCTCGCCCGTGCGCTGCCGAACGACGGCGAACAGCTCGTCGCGCAGCCAGCGGTGCGCGGGATCGGCTTGCAGACGCGGATGCCATGCGGCGGCCAGCTTGAAGCCTTCGACTTCGACCGGCAGCGGCAGCAGATCGAGCCGCTTGGCGAAGCGCATCAGGAAGCGCTCGGGCAGCGCGCACACGTAGTCGGTCGCTTCGAGCACGAGCGGCGCGAGATGGTACTGCTGGACCGACACCGCGACGGCCCGCGAGCGCCCCAGCGCGCGCAGGCGGTCGTCCATGAAGCCGTGAAAACCGCCGCCGTCGCCCGACACGATCACGTGACGAAGCGCGCAGTATGCGTCGAGGTCGGGCGGCGCGAGCCCGCGCGGATGTCCCTTGCGCTGCGCCATCACGTATCGTTCCTGCAGCAGCGGGCGCGCGACCGTCGTGCGCGGCACCGAGAAATCGGCGGCGATCAGCAGATCGGCCTCGCCGCGCTCGAGCATCGCACCCGCGGCGTCGGCGGGCAGGTTGCGGAACGCGAGACGCACGCCCGGCGCGCGCGTCGCGACGCGTCGCACGAGATCGAGGCCGGCCATCACGAAGCCGTTGTCGCTCGCGACGATCTGGAACGTGCGTTCGTCGGTGGACGGATCGAACGCCGCGCCGTGACGCAGCGCGGTCCGCAGCTCGCGCAGCGCGCCGCGCAACGGGCCGCGCAGCGCGAGCGCCCGCGCGGTCGGCACCATCCCGCGGCCGTTCTTCGCGGGCAGCAGCAGCGGATCGCCGATCAGCTCGCGCAGGCGCGCCAGTTGCGCGGACAGCGCCGGCTGGCTCAGATGCAGCCGCGCGGCCGCGCGGGTCACGTTCGCCTCTTCGAGCAGCACGTCGAGGGCGGCGAGCAGCGCGAGATCGGCGCCGCGCCATTCGGTCGACGTATTTCCCATGTGAATGGCTCCAATACGAAGAATCGATTTCAAATATACCAACAGGGTGCGCAGACTGTCGCCAAGCGCGGCTTCGGTGGCCGCGATCGGGACATTTGAAGGGGATTCGATGGAGACACACGAACCCGAGCGTCACGCGCTGCGCGCGCTCGCCAGCGCGAATTTCGCGATGGGCAGCATGTCGTACGGCGTGGTGGGCGCGCTGCCGTCGCTCGCCGCCGACTGGCGGATCGCGCCGGGGCGCGCGGCGCTGTTGATGGCGGCGTTCTCGATCGCGTTCGCGCTCGGCGCGCCGATGCTGCAGATGCTGATCGGGCATCGGCGGCGGCGCGGTGTCCTGATCGCCGGCCTGCTGACGACGTCGCTCGCGACGCTCGCCGGCGCGTTCGCGCCGGGCTTCGGCTGGCTGTTCGCGACGCGGATCGTCGCGGGCGTCGGCGCGGGCGCGGTGAGCCCCGTCGCGACCGCGATCGGCGCCGGGCTCGCGCCGGCCGAGCGGCAGGGCAAGGCGCTCGCGATTGTGTTCGTCGGCGTGACGTTATCGAGCGTCGTCAGCGCGCCGCTGTCGGCCTGGGTCGCGCAGGCGCTCGGTTGGCGCGCGACATTCGGCTGGCTCGCCGCCGTCGCGCTCGGCAGCGCCGCATGGATCGCCTGCACGGTTCGCGACGCGTCGCGCGGCGAGCGGATGCGCCCGGGCGGGCTGCTTGCGTTGCTCGCGCGTCCCGCGACGGCGGCGGGCCTCGCCGTCGTCGTGCTGCAGACGGGCGCGTTCTTCTGCACGTACACGCTGATCCTGCCGCTGCTGCATCGGCGCTTCGGCGCGAGCCCGGGCGACGGCGCGTTCGCGCTCCTCGTGTTCGGCGTGACGGGCGTGCTCGGCAATCTCGTCGCGCAGCGCGTGGCGCGCCGCTGGTCGGCCGATTCGCTGCTCGGCGCGGCGATGGGCGCGATGCTCGTGGTGTTCACGGTGTTCGGGGGCATGGCCGCGCTCGCGACGGCGGGCTTCGCCGGCGGCGCGCGATTCGCGGCGGCGCTCGCGCTGCTCGCGCTCTGGGCTTTGATGCAGGATCTGTTCTATCCGTCGCAGTTGCGGCGCGTCGTGGGTCTCGAGCCGAATTACCGTGCGATGGCGCTCGCACTCAATTCGTCGGGGATCTTCGCCGGCATCTCGCTCGGCTCGGCGCTCGGCGGGCGGGTCGCGGACACGTGGGGCGTGGGCCGGCTCGCACCGGCGTCTGCGGCGCTGACGGTCGCCGCGCTGATTGCATTGGGGATCTCGCGGCGATACGTGGCCGCGCCGCGCACGAGCGCACGCGCGGCGGGGGCGCCCGTGCTCAGATGACGCGCGAATCGGGCGCGCGCGAGCGCAGGCTCGCGAGCCGTCTCGTTTTTTTGTCGACGCGTCAGGCGTTCGGCCGCGCACAGCCGGACGAGCCGGACATGCTTCAGCGTGCCGTTCCGCTGCGGCGTCGGCGTGCCGAGATGCGGCGCGTTGTCGGTCGGCTCGACGTTGCGTGGCCGGAGCCGGGCTCAGACGCCGGATGCTGGCCGCCGTCGCCATCGCGGCCGCAAGTATCGCGACGTCGCCGACTCCGCACGGCTCGTCGCGCGACATCGCGGTATCAATAACCGTGCGTGACGAGCGACAGCACCGACAGATCCGGATGCGTGCCGTCGACGATGCTGCGGCCGATCGACACCGCCTCGTGGAACGCCTCGTCGGCGCTGCGGAAGCTCTCTTCGCCGTCCGCATGGAACGGCACGGTGTGACCGGGCAGCGCCGGATCGGCGCCCGGGTGGCACACGTAGCCGGCGTACGTGTAGCGGTTTGCGTCGGCCTGCGTCGGGGCCGGCGACACGTGGATCTCGAAGCCTTCGTAATCGACGTGTCGAGACGGGAGTGGCGATTCGGACATGGCTGTCTCCTGGGCCGCGTTCGGCGCATCTGGCGCCAGTCGCGCGGCCGTCTTTCGTTGTTGTCCTTTGAAGGAAATTCTAGGCGATGCGGGGCGCGGCGGCGGGTGCGGCGCAGCGTGCGGGGCGACGCCGCGGCTGGCGCGAGCACGTTGCGGGCGGCCGCGAGCGTGCAGCAGGCGGCCGATGGGCCGATGACGGTTCGCCACGCGGCTGCGGCCGGGATGCGCGGTGCATCGCCTGCTGCGCGATGGATTCGCTCACTGCGGGAGGGGCTATGCAACCCGAATTTTCTCGAAGCGTATGGCATGCGGTTGCCGTTGGGGTAACGACGGCCGGATTGGCGATGGCAATGGCGATGGCAATGGCAATGGCAATGGCAATGGCAATGGCATCCTGCTCGAAGCCGGGCGGCTCGAACGCCGATTCGAGTCCGACCGGCGCGACGGGCGGCGTGCAGCCCGTGTCGATGGCGTTGTCTGGCAGTTCCGGCGCGGCGTCTGGCGGCGCATCCGGTGGCGGTTGATCCACGAATTTCGCCAGTTCGGCGCATGGCGAGCACCGAGCACCGAGCACCGAGCACCGAGCACCGAGCACCGAGCACCGAGCACCGAGCACCGAACACCGAACACCGAACACCGAACACCGAACACCGAACGCGCCGCGCGCCTGGGCCGACGCGCGATTCGCCTGATCTGCCGACGCGCACGACGATCGGCTCCGCACCGAGCCGCGAAGACGGGCTGCTCGAGTTGAGCGAAGAGCGTCCGCCGAAAGGCGGCGACGATCGTTTGCTCGACCCTAGCGACTCGTCGATCCGCGGCGGCAGCGCGGCTGTGAAGCGGAGGTCGTTCGATGTCGATGCCGCGCCCGACAATCGGCGCGCGAGACGGGCAATGCCGATCCCGGTAGCGACACGGATCATGGCGGAACGGGCCGGTGCGCATCGGCGGACGGTGATTCGACGCTCGATGAACGCGCGGATGTCGAGCCTGACCGGACAGGCTCGGGTCGCGGTCGACGCGCGATGGTTGGCGGATGCGCGCGCTTTTCTTCAACGCCGTTGCGAAATGTGACGATGTCGGTGGAACTGCATCGCGGCGGCGCTCGAAACGTCGGCCGATACGCGCGCGCTCGCTCTTGGGGGCGACCTTGCATGCGCTCGGGCGGTTAGGGCGCAACAGGGTGCATCGCGTCGGCTCACGGTGCGATGCGAACGATAGCCGACGTGGAATTTTCGTCGGAGTTATATGTACCTGCATGAATCTTCATTTCTGCAATCACCGAAACCATGCTGCCGGCCGGCAGGACGACGGCCTGCATATCGTCCATTTCGGCATTGGGCAGGAACTCGTAACTGTCGCCTGCGCGTTCCAGCAAGTTTGCGCTCGCGACAAGTTCTCCTTCGTCCTCGTGAAACACGGTTCCGGCTTTCGCATCCACGGGCAGTTTGCGTACGCGCAACTGGTACGTGTCTTTGTTGCTGCTGGTCAACGCGAAAGTGCTGTTGCGCGGGTTTTTCGACTTTGCATGGATCACGAGCAGGCGGAGGTTGTCGTGATAGGGCAGCACCTGCGTGTCGAGCGTGATGTTGTTCTGCCAGTCTGTCGAACCGCCGAGCCAGAAAATCCATGCCGCCCATCCGCCTGCGACGAGAATGGCGATGCACGACAGCACTTTTAGAATCAGATCGAGGATTTCGATGGCTCGTTTCATAACCAATGCCTCCGGTAATCGTCCGCCCGTGCCGCCGCGCGAATCACGCCTTCGCTGTCCCCGCACGCGCAAATTGTCGATCGAATAGCCGCACGGCGTCGCGCGCCGAGCCCCCGCACATATCGACAGCGGCCGTTCAGATTCGCGATCGCGACGGGCCCGGACGCGACGAGTGAACTGGACGTCGATTGAATCGACACTCAGCTCACCTCGTCGTTCGACATCGGGATGTCGTGCGTCTTCGCGCCCGCGTCCGGCGTATCGAAGGCGGCCTTGCTGCGCGTCGCGACCGCTTGCTTGTCGATGCCCATGTTTGCACCGGTTCCGGTCACGGAATACACCGCGCCGCCGTCAGCGCGAAGGGAACGGCGTCGAGTTCACGATCGTCGGCGTGATGCCGGTGAGATGCCGGTGAGATGCGCGATCGACGTGAACGCAGGGCCGGCGCACGTGTACGACTGCGTCGCGTGCATCATGTCGCCGTTCCGCCTGAACGACAACGAGCGTTCGTTCGCGCCGAATGTCGGATCGTCATTGCGCGTATGACTGGCGTATGACCGGCGCTGCGGACCATGTCGATGGGCGCACCGATCGATTCGACCGCCCGGAGGAAGACGTTCCGCGCGCCGTTGGCCATGCTTGCGAAACATCGCGGCGAATCGTTGCGCTCCATCGGCGCGACGTTCGCTCATTTCGTTTGGACACCGAACGTCGACAGTCGTCGACCGCACACATCACGTACCACGCACCACCATTCATCGACGGAAACCCGATGGCCGACACCCGCCCGTAAAGCGGCGCGCGCCCCGGCGCCGCGATATGTCAGGAAATGCAGGCAATGCGAGCGTCCGATGCGTGTTTTGCGGCTAGTGGATACCTTCTAGCGCGCGCTTTGACCACGGGTATGTTTCGACATAGAACCTACTCGAAAGCAAACTGTGAAGTGTCGCGACGGCCCGATCAGGAGACGCCGTGAAAAAATCGAAAACGCTTTGGCGAACGGTATCGCTGTTGACGATGATCGGTGCCGCTGTTGCGGTATGGCGATACGTGACGCCGTCGCCGGCCGCCGCCGCTTGGCCCGCGCAATCCGGTGCGACGCCGAGCGAACGGGTCGAACCGTCCGCGGGCGCGACGCCGAGCGAAATGCTCGCCGACGCCGGCCCCGCTGAGCGCAAGCTGGATCTCGTCGCACTGCGAAAGAGTCTTGCGGGCCGCGCGGACGCGGAAGCGCAGGTGCAGCGCATCGTTGCATTCGCTCGCTTCCGAGATCGGGTCGCCGCATACGGCGAAGGCAGGAACAGCATGCCGGTTGCGCAAAGAGCCCGATTGGCCCATCAGATTCTTGCGGAATTGCCCGAGCATGTTGCGCGCAACGAAATTGTCCCGGTGCAGGCCGAGGCGATTGGCGTCGCGCTGGTTGCCGACACGACGGCGGATTCCGCGACGCGCAGCGCGGCCATCCAGGCGATGCGGCAACAGTGGGATGCCTATGCGCGGCAGACCGTCGGCCCGTCGCCCGCGCAGGACCCGCGCTATCAGGCCTATGCGCAGCAGAGCCGCGACATCGTCATGCAGGTGCAGGCGAGCATTTCCGATCCCGGCCAGCAACAGGCCGTCATCGCGCAGCGTCTGCAGGCGCTGCGCGTTCAGCTGTTCGACCAGTCGTCCCGTCCCGACACCCGTTGAGCGAGCCGCGCGCTCGTGACCGTGCGCCGTGGCGGCGAAAAAAACGATCGATAGAGATGGAGGAGCGAATGTCCGTTCTCGAATGCGTCAAACGCGTCTGCGGCGCCGGCCTGCTGAGCCTCGCGATCCTCGACGGGCATGCCGCGAGCGCGGCGATGCAGGATTCGTCGATTCCCTATTATTCGTGGTACGAAGTGACGCTGCCGGAAAGCAGCGGCGCGTCGTGCGGCAACGGCACGCCGATGCGCTTCTACGTCAATCGCGCGCAGTCGGACAGCCTGCTCCTTATGATGGAGCCCGGCGGCGCATGCTGGGATCACGGCACCTGCACCGAAACGGCGGCCGGCTCGCAGGCGGGGCTGGGCGCGCTCAATCCCGGCGGCGTTCCGCGGAACTACGTGAACGGCACCGTGCAGCAGAGCCTGAAGACGTCGTTCCTGTCGCCGTTGATGACGCGAATGGATCTCGCGCATATCCTCGTCGGCGAGCCGAAGGTGGAAACGCAGGATTGGACCCAGGTGTTCGTTCCGTACTGCACGGGCGATATTCACATGGGCAGTGCGGTGCGCAGCTACACGTCGCCGTCGGGCGACTGGCGGATTCAGCATTACAACGGACTGAAGAACATGCGGGTGGTCGCGCAGTGGCTCGTCGACCACGGATTCGGCCAGCCGAACCGGCTGCTCGTGTACGGCACGAGCGCGGGCGGCTACGGCACGCTCGGCAACTATGCGACGCTGCGCAACACGTTGCGGCCGCAGATGCACAGCTCGCTGCTCGACGACGCGGGCACCGTCTTTTTTACGCGCTTCGGCGCCGATCCGGCGACGCATCCGTCCGTCGGGCTATACGACAAGGTGCGCGACGAGTGGGGGATGACGGCGCCGGACGGCATGATCACGATCAACAGCCGGCTGACCCGCAACTTCGATCCCGGCAACATGGGCAGCGCGTACGCAGCGTTGTCGGCGACCTATCCGCACGACCGCTTCGGCTTCACGACGTACCGGCGCGACAAGATCATCGCGGCCTACCATTACCGCCCGTTCGTGTCCGCGGTGATTGCGGCGCCGGACGACGCGACCAAGGACGAACTGTCGCTCGCGATGTTCGATCAGGAGCTGAGCAACTTGAAGGAGGTGCTCAATGCGCTGCCGAACTTCGGCTATTTCATGCCGTGGGCGCGCGACGACTTCATCGGCAACCATCAGGTGACGGCGGTCAGCTTCACGGGATCGGGCATCCACGAGAGCGGCATCGACGCGGACGTCGGGACGTTCGTCGCCGATCTGCTCAATCAGCGGGACCCGGCGGATACGCCCGTGATGAAGGCGTATCGCACCGAGCAGTGGTCGGATTTCACGTTGTCGACATTCCTCGCGTGGATCGACAGCATCTTCAACCTGACCGGCGAGGCGGGGCCGATCTCGGGGCATCGGGCGTGAGCGTGCGATGCGCAAGTCGGCGTCGTGAAGCGTGCGATGGCCGCAGGCGCCGTGGCGTTTCGAATGCGCTCGAGCGCCGCACGCAAGCAGTTGGATCGCCGGATCATCGACTCGCTGACTCGCTGACTCGCTGACTCGCTGACTCGCTGAATCGCCGAATCGCCGAATCGCCGAATCGCCGCGATGCGTGACGCGCCGCGCGGACGTGTGGTGAATCCTGCGCGATTCGGCGGTTGTCGGCGTTTCACGCGAGGCGTTCGCGCGAGCCGTCGTGGCGAGACGAGCGGGAGGCGGGGCAGCGGGCCATCAGGCGATTGGCGACGCGTTCGGACGCCGATTCGGCGATGACATGTCGACGCACGGATGTGGCGCGGCGACGAACGCGCGCCTTTCCCCGCTCGGCGGCGGCCCGCGAGCCGCCGCTATTGCATCAAGCGCTTCGTCGGCGCGTCATTTCTTCTCGGGCAGGAACCAGTTCATCACGAGCGCGCAGATGCCGCCCGTGGCGACGCCCGATTCCAGCACGTTCTTCAGCGCGTGCGGCAGGCTCGTCAGGATCTCCGGCACTTGCGACACGCCGAGGCCGAGCGCGAGCGAGACGGCGATGATCAGCAGCGCGCGGCGGTCCAGCCGGATGCCGGCGAGGATGTTGATGCCGGACGCGGCGACCGCGCCGAACATCACCATCGCGGCGCCGCCGAGCACGGGCTCGGGCACGGCCTGCAGGACGCCGGCGACGACGGGGAAGAGGCCGAGCAGCACGAGCATGCCTGCGATCCAGATGCCGACATGGCGGCTCGCGATGCCGGTGAGCTGGATCACGCCGTTGTTCTGTGCGAACACGGAGCTGGGGAACGTGTTGAAGACGCCGGCCAGCAGCGAATTGGCGCCGTTGACGAGCACGCCGCCCTTGATGCGTCGCATCCACAGCGCGCCCTCGACGGGCTGCCGGGAAATCTTGCTGGTGGCGGTGACGTCGCCGATCGCTTCGAGCGACGTGACGAGATAGATGATCAGCATCGGCACGAAAAGCGACCACGAGAAGCCGAGGCCGAAGTGCAGCGGTGTCGGGATCTGGAAGAGCGCGGCTTCGCGCGCGCCGGTGAAATCGAGACGGCCCATCGCGGCCGCCGCGAGATAGCCGATGGCGAGCGCGATGACGAGCGCGGTGCTGCGCACCCAGACGACGGGCACCCGGTTGAGCAGGATGATGGTGCCGAGGACGAGGCCGGACAGAGTCAGGTTCTGGATGCTGCCGAAGCTGCCCTTGGCGATCGCGCCGTAGCCGCCGCCCATGCTGACGAGGCCGACCTTGATGAGCGTGAGGCCGATCAGCAGCACGACGATGCCGGTGACGAGCGGCGTGATGAGGCGCTTGACGAAGGGCAGGACGCGGGACACGGCCATCTCGACGAACGAGCCGGCGATGACGACGCCGAAGATCGCGGCCATTACCGTCTCGACGGGCGCGCCCTGCTTGACCATCAGGCCGCCGCCGGCGATGAGCGGGCCGACGAAGTTGAAGCTCGTGCCCTGGACGATGAGCAGACCCGCGCCGAGCGGGCCGAAGCGTTTGCACTGGACGAATGTGGCGATGCCGGAGATCACGAGCGACATCGACACGATGAGCGTGGTGTCGCGGCTCGCGACGCCGAGCGCTTGGCAGATCAGCAGGCCGGGCGTGACGATGGGCACCAGGATCGCGAGCAGGTGCTGCAGCGCGGCGACGAAGGCGACCGCCGGCGCGGGGCGATCGTCGGGGCCGTAGACGAGGTCTTGGACGGATTCGGCGTCGTCGGCGCCGGGGGAAGCGGGTTGAGCGAGCGGGGCGGGTTGCATGGCGAAAGTGCCGGTCCGGGTGGAAAGTGCGGGATTTTAACGGAAGGCCCGACCGCGCCCTCCCGGAAAGGCTGCCGGCTGACAGCCCTTCCGGGAGGGCGCGTGCCGAGGGCGTGCGCTCTTGCATCGCGGTTGTATCCCGGTTGCATTGCAGTTGCCACGCAGCGCGACCGGCGATCGCTAATCGATTGCCAGTCGCGAATAGAGCGCAAAGTCCGCCGGGGCGCCTCGCACGATGCGATAGGAGCGGAGCAGCCCCTCGTGACGATACCCGCAGGCGATGAGCACGCGCGCCGATCGCGCGTTGCTTTTCAACACCGTCCCCGGCACGCGGACAAAGCCGCAGTGGCCGAACGACCACGCGGTGACGGATGCGCACGCCGCGCGCGCGATGCCTTTTCCCCAATGCGACGGACAGAGGTCATAAGCGATCTCGGCAGTCCGGGTCACTTCCGAAATCGAGTGAAAGCCTATCGTGCCGATCAATTCCTGCGTGCGATCGTCGACGCGTCGCGAGACGCCGGGTCGATTCGGCCGAGGTGGCGTCGTAACCGTCGAACAGCGGCAGCAGATCGTTCTTCGCGCGCAAGTTCCAGCTCGTGTGCTCGACGACATGAGGGAGCTTCAAATACGCATACCAAGCGTCCGCGTCCGTGCGTTCGAGCTGACGAAGCGATACGCCGGGGTAATCCAAGTGCGGGGCGCGTTCGATTCTCACTTTGAATGGGCCTCGGATGTCGATGCGCCGCCCCTGGCGATTGCGCGCCGGGCGAGCATGCGGCTGCCGTGCCGATCAATGCCGGCGGCGGCGCGGCGATCGGACCGCCGCCGTCCGGATCGACGACGAATCCGCTAGCAAGCTCGTGCTTGCGCTTGCGCGTTCGAACCCGCGCTGGACGGCGGGCTCCGTCGTCGCGACGCAGCGCGCATTCGGGATCGACAGGCGCCCGTATGACGCCGGATGAATCTACATCAGCACGATGTCGTATTGCTCTTGGCTCAAATTCGACTCCACCTGCAACGACACCGGCTTGCCGATGAAATCGATCAGCATCGCGAGATGCTGCGACTCCTCGTCGAGAAAGAGGTCGATCACCTGCTGCGACGCGATCACGCGAAACTCGCGCGGATTGAACTGGCGCGACTCGCGCAGGATCTCGCGCAGGACGTCGTAGCACACGGTGCGCGAGGTCTTCACCTGGCCCTTGCCCTGGCACGTCGGGCAAGGCTCGCACAGCACGTGCGCGAGCGACTCGCGCGTGCGCTTGCGCGTCATCTCGACGAGCCCCAGCTGCGAGAAGCCGTTCACCGTCACGCGCGTGCGGTCGCGCGCGAGCGCCTTCTTCAGCTCGGCGAGCACCGCGTCGCGATGCTCGGCGTTCTCCATGTCGATGAAATCGATGATGATGATCCCGCCGAGATTGCGCAGCCGCAACTGCCGCGCGATCGTGTGCGCCGCTTCGAGGTTCGTCTTGAAGATCGTGTCGTCGAAGTTGCGCGCGCCCACGTAGCCGCCCGTGTTCACGTCGATCGTCGTCATCGCTTCCGTCTGGTCGATCATCAGGTAGCCGCCCGATTTCAGATCGACGCGGCGCGACAGCGCACGCTGGATCTCCGTCTCGATGTTGTACAGATCGAAGAGCGGCCGCTCGCCCGTGTAGTGGTGCAGCTTCGGGCTCACGGCCGGCGTGAATTCGGCCGCGAAATCCACGAGCCGCTGGTGCGTCTCGCGCGAATCGACCTGGATGCGCGTGGTGTCGTCGTTCGCGAAATCGCGCAGCACGCGCTGCGCGAGATCGAGATCCTGATACAGCAGGCTCGTCGGCGGCAAGCGCTGGCCTTGCGCGACGATCGTCGCCCAGGTCTTGCGCAGGTACGCGACGTCGGCGGCGAGCTCGTCGGGCGTCGCGTCCTCGGCGATCGTGCGCACGATGTAGCCGCCTTTCTCGTCGGCCGGAATCACCGAGGTCAGCCGCGCGCGCACCGCTTCGCGCTCGGTTTCGCTCTCGATCTTCTGCGAGATGCCGATGTGCGGCTCCTGCGGCAGGTAGACGAGCGTGCGGCCCGCGATGCTGATCTGCGTCGACAGCCGCGCGCCCTTCGTGCCGATCGGGTCCTTGATCACCTGGACCATCAGCGTCTGCCCCTCGAACACGATCTTCTCGATCGGCTGGTGCACGGCGGCGGGCGCGTCGGCCGCGCGTGGCTGCCAGATGTCGGCGACGTGCAGGAACGCCGCGCGCTCGAGCCCGATGTCGATGAATGCCGACTGCATGCCGGGCAGCACGCGCACGACCTTGCCGAGATAGATGTTGCCGACGCGTCCGCGCGACAGCGTGCGCTCGACGTGAAGCTCCTGCACCGCGCCTTGTTGGACGAGCGCGACCCGCGTTTCCTGCGGCGTGATGTTGATCAGGATCTCTTCGTTCATGGTGCGATGGGGCGGTTCAGAAGGCGACGTGCGCCGCGCGCAGCAGCGCCGCGGTCTCAAAAAGGGGCAGACCCATGATACCTGAATGGGAGCCGTCGATTCGCTCGACGAATTCCGCGGCGCGTCCCTGGATCGCGTACGCGCCCGCCTTGCCGAACGGCTCGCCGGTTTCGACGTAGCGCTCGAGCGCGTCGCGCGTCGCGGGCGCGAAGCGGACTTCGGAGCGCGACAGCGCGGGCGGCATCAGCTCGCCCGTCGCGTCGATCACCGCGAGCGCCGTCAGCACTTCGTGCGTGCGGCCGGCGAGGCGCGCGAGCATCGCGAGCGCGTCCGCGGCGTCGGCGGGCTTGCCGAGGATCGCGCCGTCGATCGTGACCGTCGTGTCGGCGACGAGCACGGGCGCGGCCGGCTTGCCGCCCGCGATGAGCCGCGCGCGCGCCGCCGCCGCCTTCGCGACGCACACGCGCAACACGTAATGGTCGGGCGTCTCGCCCGGCAGCTCGGCTTCGAGCGCTTCGGCGTCCTCGTGCGGCGCGGGCGCGAGCAGTACGTAGCGCACGCCGAGCTGGTCGAGCAGTTCGCGGCGGCGGGGGCTTTGCGAGGCGAGGTAGACGAACGGATAGGACGGGGCGGCGGCGCGGTCGGGCATCTTCTGGGTTGTCTCGATGGACACGTGCGGCGCGTCGGGACGACGGCCGCTACGCGCGATGGTAAGGGTGATTCTGCGTGATGCTCCACGCCCGGTAAAGCTGCTCGGCGAGCAGCACGCGAACCATGCCGTGCGGCAGCGTGAGGCTCGACACGCGCAGCAGCAGCTCGGCGCGCGACTTGAGCTCCGGATCGAGCCCGTCGGCGCCGCCGATCACGAACGCGACGTCGCGGCCGTCCTGCTGCCATGCGGGAAGCGCCTGCGCGAGCTGCATCGTGGTCCAGTCGCGGCCGCGCTCGTCGAGCGCGACGACGCGCGCGTGCTTCGGCAGCGCGGCCTCGATCCGCTGCTTCTCGGCGGCCATCACGCTCTCGGCCGTGCGCGAGCCCGAGCGCAGCTCGGGCTTCACTTCGCGCAGCTCGATCCTGAGCTCGGGCGGCATCCGCTTCGCGTATTCGTCGAAGCCGGTCGCGATCCAGCCGGGCATCTTGTGGCCGACCGCGACGATGTGCAGTTTCATGGCGGCGAAAGCAATGAAAACGATGAAAAAAAGAAAGCGACGAAGGCGGTGACGGCGAGAAAGCCGACAGGCGCGACGAAACGGCGCGTCAGCGGCGGCGCGCGGCCGTCGTCTTGCGCGCCGGGCGCTCGGCGGGCGCCTCGTCGTCGTCGGATTCGTCCTCGTCGGCGCCGTCGGCCGCGCGCGCGCCGCGCGCGTTCGCCGCCACGCCGCCGAGCTTCATCCGCACGGGCTTGTCGCCCCAGATCTCCTCGAGGTTGTAGTACTGGCGCAGCGCCGGCTGCAGGATGTGGACGACGGCGTCGCCGCAGTCGACGAGCACCCATTCGCCCGTGTCCTCGCCCTCGGAGCTGACGACGTCGCCGCCCGCTTCCTTGACCTTGTCGCGCACGTTCGACGCGAGCGCCTTCGTTTGCCGGTTCGACGTGCCGGACGCGACGATCACGCGGTCGAACAGCTCGGTCAGGTGGCTCGTGTTGAACACTTTGATGTCTTGCGCCTTGACGTCTTCGAGAGCGTCGACGATCACGCGCTGGAGTTTGCGGATATCCATGGAATCAGGGGTGGTAGAGACGATGTTGGAGAATATAGGCCCACACGGCGGCGGGCACGTGCTCGGCCGACGCGTCGGGCACCCGCGCGCGGCGCGCGATGCATTCGCGCAGGTGCGCGCGGATGTCGGTCGCGGCGACGTCGAGCGAAAGCGTCGTGTCGATCAAGAGGCGCCCGGCGGGCGTCGCCTGCAGCACGTCGGCGCCGGCCTGCCGGCTCGCGATCTCGGCCGCGACGGCGGGCGACGCCGCCGCGAAGTCGAAGCCCGGCCGCGTCGCCGCGCACACGTGCGCGAAGTCGAAGAGCCGGCGCCAGTCGCGCCACGTGTCGAGGCGCACGAGCTGGTCGGCGCCGATCAGCAGCGACAGCGACGCGTCGGCGCCGAGCTGCTCGCGCCAGCGCGCGAGCGTCTCGACGGTGTAGGTCGGCCCGGCGTGCTCGATCTCGTCGGTCGCGACGCTCACGGCGACGCCCGGCAGCACGAGCGAGCCCGCCGCGGCGCGCGTCATCGCGAGCCGGTGCTCGGCCGCCGACACATCCTGCTTCTGATACGGCTGGCCGGCCGGCATCAGCACGAGCTCGGTCAGGCGCAGCACGTCGGCGAAGCGGCGCGCGAGCGCGAGATGGCCGTCGTGGATCGGGTCGAACGTGCCGCCGAGCATGCCGATGCGGCGCGGCAGCGGCGGCGGGCCCGCGTGGTCGGGATTCGGCGCGCGTCCTTTCGCGGCGGCGGCGCGGCCGGTGGCGGGGCGGCTCATGCCCAGTCGCGCGGCGCGAGGAAGTCGCTGTAGAGGCGCGCTTCCGGCGTGCCCGGCTCCGGGCGCCAGTCGTAGCGCCAGCTCGCCGTCGGCGGCATCGACAGCAGGATCGACTCGGTGCGGCCGCCGCTTTGCAGGCCGAACAGCGTGCCGCGGTCGAACACCAGGTTGAATTCGACGTAGCGGCCGCGCCGGTACGCCTGGAACGCGCGCTCGCGCTCGCCGTACGGCGTGTCGCGGCGGCGCTCGACGATCGGCAGGTACGACGGCAGGAACGCGTCGCCGACGCTTTGCAGCATTTCAAACGAGCGTTCGAAGCCGAGTTCCGAGAAATCGTCGAAGAAGATGCCGCCGACGCCGCGCGCCTCGTTGCGATGCTTCAGGAAGAAATAGTCGTCGCACCACTTCTTGAAGCGCGGGTACAGCTCGGCGCCGAACGGATCGAGCGCCGCGCGGCACGTGCGATGGAAGTGCCGCGCGTCTTCCTCGAAGCCGTAAATCGGCGTCAGATCCATGCCGCCGCCGAACCAGAACACGGGCGCCTCGCCCGGCTTCGTCGCGATCAGCATCCGCACGTTCATGTGCACGGTCGGGCAGTACGGATTGCGCGGGTGCAGCACGAGCGACACGCCGAGCGCCTCGAAGCCGCGCCCGGCGAGCTGCGGGCGCGCGGCGCTCGCCGACGGCGGCAGCGCGTCGCCCGCGACGTCGGAAAAGCCGATGCCCGCGCGCTCGAAGAACCTGCCTTCCTCGACGATGCGCGTGCAGCCGCCGCCGCGCAGCCGCTCGCCGGGGCCGCGCTGCCACGCGTCGGCGCAAAGCGGCGTGCCGTCGAACGCGCCGAGCGCGTCGGCGATGCGCGTCTGCAACCCTTGCAGATACGCGCGTACTCGGTTGACGTCGTAAGTCGAATCGGTCATCGATGTGGGGCGACATCCGCATGACGGATGCCGTCGAAAAATGCTTCTGCCGGGCATTCTAGCGAACCCCGGCAGAAGAGAGGGCGCGCCGGCCGGGAAGCCGGCGCGCGAGGAGCGGCGCGGCGCGTCAGACCGTCTTGCGGTTGAGCGCGCGGTGGCCGATGTCGCGGCGGTACTGCATGCCCTCGAAGGTGATCTGGTTGATCGCCTCGTACGCGGCCTGCTGCGCGCCGCGCACCGAATCGGCGAGGCCGACGACGCACAGCACGCGCCCGCCCGACGTGACGAGCTTGTCGCCGTCGAACGTCGTGCCCGCGTGGAATGTCACCGAATGCGCGGTTTCGGCCGGGATGCCGTTGATCCGGTCGCCCTTTCTCGGCGCATCGGGGTAGCCGTGCGCGGCGAGCACGACGCCGAGCGCCGTGCGGCGGTCCCATTCGAGCTCGACCGCATCGAGCGTGCCCGCGATCGCCTGCTCGACGACCTTCGAGAAATCGCTCTTCAGGCGCGCCATGATCGGCTGCGTTTCCGGGTCGCCCATCCGGCAGTTGAATTCGAGCGTGCGCGGGTTGCCGTCGCGGTCGATCATGAGGCCCGCGTACAGGAAGCCCGTGAAGCGGATGCCGTCCTTCTCCATGCCGCGCACGGTCGGCATGATGATCTCGCGCATCACGCGCGCGTGCATCTGCGGCGTGACGATCGGCGCGGGCGAGTACGCGCCCATGCCGCCCGTGTTCGGGCCGCGATCGCCGTCGAGCAGGCGCTTGTGGTCCTGGCTCGACGCGAGCGCGAGCGCGTTCTTGCCGTCGACCATCACGATGAAGCTCGCTTCCTCGCCGTCGAGGAATGCCTCGATCACGACGCGCGCGCCGGCGTCGCCGAGCTTGTTGCCGGACAGCATCATGTCGACGGCCGCGTGCGCTTCTTCCAGCGTCGTCGCGACGACGACGCCCTTGCCCGCGGCGAGGCCGTCCGCCTTCACGACGATCGGCGCGCCTTTCGCATCGAGGTACGCGTGCGCGGCGGCCGCGTCGGTGAACGTTTCGTAGTCGGCGGTCGGAATGCCGTGGCGCTTCATGAACGCCTTCGCGAAATCCTTCGAGCTCTCGAGCTGCGCCGCTTCCTTCGTCGGGCCGAAGATCTTCAGGCCGCGCGCGCGGAAGTGGTTGACGATGCCCGCCGCGAGCGGCGCTTCCGGGCCGACGAGCGTGAACGCGACGCCTTCGGATTCCGCGAAATCGGCGAGATCGTCGAGCGAGCTCAGATCGACGTTCTTCAGGCGCTCGTCCTGCGCGGTGCCGCCGTTGCCGGGCGCAACGTAGACGAGCTGGACGCGCGGCGACTGGGCGAGCTTCCAGGCGAGCGCATGTTCGCGGCCGCCGGAGCCGACGACGAGTAGTTTCATGGGATTCCCCGCAGACTAGAAAATAGGGCGGCCGGCGCGCGCGAGGCGGGCCGGCCGCGAGAAACGGCGGCGGCCGTCTTTCGCGCGAAAGGGCGGCCGCGCAACGCTCATTCCTCGATGACGACGGCGTTCGTGTAGACCTCCTGCACGTCGTCGAGATTCTCGAGCGCGTCCAGGAGCTTTTGCATCTTCACTGCGTCTTCGCCGGTGAACTCGATCTCGTTCTGCGGCTTCATCGTGACTTCGGCGAGCTCGGCCTTCAAGCCCGCCGCTTCGAGCGCGTCCTTCACCTTCGAGAATTCCTGCCAGTCGCACAGCACCTCGATCGAGCCGTCGTCGTTCGTGTTGACGTCGTTCGCGCCCGCCTCGAGCGCCGCTTCCATCAGCGTTTCTTCCGACGTGCCCGGCGCGAACAGGAACTGGCCGACGTGATCGAACATGAACGCGACCGAGCCGTCGGTGCCCATGTTGCCGCCGAACTTCGAGAACGCGTGGCGCACTTCGGCGACCGTGCGGGTGCGGTTGTCGGTCAGCGTGTCGACGATGATCGCCGCGCCGCCGATGCCGTAGCCCTCGTAGCGGATCTCTTCGTAGTTCGCGCCGTCCGCGCCGCCGACGCCGCGGTCGATCGCGCGCTTCACGTTGTCCTTCGGCATGTTCGCGTCGGCCGCCTTGTCGACCGCGAGACGCAGGCGCGGGTTCGAGTTCGCGTCGCCGCCGCCCAGGCGCGCGGCCACCTGGATTTCCTTGATGAGGCGCGTCCAGATCTTGCCGCGCTTCGCATCGGCCGCCGCCTTCTTATGCTTGATGTTGGCCCATTTCGAGTGACCAGCCATACTTTTCTCCGTCCGCTAGCGCGACAGGCCGCGCAGGCGTTTCAATGTGTCTGTCGTTGAGTCCGGCGGCCGCGTGAGCGGGCGAATGCCGCTTGGGCCGCGCGTTATCGAGTGGAACGTGATTTTATCACGCGGCGGTGCGCCGTTTGACGGGCAGACGGCGGGCGAGCGGCCGCCGCGCGGCGCGCGAACCGCGGCGCACCGGGGCCGCGCATCGTGCCCGCGCGCGGGCACGGCCGCGTGCGCACGGCGCGGCCGGCCGCGCTCGGCTCGACGCACGAGCCCGCGCCGGCCGCCGGCGTTTCCCGTCAGTTTTTCGTGCCGAACAGGCGGTCGCCCGCGTCGCCCAAGCCCGGGACGATGTACGCGTGGTCGTCGAGGTGCGAATCGAGCGACGCGACATAGAGCTTCACGTCCGGATGCGCGTCCTGGAACACCTGCACGCCTTCGGGCGCGGCGACGAGCGCGAGGAACATGATCCGCTCGCCCGGCACGCCGCGGCGCTTGAGCACGTCGATCGCGTGCGCGGCCGAATAGCCCGTCGCGACCATCGGATCGCACAGGATGAAGATCCGGTCTTCCAGATCGGGCAGGCGCACCAGGTATTCGACCGGGCGGTGGTCGTCGGCGCGGTACACGCCGATGTGGCCGACGCGCGCCGACGGAATCAGCTCGAGCAGGCCGTCCGACATCCCGACGCCCGCGCGCAGCACGGGCACGATCGCGAGCTTCTTGCCGGCGATCACGGGCGCGTCGACCTCGACGAGCGGGGTTTCGACCCGCTTCGTCGTGATCGGAAGATTGCGGGTGATCTCGTAGCCCATCAGCAGCGTGATTTCGCGCAGGAGCTCGCGGAACGTGCGCGTCGACGTGTCCTTGTCGCGCATGTGTGTGAGTTTGTGCTGGATCAGCGGATGGTCGAGGATGAAGAGATTCGGAAAACGGCTGTCCTGTTTCATGGAAGCGGCGGCTCAAAGGATTCTGGGACGGCGGGCGTGCCGGGTCGGCAGGCTGCGCGCGGGACAGCCGCAAGTTTACCGAAGATGAACGCTCGCGATCCGGATATTATCGGCGTTTCGACGCGCGCTTGGCGCGCGCGTTCGGTCGCAGGCGGCGGGACGGGCGCGCGTCAAGCGCCGCCCGGCTGCGCGCGGCGGCGGTTTTCGTCATGCAGGCATCGGGAAGGAACACGCTCAATGGATCTGGGAATCGCAGGACGGACCGCGCTCGTGTGCGCGGCCAGCAAGGGTCTCGGGCTCGGCTGCGCGCAAGCGCTCGCGGCCGAGGGCGCAACGCTCGTGATCGTCGCGCGCACGCGCGAGACGCTCGAGGCGGCCGCGGCCGACATCCGCGCGAAGACGGGCGCCGGCGTGACGGCCGTCGCGTGCGACATCACGACGCCGGAAGGGCGCGCGGCCGCGCTCGCCGCGTGCCCGCAGCCCGACATCCTCGTGACGAACGCGGGCGGCCCGCCGCCGGGCGACTTCCGCGATTTCTCGCACGACGACTGGATTCGCGCGCTCGAGGCGAACATGCTGACGCCGATCGAGCTGATCCGCGCGACCGTCGACGGGATGATCGCGCGGCGCTTCGGGCGCATCGTCAACATCACCAGCTCGGCCGTGAAGGCGCCGATCGACGTGCTCGCGCTGTCGAACGGCGCGCGCTCGGGCCTCACCGGCTTCGTCGCGGGGCTCGCGCGCAAGGTCGTCGAGCACAATGTGACGATCAACAATCTGCTGCCGGGCCTGTTCGACACCGACCGGATCGCGACGACGCTCGCCGCCGCGGCGAAGGCGCAAGGCGCCACCGTCGACGAGCTGCGCGCGCGCCGCACGAAGGAGATTCCGGCCAGGCGCCTCGGCACGCCCGACGAGTTCGGCGCGGCGTGCGCGTTCCTGTGCAGCGTCCATGCCGGCTACATCACCGGGCAGAACTGGCTGCTCGACGGCGGCGCGTATCCCGGCACGTTCTGAAACGATTTGAGCCTGTCATGCCGGGCCCGTAAAGTAGCGGGGCGGCGCTAGCACGGCGGCGCGCCGGCCGCCGGTCAGGTTCGGCGCCGCTCGGGCGTGACCGCGCATCAGCGCACGCAAGCGGAGCGGAATCGGCCGCGACCGGCGCGCGCGGTCGGCCCGCGTCGACAGATCAGCAGAAGAGGATTCACAGATGAGCACTCCCCGCATTGCGCTGATCGCGCACGATGCGAAGAAGGACGAAATCGTCGCGCTCGCGGGCGCGTACCGGGCGGCGCTCGCGCAATGCCGGCTCGTCGCGACGGGCACGACGGGCGGGCGGATCGCGCAGGCGCACGGGCTCGAGGTCGAACGCAAGCTGTCGGGGCCGCTTGGCGGCGACCTGCAGATCGGCGCGGAGCTCGCGGACGGGCGCGTCGACATCGTGATCTTCCTGCGCGATCCGATGACCGCGCAGCCGCACGATCCCGACATCACGGCGCTCGTGCGCGCCTGCGACGTGCACGACGTGCCGGTCGCGACCAACGTCGCGACGGCGCGCGTGCTGCTCGACGAATTGATGCGCCGGCTCGCTGCGAAGGCGTGAGCGGCGCGGCGCGCCCGAGCGGGCACGCCGGCGCGGCCGAAGCCGGTGCTGCGGCGGGTCGGGGCGAGCGGGCGGGGCGGCCGGACATCGCCGGCTCTTGAGCGTCGCGGCCTTGTTTTCGTGACTCTCGGGCGAACTGGAGCGGCGCCCGCTCACGCGCATCGAGGCTGCGCGTTGATCGTCTCCGGCGCGAGCAGCGTCCGCGTGGCGTGTCGTCGCACCGTCTCCCGGACGCGCAACCGTTCCTCGGCGGCATCGCCGCAGTTCGCCGGGTGCTCGCCGCATTTCGGCGGCGTCGCCGCCGCGGTTCGAGCGAGCCGCCGCTCGCGGGCGCTGCACGGGCGCGCTTGCCGCGTTTGCAGCATTTGCCGCGTTTGCGCCGTATTGCGCCGTATTGCGCCGTATTGCGCGGCGTCATCCGCCGGCGCGGGCCGACCGCTCGATTCCGGCTCCCGCGGCGCATCCGACGCGCGTCGAAGCCGGGCCCTGCAAGCGTTCCCGCAACGCGCGACAATCGTGCGACGCGACGCGACGCGCGCCGGCAGCGCCGACAGCGCCGACAGCGCCGACAGCGCCGACAGCGCCGACAGCGCCGACAGCGCCGACAGCGCCGACAGCGCCGACAGCGCCGACAGCGCCGGCGCCGTCCGACGCCGTCCGACGCGCTCCGTTCCACCCGCCGGCCGCGGGCGTCGCGCTCGTCCACGCATTGCGCGCGCCCGCGCATCGCCCGGGCGCGCCAACCGATTCCGAACTCAACGCGCATCGCAACCAGGAGGAGCCAGCATGCCGAAGGCAATTCGTTACGACCAGCCGGGCGGCCCGGAGGTCATGAAGTGGGTCGACGTCGACGTCGGCGCGCCGCAGCCGGGCGAAGTCCGCATCAAGCAGCACGCGGTCGGCCTCAACTACATCGACGTCTATTTCCGCACCGGCCTCTACCCGCAGCCGCTGCCGGGCGGCCTCGGCATGGAGGCGGCGGGCGAAATCACGGAAGTCGGCGAGGGCGTGACGACGCTCGCGCCGGGCGACCGCGTCGCCTACGTCGCGCAGCCGCCGGGCGCGTACGCGCAGGAGCGCGTGCTGTCCGCCGCGAAGCTCGTCAAGCTGCCGGACGGCATCGGCTACGAAGACGCGGCGTCGGTGATGCTGCAAGGTCTGACCGCGCAATATCTGCTGCGCCGCACGTACGCGGTCAAGCCGGGCGACACGATCCTCATCCACGCGGCGGCGGGCGGCGTCGGCCTCCTTGTCTGCCAGTGGGCGAAGGCGCTCGGCGCGACGGTGATCGGCACGGTCGGCTCCGACGAGAAGGCGGCGCTCGCGAAGTCGCACGGCTGCGACCATCCGATCGTCTACACGCGCGAGAATTTCACCGAGCGCGTGAAGGCCATCACGAACGGCGCGGGCGTGCCGGTGGTCTACGACTCGATCGGCAAGGACACCTACGTCGGCTCGCTCGACTGCCTCGCGCCGCTCGGGCTTTTCGTCAGCTTCGGCAACGCATCCGGGCCGCTGCCGCCGATCGACTCGAAGGAGTTTTCGTCGCGCGGCTCGCTGTTCTTCACGCGGCCGACGCTGTTCTCGTACATCGCGAAGCGCGAGGATCTCGATCGCAACGCGGCCGAGCTGTTCGACGTGATCGCGTCCGGGCGCGTGAAGACGAGCATCCAGCAGCGCTATCCGCTCGAGAACGTCGCGCAGGCTCACCGCGATCTCGAGGCACGCCGCACGACGGGCTCGACGATCCTGCTGCCCTGATCCGCGCGCGGGCGCGTCCGTGACGCCCCCGCGTGCCGGAGCCGGCGCGCGCGCCTTCCGTTCCGCGCGCCGGCTCGTTCCATGACCGTTCGCAACGGCGCGGCGCCGCACGCGCCGGCTGCCGATGCGCGAACGGCGCGGCGCCCGAGCGCGCCGCATGCCGATTCCGACGATCCGATCCGCAGCGAACGGCGCGACGCGTCGCGCCTTCCCGCGGCGCGGCCTGTTCGCGTTTACGCGCTTTTTACATCCCCCTGCGAACCTTTGACCTGCCCTTTACACGCAATCCTCTAACGTTTCACCGGTCCGATTTGGAACACGGAGAAACAAGAATGGATGCGGTTTACATAGGCGGTCTGGCGCTTTTCACGGGGTTGATGCTCGCGCTGATCGCCGGTTGCGAGAAGCTTGCGCGATACGGTCGCGGGGGGCGTTCATGAGCTGGATGTTGTGGTTGGCGGGAACGGCGACGTTCCTGCTGTTCGCGTATCTCGTCTACGCGCTGTTGCGCGCGGAGGACATCGAATGAACGCGAACAATCTGTTGCAGGCGGCGCTTTTCATCGTCGTCCTGATCGCGGCCGCGGTGCCGGTCGCGCGTTACCTGAACCGCGTGATGGACGGCTCGTCGGCCGTCGTGCGCGTGTTCGGCCCGCTCGAGCGCGCGCTCTACCGGATCGCGGGCGTCGACCCGCAGGCCGAGATGAGCTGGAAGCAGTACGCGATCGCGACGATCGCGTTCAACGCGCTCGGCGTGCTGTTCCTCTACGGGCTGCTGCGCGTGCAGGGCCTGCTGCCGGGCAACCCGCAGGGCTTCGGCCCGATGACGGTCGACGGCGCGTTCAACACGGCCGTGTCGTTCGTCACGAACACGAACTGGCAGGACTACACGCCCGAGCAGACCGTCAGCTATCTCACGCAGATGCTCGGCCTGACCGTGCAGAACTTCCTGTCGGCGGCCACGGGCATCGTCGTCGTGATCGCGCTGATCCGCGGCTTCGCGCGCCACACCGCGAAGACGATCGGCAACTTCTGGGTCGACGTGACGCGCGTGACGATGTACGTGCTCGTGCCGATGGCCGCGATCGTCGCCGCGCTCCTGATGAGCCAGGGCGTGATCCAGAACATGAAGGCGTACCAGGACGTGCCGACGCTGCAGACGACGGCCTACGCGGCGCCGAAGCTCGACGCGCAGGGCAATCCGGTCAAGGACGCGCAGGGCAACCCGGTCACGGTGACGACGCCCGTGAAGGCGCAGACGCTCGCGATGGGGCCCGTCGCGTCGCAGGAAGCGATCAAGATGCTCGGCACGAACGGCGGCGGCTTCTTCAACGGCAATTCCGCGCATCCGTACGAAAACCCCACGCCGTTCTCGAACTTCCTCGAGATCTTCTCAATCCTGATCATCCCGGCCGCGCTCTGTCTCGTGTTCGGCAACATGATCGGCGATCGCCGGCAGGGCGTCGCGGTGCTCGCCGCGATGACGGTCGCGCTCGCGGTCGCGATCGGCATCGAGATGAACGCCGAGCAGGGCGGCACGCCGGTGCTCGCGTCGCTGAACGTCGATCAGACGGCGAGCGCGCTGCAGGCGGGCGGCAACATGGAAGGCAAGGAAACGCGCTTCGGCATCGCGCAGACGGGCATCTTCGTCGTCGCGACGACGGCCGCGTCGTGCGGCGCCGTCAACGCGATGCACGATTCGCTCACGCCCGTCGGCGGGCTCGTGCCGATGCTCCTGATGCAGCTGGGCGAGGTGATCTTCGGCGGCGTCGGCTCCGGCCTCTACGGGATGCTCGTGTTCGCGCTGCTCGCCGTGTTCGTCGCGGGCCTGATGATCGGCCGCACGCCCGAATACGTCGGCAAGAAGATCGAGTCGTACGAGATGAAGATGGTGTCGATCGTCGTGCTGCTCACGCCGCTGCTCGTGCTCGTCGGCACGTCGATCGCCGTGCTCGCCGACGCGGGCCGCGCCGGCATCGCGAACCCCGGCCCGCACGGCTTCTCGGAGATCCTGTACGCGTTCAGCTCGGCCGCGAACAACAACGGCAGCGCGTTCGGGGGGCTCTCGGTGAACACGCCGTTCTACAACTGGATGACGGCGATCGCGATGTGGTTCGGCCGCTTCGGCACGATCGTCCCGGTGCTCGCGATCGCGGGCTCGCTCGCCGCGAAGAAGCGCATCGCCGCGACGAGCGGCACGCTGCCGACGCACGGCCCGCTGTTCGTCGTGCTGCTGCTCGGCACGGTGCTGCTCGTCGGCGCGCTCACCTATGTGCCGGCGCTCGCGCTCGGCCCGGGCGTCGAGCACCTGATGCTGTTCGTCGGCGCGCATTGAACACGCAAACGACACGAGAGGACTCGCGCACAACCAGACAACTGGATACGCGCATCTGAGGATTGCAATGACTCAACATTCCGCTACGCGATCGATGTTCGACCCGGCGCTCGTGCGCCCGGCGATCGTCGATTCGTTCAAGAAACTCACGCCGCGCACGCAGTTCCGCAACCCGGTGATGTTCTGCGTGTACGTCGGCAGCATCCTGACGACGATCCTGTGGATCGCCGCGCTGATGGGGCAGGCCGAGGCGCCCGCGGGCTTCATTCTCGCGGTGACGCTGTGGCTGTGGTTCACCGTGCTGTTCGCGAACTTCGCCGAGGCGATCGCCGAAGGCCGCTCGAAGGCGCAGGCCGCGTCGCTTCGCAGCGCGAAGAAGGACGTGATGGCCAAGAAGCTCAACGAGCCGCATCCGAAGTCGCCCGTGCGCATCACGACGGCGTCGGATCTGCGCCGCGGCGACGTCGTGCTCGTCGAGGCGGGCGACACGATTCCGGCGGACGGCGACGTGATCGAAGGCGTCGCGTCGGTCGACGAATCGGCGATCACCGGCGAATCGGCGCCCGTGATCCGCGAATCGGGCGGCGATTTCTCGTCGGTGACGGGC
>NZ_JPWT01000106.1:0-29173 GCF_000773065.1 Burkholderia sp. ABCPW 111 | reverse complement strand
ACGGCGCCGAGGTCGTCGGCCCGCACCGGCGCGAGGGCCCCGCCGTAGCGGCCGATCGGCGTGCGGATTGCGTCACACAGGAATGCTTCGGTCATGTCGTCTCCGGTCGGTCTGGTTCCGCGAGCCGCCCGGCGCGATGCGCCGCCCCGCTCGCCTCGAAAATGTCGCGATAATCGCCCGACGATTGTTCGATCCATGAACTTAAGATCGTCAATCGAACGTTCCCGTGCGATCATAGGGAGCGCACCGGTTCCCGTCAAGCGCGTGGCCATGCGGGGCGCGGGTTGGCGCAACCCGACCCCATGCGCTAATCTTCTCCGCTGCACATTATTCCAACCGGCCATGAGCACAGAATTTGAGGCAAAACCCGGCGACTCGTACGTCCAGTCGTTCGCGCGCGGACTCGCGGTGATTCGCGCGTTCGACGCCGAGCATCCCGAGCAGACGCTGACCGAGGTCGCGGCCGCGACCGGCCTGACCCGCGCGGGCGCGCGGCGCATCCTGCTGACGCTGCAGACGCTCGGCTATGTCGAGGCCGACGGCCGTCTGTTCCGCCTCACGCCGAAGATCCTCGATCTCGGGTTCGCGTATCTGACGTCGATGCCGTTCTGGAATCTCGCGGAGCCGGTGATGGAGCAACTGTCCGCGCGCATCCACGAAAGCTGCTCGGCAGCCGTGCTCGACCGCACCGAGATCGTCTACGTGCTGCGCGTGCCGACGCACAAGATCATGACGATCAACCTGTCGATCGGCAGCCGGCTGCCGGCTTACTGCACGTCGATGGGGCGCGTGCTGCTGGCTTCACTCGACGACGCCGCGCTCGACGACACGCTCGCGCAAAGCACGCTGCGCGCGTACACGCCGCGCACGCTCACCGAGCCCGCGGCGCTGAAGGAAGAGATCGCGCAGGTGCGCAGCCAGGGCTGGGCGATCGTCGATCAGGAGCTCGAAGCGGGATTGATTTCGTTGTCGGCGCCGATCCGCAACCGGCGCGGCCACGTGATCGCCGCAATGAACATCAGCGGCAATGCGCAGCGGCACACCGCGAAGCAGATGGTGAAGGCGTTCCTCGAACCGCTGCTGGAAGCCTCGCAGACCGTGTCGCAGCTCGTCGCGCGCCGCGGCTGACATTGGCGCGCTTGGGAGCCGCCCTGCCCCCAAGCGCGCACTCTCCGCTTCATCTTCGGCCAGAACGGCACGGCGGCGCTTGCACGGCCCTATCTTTGTTTTGCTTTATCAAGCAGCGCCGCTCGCCGATCGAATCCTGTCCGAATGGTCAGGTTATAGCGCATTAGCGCCGTGAATTCAATGAATTAAAAAAAGGATGTCGCGCAACCGCGGCGAAACGGCCGCCGGCGGGCCGCGATGCGCCGGCCGGCCGGCGCGGCGTCTACAATGACGGCCTCCCGTTGCCGCCAGACCACGAGCGCACGCCATGCAACACGACGATCCGACGACGACGCCTCCCGACACGCCCGCGCCCCGCGCGCGAACCCAGGCGGCCCGCGCGCCGAGCCGCGCGCGCAAGGCGCACATTCGCGAGCTGAACGAAGCGCACCTGCTCGCGTGCGCGGAAGCCGTGTTCGCCGAGCGCGGCTTCGAGGGCGCGAGCACCGCGCTGATCGCGGAACGCGCCGGGCTGCCGAAGGCGAACCTGCACTATTACTTTCCGACGAAGCTCGCGCTGTACCGGCGCCTGCTCGACGATCTGCTCGAGGACTGGCACGCGGCCGCCGACAGCTTCGACGTCGGCGACGACCCGGTCGCCGCGCTCGGCGGATACGTGCGCGCGAAGATGGCGCTGTCGCGCAAGCGGCCGCTCGGCTCGAAGGTGTGGGCGAACGAGATCATCAGCGGCGCGGAGCACATGCAGGATCTGCTGCTCGAGCGCGTGAAGCCGTGGATGCAGACGCGGCTCGCGCTGATCGAGCGCTGGATCGCGCGCGGGCTCGTCGAGCCGGTCGAGCCGAAGACGCTGCTCTACATGATCTGGGCGACGACCCAGCATTACGCGGACTTCGACGCGCAGATCGTCGCGCTGTCCGGCAAGCGCGCGCTGTCGGCGAAGGCGTTCGACGCGACGACCGACGAGGTCGTGCGGCTGATCCTGCGCGCGTGCGGCGCGCGGTCGCCGCACGAACGGAATCGGGCGTAGGCTGGCGCGGCGAGCGGGACCGGCGGCGGTTCAGGGTTCGCTGGCCTTGGGCGTAGGCTCGAGGCTCGAGCCTCGGCTTTGGGCTCGGCACTTGGCTTGGAGCCCGATGCTTGGGTTCGAGATCGGGTTCGGGTTCGGGTTCGGGCTCGGGCTCGGGCTCGGGCTCGGGCTCGGGATTTGAGATTTGAGATTTGAGATTTGAGATTTGAGATTTGAGATTTGAGGCTCGAGGCTCGAGGCTTAGGCCCGACCTCGGGACTCAGGGCTCGGGCTCGAACTCGGGCGTTGCCTCGGGACTTTGTGATTCGGACGCTAGGCCTCGACCTCCGAGCGCCCCGCCCGATTTCTTCGGCTCACTTCAATCTTGAAAAACGGCCTCGGTAAGCTCGTGACTCGGTGGGAGCTCGGGGTCGAGATTCAAGACACGCCGCTGCCGCCCCCATCTTCTCTTCCAATTTGTCGGCCGCGTCCGGCCGGCGACGGCGCACCGCGAACCGCTCGCGCGCCGCGCCGCCGAGCGCCGTCACGCACTCAATCGACCGCCTCCACCGCCGTCTCGCGCAGCATCCCGACCGCGACGAGCGACACGGTCACGCACGCGGCCACGTACGCGGCGGGCGCGAGCTTGCTGCCCGTCGCGCGCACGAGCCACGTCGCGACGAGCTGCGCGGTGCCGCCGAACAGCGTCACCGAGAGCGCATAGGCGATCGAGATGCCGGTCGCGCGCACGCGGCGCGGAAACGATTCGCACATCAGCGCGAACTCGGACGCCGACCCCATCGAATAGAACAGCAGCATCAGCGCCGTGAGCGGCATCACGACCGCAAGCGACGGATAGCGGTTCATCAGCACGAATGCCGGAAACAGCAGCGCGACGAGCACGCCGCGCCCGACGAAGATCGGCAGGCGCCGGCTGCCGATCCTGTCGGACAGCCAACCGAATAGCGGGCACGTGACGAGCATCACGCAGCCCGACGCGACGCCGACGAACATCGACAGCTTCATCGGCAAGCCGAGCGTGTGGATCGCGTAGGTCGGCATGTAGAACGTCAGGATGTACGTCGACACCGTGCCGCCCATCACCGTGAGCGTCAGCAGCAGCACCGTGCGGCCGTGCTGCGCGAACAGCTCGCGCAGCACGCCGCCGTCGACGCCGTGATGGCCGGCACCCGGCGCGTCGTCGGCGAGGCGGCGGCGCAGATACATGCCGACGGGCGCGATCAGCACGCCGAGCGCGAACGGCACGCGCCAGCCCCAGCTCTCGAGCGCGTCCTTCGCGAGCGTGTTCGACACCAGCGCCGCGAACCCGGAGCCCATCAGCGCCGCGCCGCCCTGCGTCGCGAGCTGCCAGCTCGCGCGAAAGCCGCGGCGCGCGGCGCCGCCCTGCTCGACGAGCGTCGACGTCGCCGCACCGAACTCGCCGCCTTGCGAAAAGCCCTGCATCAGCCGCGCGCCGACGACGATCACGGGCGCGAGCACGCCGATCTGCGCGTAGGTCGGCGCGAGCGCGATCATCCCGGTGCCGAGCGCCATCAGCATGATCGTCAGGTTCAGCGCCGCCTTGCGGCCGCGGCGGTCCGCGTAGACGCCGAGCACGACGCTGCCGAGCGGGCGCGTGAAGAAGCCCGCCGCGAACGTCGCGACCGACAGCAGCAGCGACGTCGTCGCGTCGTGCGACGGGAAAAACAGCTTGCCGATGATCACCGCGAAAAAGCCGTAGACGGTGAAATCGAAGAACTCGAGCCAGTTGCCGATCACCGCCGCCGCGACGGCGCCGCCGCGCGCGGCGCGAGAGGTCGCCGCGCGCGCGGATGCGGCTGCGGCGGCGCCCGCGCGGTCGGCGGCGGGCATCGTCAGATTGTCGTCATGCATGTCGTCGTCTCCTCCTGGAATATCTCGGAACCGAATCGGAACCGCGATCGGCAGCCGACGGGCCGCCCCGCTTCGGCCGGCCGGCTCCTCGCGCCCCTCGCGCCCCTCGCCGGCGCGAGCGGCGCGTCGCTCGCTGCGATCGCAATCGGCTCGCGAGCGGTCAGCCGAAATCGGCCGGCCGTCGTCATTCGTGTTCCTCTCGTGCCGCGCGGCAAGCGACGAGACACGTGGCTTCGCGTCATCGCCGGCAGCCGGTCAGCGCCGCCTCGGCGCCGCTGTCGAGACGGGCGACGAAACGCGCGCCGCGGCCGCAGTCGCGTTACCCGCCGGCCGCCAACCCAAACTAGCGATCCGCATGCCCGATTTCCTCACGCCAGGCCACGACCGCGAACCGCAAGCCGCACGCCGTACGCCACGAGCCGCACGCCACAAGCCGCGAGCCGCGAATGCAAACCACTCGCCGCGCGTCGCGAGGCGCAACCGCGCGTTGCCGTCGCGCCTCGCATATCAATGTGCAAGCCGCTTCACATACCGACTCACACACCGCTTCACACACCGATTCGCACGCCAACTTGCAACCCATTCGCACGCCGCTTCGCGGAGCCGACAAACACGGCCTATTCGAAGCGACGCGTAGCGACACCAAGCAACGAAGTCCGGCGAGCCGGCATCGAAGCCATCGAATCGGCGGAAGCGGCGCGCGGCAACCGTCCAGGCGTCGCGCGCGCCGCCCGCGTCGGTCGGCAACGCCCGCCCGCGCGCACCGCGCATCAGTCGCGAACCGCGCACCGGCCGATCCACCGATCCACCAATCCGCCGATTTGCCGCCCGGCCGCCCCACCGGCGCTCCGCAAACGCGTCTGCGCCGCCGACGCGCACGCCTACCGCCCGAGATACCGCTCGACGAGCCGCGCCCAGAACGCCGCGCCGATCACGAGATTGCGATCGTTGAAGTCGTATTTCGGGTTGTGCACCATGCAGCCGTCCTCGCCCGCGCCGTTGCCGAGCCGCACGAACGAGCCCGGCCGCCGCTGCAGCATGAACGCGAAATCCTCGCTGCCCATCAGGATGTCGGCCTGCTCGACGACGTTGCGCTCGCCGACCAGTTCCTTCGCGACCTGCGCGGCGAAATCGGTTTCGTCGTCCGAATTGACGACGACCGGATAGCCTTCGATGTACTCGACGCTCGCCGTCGCGCCGTAGCTCGCCGCCTGCGCGTCGACGAGCGCCGCGATGCGGCGCTTGAGCAGCGCGCGCACCGCCGGATCGAATGAGCGCACCGACAGTTCGAGCCGCGCGCCGTTCGGAATGACGTTGTTCGCGGTGCCCGCGTGCAGCGAGCCGACCGTGACGACGGCAGGCTGCGCGGGATCGACGTTGCGCGCGACGATCGTCTGCAGCGCCATCACGATGCTCGCCGCGACGACGATCGGATCGACCGCGAGATGCGGCCGCGCCGCGTGGCCGCCGACGCCGTGAATCTCGATCACCGCCTTGTCGCCCGCCGACATGAACGCGCCGCGCCGCGTGAGGAACACGCCCGGCTCGACGCCCGGATGATTGTGCATCCCGAACACCGCGTCGCACGGGAAGCGCTCGAACAGGCCGTCGTCGATCATCCGCTTCGCGCCGCTGTCGACGCCGTGCTCCTCGGCCGGCTGGAAATAGAGATGGACGGTGCCGCAGAAGTTTCGCGTCTGCGCGAGCCGCCATGCGGCGCCGAGCAGCATCGTCGTGTGGCCGTCGTGGCCGCACGCGTGCATCTTGCCGGGCACGGCGCTCGCGTACGGCAGCCCGGTCGCCTCGACGATCGGCAGCGCGTCCATGTCCGCGCGCACGCCGACGCGGCGCGCGCCGTCGCCCGCGCGCAACGTGCCGACGACGCCCGTTCCGCCGACGCCGCGCGCCACCTGCCAGCCCCACGCCTCGAGCTTGCCGGCGACGAGCGCGGCGGTCTCGAGCTCCTCGTACGCGAGCTCCGGATGGCGGTGAATGCGATGGCGGATTTCGCGCAATTCGTCGGCGAGCGGGGCGAGGTCGTCGACCCCGGTCAAGCGTGCGTCGTTCATCGAAGGCTCCGTGACGGCGGCGCCCGGACAATCGGACGCGCAGAAGCGGGCCACTATAGCCACGCCATAACGATTCAATAAGATGCAGTTTTTTTCACCGCGATAAACTGCGTTTATCACCCGCCCTCGCCGCCATGAAGCTCCAGCAACTGCAGGCGTTCGTCGCCGCCGCCCACCACAAGAGCCTGCGCGCCGCCGCGCGCGAGCTCGGCGTCACGCAGCCCGCGATCACGCACACGATCCGCGAGCTCGAAAGCGCGCTCAACGCCGAGCTGCTCGTGCGCAGCGTGCGCGGCGTCGAGCTCACCGCGTGCGGCCATGCGCTGCTGCCGCGCGCCGAACAGCTGCTCGGCGACATGCGCCGCACCGTCGAGGCGGTCGAGCAGGTGAGGGGCGAGCTGTCCGGGCGCGTCGCGGTCGGCACGATGCCGTCGATCGCGCTGACCGCGCTGCCGCGCGCGGTGATGAAGTTTCGCGCGACGATGCCGCGCGTGAGCCTGTCGCTCGAGGAAGTCACGGTGCCCGACGCGCTCGCGCGGCTGCGCAACGGCGAGCTCGACATCGCCGCGATCCATCACATTCCCGCGCTCGAGCGCGACTTCACGCAGTTGCCGCTGTGCTCGACGGAGTTCGTCGTCGCGATGCGCGAAGGCCATCCGCTCGCGGGCGCGCGGCGGCTGTCGGAGCTGCTCGACGCCGAATGGATCGTCACGGTCGGCGCCGATCACTTTCCGCACAGCGTGATGATGTCGATGTTCAACGCGCACGGGCTGCCGCTGCCGCAGCGGCTGCTGCGCGCGCCGTCGTCGTTCGCGGTGACGCTCGGGCTCGTCGCGCGCTCGGACGTGATCGGCTGCTTCACGAAGCCGCTCGCGGCGATGGTCGCGCCGCTCGGCATTCGCGCCGCGCGCCTCGACGACACGCTGCCGAGCTACGACCTGTCGATCCTGTCGCGCCGCGACCTGCTGCCGACGCCCGCCGTCACGCAGTTCATCGCATGTCTTCGCCAGGCGGCCGACGAAACGTTGACGTAAATCATTCCTCGAGCGGCAACGTCGCGCCGTGCCGCGCAAACCGCCTCGGCGCGCGCCGGACCGCTATCGGGTCTTCCACTAGGCAGCCTCGCGCTATTTTGTCTTGGTAAGCTTGGCGCACCGCTCGTCCCCCGCACCGGACGAGGGCACCAGTCAGCCCGGCCGCTGCCGCGCCGGGCAGCAAGCGCATCCGCGGCACGACCGCGCGCAACCATCGAACTACACGAGGAATAACAGTGAAAAAATTCTTGGCGGCTTTGACCGTGGCCCTGCTGGCCGTGTCGGCAGGCGGCGTCCAGGCGAAGGATTGGTCGACGATCCGTTTCGGCGTCGACGCGAGCTACCCGCCTTTCGAATCGAAAGGCCCGGACGGCAAAGTGGTCGGCTTCGACGTCGATCTCGGCAACGAGATCTGTAAGCGTGTGAAAGCCAAATGCGTGTGGATCGAAAACGACTTCGACGGCATGATCCCCGCGCTGAAGGCGCGCAAGTTCGACGGCGTGCTGTCGTCGATGTCGATGACGCCGCAGCGTGAAGAGCAGATCGCGTTCTCGTCGAAGCTGTTCAACACGCCGACGCGCCTCGTCGCGAAGAAGGGCGCGAACGTGATGCCGACGGCGGATTCGCTGAAGGGCAAATCGGTCGGCGTCGAGCAAGGCACGATCCAGGAAACCTACGCGAAGACCTACTGGGCGCCGAAGGGCGTGAAGGTCCAGCCGTACCAGAATCAGGACCAGGTCTACGCCGACCTGATCGCCGGCCGCCTCGACGCGGCGCTGCAAGACGCGGTGCAGGCCGACATCGGCTTCCTGAAGACGCCGCGCGGCAAGGACTTCGCGTTCGCCGGCTCGGACCTCGACGATCCGAAGACGCTCGGCGAAGGCGCGGGCATCGGCCTGCGCAAGGAAGACACCGATCTGAAGGCGAAGATCGACAAGGCGATCGCCGACATGCGCAAGGACGGCACGTACGACAAGATCGCGAAGAAATACTTCGACTTCAACGTGTACGGCAAGTAAGCCGGCTCGCGCGCGGCGCGTCCGGCAGGGCGCGCCGCCGCGGTTCGCAGCGAAAACGGGCTTCGCTTCGCGGCGAAGCCCGTTTTTTTGCGCGCGGCCGCGCCGGTGTCCGCCATCGGGCACGCGTCGCCATCGGGCACGCGTCGCCGTCGGACAGCGGAGCCGCTCGACGTGAGCCGGATCGGAATGTCCCGGCGCGCGAGTCTGCCGACGAAGCGGCCGCCGACAGCTTGCCTTTCGCCTGCCGGCTTCTTGTCTGCCGGCTTTTTGTCTGCGCGATTTTTGTCCGCCCGTTTTTCATCCACCTGCCGCGCCGGCTCGTCGCGAGTCTCGTCACGTCGCGCTATCGAGACGGCCCATCGCGGCGCGCCTTCCCTTCATCGACCGTCGGCGCTCGCGATCGCCTCGCGCCTCGATCCGATCGGCACGGCGCAAGCAACTCGCTACGCAGCGCCCATCATCTGACGCATGAACGCCTCGAAACCCGGAAGCACGCGCGAATTTCCATAGCCGCTGATGTGGTCGCCGTCGAAGAACAACGGCCGCCCGCCGTCGTACGCCGAGCACGTCTTCTCCCCGCACAGGAGCGGCAGCGGGTCCCACGTGCGGACGTCCGGCACCCGGGCGGCGATCCGCGCGTACGATTCCAGCACGGGCGCCCTCAGTTCGTCGATCTCGCCACGGCCGACGAGCGGGCCGTGCGCGCAGATCGCGTTGCGTCGATTGAACCAGTCCGAGCAGCGGTACGGAACCATCCGGAAAACCGGCGGCGGCGCTTCGAGCACGATCCGCGCGCCGCGTCGCTCGATGTCCCGCAATACCGGGATGGCGGCCGCAACGGCCCGATCGCGCTGCTCGGCCGCATCGCCGCCGAACATCAGGCGGCGCGCGGCTTCGTCGCCGACGAACGCCCACTGCGTGGTCAGCCGCGGCAGGCGAAGCGACGGAAGAAACACGACGTCTCCGGGCTCGAGCTTCGACAGCATGTCCAGCCGCGCCGCGTCGCCGTACCGGCGGCATCCGGGATCGCCGCGCTCGCGCCACGGCTGCAGGCTGACGAACGGACATCCCGCGTTGTTGTACGAATAGACGGCGATGCCCGTACGCACGACGAACTGCTTGAACATGCCCGCATACGCCATCGCGTGCGAATCGCCGATCACGAACACGCGATGCCGGCTTGCCGGCCGCAGGTCGCAGTGCTTGCGCGAATAGATCCAAAGCTTGCCGCCGTCGACGTCGGCGCTGTCGACATCCGCGACGCAACCCGGATACGCGGCGTTCGTGTCGGCGCCGTACGGATACCAGTCGAGCCGATTTCGCGCGACGGTGCTGAGCGATAGCTGCGGCTGCGCGGCGGCCAGCATCGACGAGAATGCCGCGCCCGCCGCCATCGCGCCCGCCGCGCACGCGAGCACGACGAAGCGCGGCGCCCGCCGCGCGGATGCTCCGCGCCGAAACGGCGTCTCGACGAAGCGATACGACGCGGCCGACAGCGCGAACGCGAGCACCAGCGCGCACGCGCGGCTGCCCGCCGAATCGAGCCCGACCGTCCAGCGAAGCACGACGAAGATCGGCCAGTGCCACAAGTAAAGCGAATAGGAAATCCTGCCGACGAAGCGCAGCGCCCGGTTCTCGAGCGCCGTGGAGATCGGTCCCGCATGCCCGCGCCCGTGCAGCAAGCCGAGCAGCCCCAGCGTGCCGGCGACGGGAACGATCGCGCCGGGAAACGGATAGAGCGCCGGCCTCGACACGACGAATCCGGCCAGCACCGCGGCCGCCGACGCCCACGCGCCCGCCCGGATCGCGGGCGTCGCCGGCAATCGCGCCGGCTTGCCCGACGCGAATCCGAAGCACGCCATGCACTGATGAAGCAGGACGCCCGCGGCAAGTTCCCAGAAGCGCCCGAAGATGAAATAGAACGCCTGCGCGTGCCGCGCGGGGCCCGTCCAGAGCGCCCACGCGAGCGACGCGCCGAGCCCGGCCGCGAACAGCGCGGTCGACACGTATCGGCGGTCCCTGCCCGCGATCCACGGCCAGAACAGCAACGGGAAAATCGCATAGAACTGCTCCTCGACGCCGAGCGACCAGGTATGCGTATACGGGTTGAATTCCGCCTTCGGCGAAAAATAATCGCCGCCCGTCGCGCCGAGGATCACGTTGCTCGAGCCGAAGAATGCGAGCAGCGCGGTTTTCTGGTTTCTGTCGCTCAGATAGGAAGCCGGGATGAAGAGCGCCGCGAGCAGGCCGGTCGCGAGCAAGACCACGAAGAGCGCCGGCAGAATTCGCCGGATGCGCCGGGCGTAAAAAAACAAAAGAAATTGCCCGAACGACATCGGCCCCCGATTCGCGACCGACGCGCTCACGACGAAGCCGGAAATCACGAAAAAGATATCGACGCCGGAAAAGCCGCCCGGCAGCCAGCGCGCGTCCAGGTGGTACAGCACCACGGACAGCACCGCCCATGCGCGCAGGCCGTCGACGTACGGCAAGTAGGCGCTCGTCTCGCGCGCGCCCGGCAAGCCCGCCCGGCTGCCCGTCAACTGCAGTTCGCTCACTGTCATCGGATCGATCCCCGGCCGCGCCTTCGCCGCACGCGCGCTCACGCTAAAAAAAATCGACGCCCCGCACCCGCTGCGGCCAACAGTGTATCGATTAAAAAATCGCCATAATTTTGATCCGCCGAATGCGCGAATTTCGACGCAAGTCATTGATTGAACAGAAAAACCGTGCGCATACAGCACAGGTTTGGTGCATCCGCGACGATCCACGTACAATCATCGATTCACCGACATCGAACGACGCGCGGCGGCTGCGCCGCTCATTCCCATCATGCAAACGCAGACCCATCCGCTGATCTCGCCGGCCGTCGGCACGGCGCGCCACATCACGAGCTTCCATTACGGCCCGCGCAGCGGGAAGAAGGTGTACATCCAGGCGTCGCTGCACGCGGACGAGCTGCCCGGCATGCTCGTCGCGACGCTGCTGCGCCGCAAGCTCGCGGCGCTCGAAACGGCGGGCAAGCTGCGCGCCGAGATCGTCGTCGTGCCGGTCGCGAATCCGATCGGCCTCGCGCAGCACGTGTTCGGCGATCACCTCGGCCGCTTCGAGCTCGGCTCGATGCAGAACTTCAACCGCAATTTCCACGACCTCGCGGCGCTCGTGATCCCGCGCATCGAGGGCAGCCTCACGCACGACGCGGCCGCGAACCTCGCCGCCGTGCGCGGCGCGATGCGCGAGGCGCTCGACGAGCAGCAGCCGCGCACCGAGCTCGAATCGCAGCGGCTCGCGCTGCAGCGGCTGTCGCACGACGCCGACATCGTGCTCGACCTGCATTGCGACTGCGACGCGGTGATGCACATCTACACGAATCCGGACCTGTGGGAAGACGTCGAGCCGCTGTCGCGCTATCTGGGCGCGAAGGCGTCGCTGCTCGCGCTGAACTCGGTGGGCAATCCGTTCGACGAGATCCACAGCTTCTGCTGGTCGGAGCTGCGCCATCGCTTCGGCGAGCGTCATCCGATTCCAAACGGCACGATCTCGGTGACGGTCGAGCTGCGCAGCGAACGCGACGTGTCGTACGAGCTCGCCGAGCACGACGCGCAGGCGCTGATCGAATACCTGACGCTGCGCGGCGCGATCGACGGCGCGCCCGCGCCGCAGCCGCCGCTCGAATTCGCGGCGACGCCGCTCGCGGGCACCGATCCGCTCGTCGCGCCGATGTCGGGGGTGATCGTGTTCCGCACGCCGGTCGGCGTGTGGATCGAAGCGGGCCAGGAAGTGGCCGACATCGTCGATCCGCTGACCGACCGCGTCGTCACGCTCAAGAGCAGCGTGTCCGGCGTGCTGTACGCGCGGCAGATCGCGCGCTTCGCGACGGCCGGCATGGAGGTCGCGCGCATCGCCGGCGCGACGCCGATCCGCAGTGGATCACTGCTGTCGGCCTGAGCGCGCGAGCGGCGGCGGCGGCGGTGCATCGAACCGTCACGTGAAAAAAACTCGCCCGCGCAATGCGGGCGAGTTGCTTACCGGCTCTATTCGAATGGACGGGCGCGTCCCGCCCGAGCCTTTATGAGCACCGCTCGCTGCGATGCTTCCGGGCGCACGCTTCGCGCGCCGCCCGCCCCTGTCGGCCTCGTTCGTCAGAACGCCGGAATGATCGCACCGTTGAATTTCGTTTCGATGAATTTGCGCACGTCGTCCGATTCGTACGCGGCGACGAGCTTCTTCACCCAAGGCTTGTCCCTATCCTGCGCACGCACCGCGATCAGGTTCGCGTACGGGCCCTTCAGGTCCTCGATCGCGATCGCGTCCTTCACCGGCGACAGCCCCGCCTTCACCGCGTAGTCGGTGTTGATCGACGCCGCGTCGAGATCCGGCAGCGCGCGCGGCAGCTGCGCGGCGTCGAGCTCGACGAGCTTGATCTTCTTCGGATTCTCGGCGACGTCGAGCGGCGTCGCGTTCACGCCGTTCGCGCCGGCGCCCGGCTTCAGCTTGACGACCCCGTACTTCTGCAGCAGCAGAAGCGCGCGGTTGCCGTTCGACGGATCGTTCTGAATCCCGATTTTCGCGCCGACGGGCAGATCCTTCAGCGATTTGAGCTTCTTCGAATAGAAGCCCATCGGCGACGTGTACGTGAGCCCGACGCTCACGATCTTGTAGCCGCGCTGCTTGATCTGGCTGTCGAGGAACGGCTGGTGCTGGAAGCCGTTCGCGTCGAGATCCCCGGCGTCGAGCGCCGCGTTCGGCTGCACGTAATCGTTGAATTCGATCACCTTGATCGCAAGCCCGTCGCGCGCGGCGACCTTCGTCACCTCCGTCCAGATCTGCGCGTCCGGGCCGCTCATCGTGCCGATCTTCAGCGCCGGGCCGCCCGCGTGCGCGAGCGTTGCCGCGATTGCAAACGCCGCGCCGCCGGCCGCCCGGCGGAAGATCGAAACAAATCGTTGCATGGCTTGTCCTCGCATCCCGTCGTGTGGAAAGCGCGCATCGTCGCATGTGGCGTCGAAGGGACAAACCAAGCAATTTTCATACATATATTCCTGCGCCCGGTCAATCAACCGGCCAAATCGGTATAACGCGGCCGGCGCAAGTCGCCATCATCACGTGTGGCGTGGGCGCGACACACCGTGAACATGTCCGCAATTGTCATATTCATTAAGCGCCCCGTCGATACAGTGCGCTTCCGTTCCCCTTCCAAACGCCTTAAAGAGCGCAGCGGAACCGCAAACATTCTTACTGCTCGGAGATTTGCCTTGAACAAGAAACTGTTGACCACCGCTATCCTCGCCGCGACCGCGAGCGCGGCTCACGCACAAAGCAGCGTCACGCTGTACGGCCTCATCGACGCCGGCGTCAGCTATGTGAACCACAGCAAGAGCGCCAACGGCAGCAGCAAGCTCTTCAAGTACGACGACGGCATCGCCCAGGGCAGCCGTTGGGGCCTGCGCGGCGCAGAAGACCTCGGCGGCGGCCTGAAGGCGATCTTCGTGCTCGAAAACGGCTTCAACAGCGGCAACGGCACGATCGGCCAGGGCGGCGCGATCTTCGGCCGCCAGGCCTATGTCGGCCTGTCGCACAAGGACGCCGGCACGCTGACGTTCGGCCGTCAGTACTCGTTCTCGACCGACATCCTCGGCTCGAACTACTCGACGGGCGGCAACACGGTCGCGGGCAACTACGCGTACCACGTGAACGACATCGACCAGCTGACGTCGAGCCGCATCAACAACGCGGTGAAGTTCCAGAGCGCGAACTACTCGGGCTTCACGTTCGGCGCGTTGTACGGCTTCTCGAACTCGACGTCGTTCGCCGGCGCGCCGGCGACGACGAACGGCACGACGACGACGCCCGGCTCGTCGCGCGCGTACAGCTTCGGCCTGAACTACGCGAACGGCCCGATCGGCCTCGGCGCCGCGTACACCGACATCCGCTATCCGGGCCAATCGACGCCGGCGTTCACGACCAACATCGCGAACCTGACGATCAACAACGTCCGCGACCTGCGCAGCCTCGGCGTCGGCGGCCGCTACATCTGGGGCCCGGCAACCGTCTGGGCGCTGTGGACGAACACGCGCCTCGAGCCGGTCACGGGCGGCAGCACGACGTACAACGCATACGAAGCCGGCGGCAAGTATGCGTTCACGCCGGCGCTGTCGGCGGGCGTCGGCTACACGTACTCGCGCGTGTCGGGGGCGAACTCGGGCCACTGGAACCAGGTCAACGGCGCGCTCGACTACGCGCTCAGCAAGCGCACCGACGTCTACCTGCTCGCGGTCTATCAGCAGGCGTCGGGCAAGGGCCTGCAAGCGCAGATCGGCTCGAGCACGAGCTACTTCAACACGTCGGGCACCGGCTCGAAGAACCAGATCGCCGCGCGCGTCGGTATCCGCCACAAGTTCTGAGCATTCGCTCGACAACTCGCGGCACACTACGGCAAAAGCGCCCCGCCTCGTGCGGGGCGCTTTTTTTGCTGCTTTTAAGTTTCGTTTAATTCTGGGTTGAGAGGATGCTCACACCCCCCCTGTTGGCCGCCTGAGCATCGGCGGCATTTTTTTTACCCGGATTGCGGCGGCGTAGACCGTCCAACGCAAGACAGGATCGGAGGAAACGATGGTCGAAGATACCGTTTTCAGCGGCCTGCGCACGTTACTCACGCACGAACACGCGTTCCCCGTGCAAAGCTGCCGCGTGTCGGTTGCGATGCAGCGCCCGTGGGGGCGCCCGTATCGGCTCGTCGAATGGACGATGCATCTCGATGCGCCCGCGCGCCGCCAGGTCGTGCCGGCCGAGAGCACCGAGGCGGAGATCGCCGAGGCGGTCGCGTCGCACGTGCCCGGGCGTCTGTACGAAGGCGGCACCGCGCTCTACTGACAAGCGCCGCGGCTTCGTTCGCCGCTCGGCGCGACGAGGGCCTGCGCACACGTCGCGGCACGCCCCGGCCGCGCGCGCTTCGGCGCTCCCGCGCCAACGCGCGGCTTTCGCTCGCTGCCGGCGCGCTCGCCTCTCTCTTCCCTCGCTTTTCACGTTCCATCCCTTCTTTCGCCGCTTCGCCCGATGAGCCGGCGTGATCCGCCGCGCTCGCGAGCCGCTCCCCGTTCGTCGCATTCGCGAACCGCGCCGGCCAGGCCGCGTTCCCGCCGCCGTGGCCGGCAGTCCTTGCCGATTCGCCCGTTCGCCGCGCGCGACGCTCGTTCCCGATGTCGGCGTCGTGCGTCAGCGGGCCTCGTTCGCGCATCGGTCAAATCTGCTACGCTGCGCGTTTTCGATTGACACCCTTTTGATGGAAAACGCCTTCAACGAACACGGCGTCATGGTCACGCGCAACGGCCTGTCCGCCGCCGGGCAAATCTTTGCGCTGCGCGAGATTCGCGGCGTCGAGGTTCTCACCGTCAGGAAGAACAAGATCGTTCCGTACGCGATCTCGCTGATCGGCGTCGCCGCCGCCGTCGCGGGCGGCTCGCTCGGCTCGAGCGCGACGCTCGTCGCGGGCGTGATGCTCGTCGTCGTCGGCTATCTCGCGTGGACCACGCAGGACGTCACGCATCGGCTCATCGTCGACATGCCCGACGGCAAGCGCGAGGCGATCACGAGCGTCGACCGCGAATTCGTCGAGCGCGTCGCGCAAGCGGTGAACGCCGCACGCGCGGCGACTGAGGCAACTTGACGCACTCGCTTGCGCATTTCACGATTCGCGCCGCCGAGGCGTCCGACGACGACGCATGGCGTCGGCTTCGGCGCGCGCTGTGGCCGCATGCCGACGACGCCGCACACGCGCGCGACATCGCGCGACAACTCGGCGCGCCGGATCGACATGCCTGCTTCATCGCATCGGCGGCGGATGGCGCCGCGCTCGGCTTCGCCGAAGTCGCTGTTCGGCGCGACTACGTGAACGGCTGCGATACGTCGCCCGTGCTGTTTCTCGAAGGCATCTTCGTCGCTCCGGCCGCGCGCCGCCGCGGCGTCGCGCGCGCGCTGTGCTCGGCCGCCGCCGCGTGGGGCGAGGCGCGCGGCTGCACCGAATTCGCGTCGGACGCGCCGCTCGACAACGCCGCGTCGCACGCGCTGCATCGCGCGCTCGGCTTCGCCGAAACCGAGCGCGCGGTCTTCTTTCGCAAGGCGCTGCAACGCTGACGCGGCGCCTTATCCGGATAGTTCGGCCCGGTCAGTTCAGCCGCGCGCCGATCGAGCTCGCGATACTGCACAGAATCAGGCAGCACGACGCCGCCCCCGCATCGAGCGTGCCGACCGACCGCTCGCCGAGCCGCGCCGCCCGTCCGATCCTCGCCTGCAGCCAGCGCGTCGACTCCCTGCCGCGCTCCGCGGCCGCGCTCATCGCGGCGAGCGCGTGGCGAAAATCGTCGCCCGCGCGCAGCGCTTCGTGAAACGCGGCATCGGCCGGCGCGAGCGTGTCGATCAGCGTCTTGTCGCCGACCTTCGCGTCGCTGATGGCCTGCACGCCCGCCAACCCCGCCGACAGCGCTTCGCCGAACAGTGTCGCGTCGAGCGTGTCGCGCCCCTTCAGCACCACGGCGAAATCCATGAAGAAGCTGCCGTAAAGCGGGCCCATCGATCCGCCGATGCCGTCCAGGAGCGAGGTCGACAACATATCGAGCGCATCCGGCAGGCTCGTCGCGCCGCGCGCGTCGAGCCGCTCGCCGCATTGGCCGAAGCCCTTGCTCATGTTGATGCCGTGATCGCCGTCGCCGATCGCCGCGTCTATTTCGGATAACTGATCGCGATTGCGCCGGATCACGTCGACGAGCTCGCGCACGACGAAACCGGCGCCGGCGAGCGGCAGGCTCTGAAGGGTGGCGGCGTTCATGCGCGGCCTCCAACGGTGAGGCCGATGCTGCTGCACGGCGCGGCGAACAGTTGCTTCAGCTCGTCGTCGAGCCGGGTGATCGTCAGCGTGACGCCCATCATCTCGAGCGACGTGAACAGATTGCCGACGAGGCGAAAGCCGATCTTCAATCCGGCCGCCGCGAGCCGCTCCGCTACTTCGGCATACAGAATATATTGCTCCATCAGCGGCGTCGCGCCGAGTCCCGACACGAGCACGGCCACCTCCTCGCCGCGTTCGAGCGGAAAATCCGGCAGCACGATGTCGAACATCATCGCGGCCATGTCCTTCGCGCTCACCGTGCGCATCACGCGCACGCCGTGCTCGCCGTGGTGGCCGATGCCGACTTCCATCTCGCCGTCGGCGATGTGGAAATTCGCCTTGCCGTTCGCCGGAATCGTGCACGCGGACAGCCCGATGCCGACCGAGCGCGTGTTGTCGATCGCCTTGCGCGCGCTCGCGATCACCGCGTCGAGATCGCCGCCCGCCGCCGCGCGCGCGCCGCCCGCCTTCCACATCAGGATCTCGCCCGCGACGCCGCGACGCTTCGCGCGTTCGTCGCGCGGCGCCGACGCGACGTCGTCGTTCGCGACGACGGTCTTCACGTCGATGCCCTGCGCGGCCGCCATCTTGATCGCCATCTTCACGTTCATGTTGTCGCCCGCGTAATTGCCGTACAGGCATGCGACGCCCGCACCGCGATCGGCGCGCCGGAACGCGTCGAGAAAGCTCTTCGCGGTCGGCGACGAGAAGATCTCGCCGACCGCGACCGCGTCCACGAGCCCCGGCCCCGCGTAGCCGAGAAACGCCGGCTCGTGGCCCGAGCCGCCGCCCGTGACGACGCCGACCTTGCCCGCCGCCGGCCGTGCGACGCCGATCACGCGCGGATTGTCCGCATCGAGCGTGAGCTCCGGATGCGCGGCGGCGATCCCGCGCAGCATATCCTCGACGACGTAGTCGGGATGATTGATGACACGATTCATGCATTAACCTCGTGGGTCCAGGACGACCTTCAACGATTGCTCGCCGCGCTCCATCACCGCGAATGCGTCCGCGAAGCGCGACAGCGGGAACGTGTGCGTGACGATGCCGCGCACGTCGATCTTGCGCGAGCCGATGAACTCGATCGCGCGCGGGTACATGTACGGGCCGAGATGCGAGCCGAGCACGTCGAGCTCCTTGCGGTCGCCGATGATCGACCAGTCGACGGCCGCGTCGTCGTTGAACACGCTGAACTCGACGAAGCGGCCGAGCTTGCGCAGCATCGCGAGGCCCTGACCGACCGCGCGATGGTGGCCCGTCGCCTCGATGTAGATGTCGCAGCCGTAGCCGCCCGTGATCGACCGGATCTTCTCGATCACGTTCTCCTCGCCCGGATTCCACACTTCGTCCGCGCCCATTCCGAGCGCGAGCGCCGCGCGCTCGGGCTTCATGTCGAGCACGATCAGCTTCTTCGGATGGCGCAGCCGCACCGCGCCGATGATGCCGAGCCCGAGCGTGCCCGCCCCCGCCACGACGACCACGTCGTCGAAGCCGACGTTCGCGCGATCGGCCGCATGAAGCGAGCACGACAGCGGCTCGATCAGGATCGCCTCGTCGACCGGAATCGAATCGGGCACCTGGTGGACGATCGCCTCCTTCGTGAAGATCATGTACTCGGCCATCGCGCCGTGCACGTTGTTCTGGAATCCGTACAGATCGTGCTTCTGGCACATCCAGTACTGGCCGTGCCCGCAGAAGCGGCACCCCCAGCACGGCACGATCTGCTCGGAGATCACGCGATCGCCGATCTTCACGCCGCGCCGCTCGGCGAGCGGCCCGAGCGCGACGACGCGGCACACGAACTCGTGGCCCGGAATCATCGGCGGCTTCACGTAGCGCGGCTGCACCGCGTCGCCCCAGAACGACGGCGCGCCGCGGAACGTCTTGATGTCGCCCATGCAGATGCCCACGCGCTCCACTTCGGTCAGAATCTCGTCGGGCCCCGGCTTCGGCACGGGCACCTGCTCGAGGCGGTAATCCTGCGGGCCGTGACAGACCACGGCGCGCATCGTGGCGGGCAGCGCGCCCGCGTCGCTGCGCTCGGCCGCGCGTTGCGGCGGCGCTTCGGCTATCGACGACATGCAACGTCTCCTATGTTTTCGTCGGTCGGTTGTTCAGACGGCGGCTCGGCCGCCGCTTCAACGCGCGGTATAGCCGCCGTCGATCACGACGTTCTCGCCCGTCATCATCGCGGCCGCGTCGCTCAGCAGATAAAGCACCAGCGCGGCGATCTCGTCCGGCTGCGCGAAGCGACCGGCCGGAATCTCGCGCTTCGCGCGCTCGCCGGCTTCGCCCGCCCACGCCTGCTTGCCGAGCTCGGTTTCGACGATCGTCGGCGACACCGCGTTCACGGTGATCCCGTGCGGCGCCCATTCGAGCGCGAGCACCTTCGTCATCCCGACGATCGCGGCCTTGCTCGCGCAATACGCGGCGTGCCTGTCGAGCCCGACCACGCTCGCCTGCGACGCGAGATTGACGATCCGCCCCCCGCGCCCGCCCGCGATCATCTGCCGCGCAACCGCCTGCGCGACGAAGAACGACGCCTTCACGTTGATCGCCATCGTCGCGTCCCACGCGGCCTCGCCGACGTCGAGCGCCTTGTCCAGCAGCGCGACGCCCGCGCTGTTGACGAGCAGATCGACGCCGCCGAAGCGCGACGCGACGAGCTCGACGGCAGCCTGCGCGGCCGAGCAGTCGCGCAGGTCGAGCGACATCCCGCTATGGCGCGCGGCGCCGCCTTCGAGCATCGCGGCGATCCGCATCGTTTCGGGATGCCGATCGACGAGCGCGACGCTCGCGCCGCGCTGTGCGAGCAGTTTCGCGCACGCGTGCCCGATGCCCGCCGCGCCGCCCGTCACGAGCGCGACGCGGCCCGTCAGATCGAACGCCCTGTCCCAGAGATTCGTCATGGCCGCCTCGCTCAACCGCCCGTGACCTGCTTGTACAGCTGATCGGCGTTCGCCGGCGTGACGGGCACCCACGGCAGGATGTAGCGCTTCGCGGTGCCGCCGTCCCACTTCAGATCCTTCGCGTAGCGCTGCCAGATCACCGACTGCGGCTTGTAGCTCGCGCCGACTAACTGCCGCAGCACGAGATCGAGCGCGCCTTGCGACTGCGCCTGCGCATCCTGCAGGAACGTCGTGATCTCGCCGCGCTTGGCCGCCTGGATCGCGTCGGGCATGCCGTCGATCGACGTGATCGGGATGTCCTTCGGCGTGAGCCCGCGATTCTTGACCGCCTGCAGCGCGCCGAGCGCCATGTCGTCGTTCTGCGCGATCACGCCGTTGATCTGCTTCGGATGCGCGTTGAGCCAGTCTTCCATCAGGTTCATCGCTTCCGCGCGCGACCAGTTCGCGGTCTTCTTCTCGATCACCTTGATGCCCGGATACTTCGCGAGCACTTCCATCTCGCCCTTCTCGCGATCGATCTGCGCGGACTGGCCGATCGGCCCCTGGATGATCACGACGTTGCCCTTGCCGCCGATCTGCCTGGCGAGCGCTTCGGCCTGCAGGCGGCCGCCCTCGACGTCGTCGTTACCGATGTACGGCACCTTCGGCGTCGCGAGCATCGTGTTCGACGCGATGAGCGGCGTGTCCGACGCGGCCGCACGCGTGGCCACGCCGATGCCCGCCTTCGTGTCGATCGGCACGAACAGAATGCCGCTGTACTGCTGCGTGAGCATCGTCTCGATCTGGTTGTTCTGCGTGAGCGCGTCGTAGTTGCCGTCGAACACCGTGAGCTGCACCGCGCCGCTCTTCACGGCCGGATGCGCCTTGATCTCACGCACCCAGTTCTGCATGAACTGGCCTTTCATCCCGTAGACCGCCGCGCCGACGCGATACGGTCCGCTCGCCGCGTGCGCCGCGCCCGGCGCCGCCGTGATCGCGAGCGTCGCGCCGAGCGCCGCGGCGGCCGCGAAGCGGCCGAACCAGGTCTTTCGTGTTTGCATTGTCGTCTCCTCCGTCCGGATGGGAATGCGCTGCGTCAGCGCTGCTGTTTGCGGGCCACGTCGATGAGCACGGCCAGCACGATGATGAGCCCCTTGGCGATCTGCTGGTAATACGACGACACGCCGAGCAGATTCAGTCCGTTGTTGATCACGCCGATCAGCAGCGCGCCGAACAGCGTGCCGACGACGCCGCCCTGTCCGCCCGACAGGCTCGTGCCGCCGATCACGACGGCCGCGATCGCATCGAGCTCGTACGACACGCCCGCCTGCGGCAGCGCGGACGTCGTGCGCGCGGCGAGAATCATCCCGGCGAGGCCCGCGAGCGCGCCCGACACGACGTACACCGAGAACACGACCTTGCGCACGCCGATGCCGGACGTGCGCGCGCTCTTCTCGTTGCCGCCGACCGCATACAGATAGCGGCCGTACGTCGTGTAGCGCAGCACCCACCAGCACGCGAGCGCGACCGCCGCGAAGATCAGCACCGGCATCCCGAGCGGGCCGAGCTTGCCGACGCCGAGCGACAGATAATCGTCGGGCAGGTTCGCGACCGGGCTGCCGTCGTTGACGATGTAAGTGACGCCGCGCGCGATGCTCAGCATCCCGAGCGTCGCGACGAACGGCGGCACGTTAAAGCGCGCGATCGTCACGCCGTTGATCGCGCCGAGCGCCGCGCCGCACGCGACGCCAGCTGCGAGCGACGCCGCGAGCCCGTGCCCCGCCGCGCCGGCGAGGCCGCTCACGATGCCGGCGAGCGCGAGCACCGAGCCGACCGACAGGTCGATGCCCTTGGTTAGGATCACGTATGTCATGCCGATCGCGAGAATCCCGTTGATCGACGTCTGCCGCAGGATGTCGCTCCAGTTGCGCCACGTGAGGAAGTACGGGCTCGCGAATGCGAGCACGACGCACAGCGCGACGAAGATGATCGGGATGCCGAAGCGGCTTGCGAGCTCGGCGACATTCACGCGCTTCGGCGCCGCATCGAGACGGGACAGGGTCTGGGTATTCATGGTCTTGTTCATGAAGCGAGATGGAGCAGGGATTCCTGAGTGGCGCCGTCGCCCGGACAGATCGCCGCGACGCGGCCGCCCTTGAACACCGCGATGCGATCGCTCAGATACAGCAGCTCGGGCGCCTCCGACGACACGACGATCACCGCGCCGCCGTCGCGCGCGAACGCATCGAGCAGCCGGTAGATTTCCTGTTTCGCGCCTTCGTCGATGCCGCGCGTCGGCTCGTCGCAAAGCAGCAGCACGGGCTCGGTCGACAGGCATTTCGCGAGCACGACCTTCTGCTGGTTGCCGCCGCTCATCGCCGACACGGGCATGCGCAGCGACGCGGCCTTGATCCGCAGCCGCTCGACCATCGATTGCGCGAGGCGGCGCACGCGCGAACGCCGGATCACGCCGCCGCGCGACAGGCGCCGGTACGCGGCCATCGCGATGTTCTCCTGCACGCTGCCCGTCAGCACGAGGCCCGAATCCTTGCGGTCCTCGGTGACGAGCGCGATGCCCGCGCGAATCGCCCGCGCGGGATCGCCCTGCGGCAGCGGCGCGCCGCCGAGCGTCGCGGCGCCGGCGTCGGGCCGCGTCAAGCCATACACGCAGTTGAGGAATTCGCTGCGGCCCGAGCCCATCAGCCCGTAGATGCCGAGGATCTCGCCGCGCCGCACGTCGAGGCTCACGTCTTCGAATTCGTCCGCGCGCGCGAGGCCCGTGACCCGCAGGCAAGGCTCGCCGTGCGCGGGCCGGCGCGCCTTGTCGACAGCGGACATTTCGCGGCCGACGATCGCGCGCACGAGATGCGCGCGATCGATGTCGGCCATCCTGCCGCTCTCGACATACGCGCCGTCGCGAAACACCGTGTAGTCGTCGGCGATATCGAACAGCTCGCTCAGCCGATGCGACACGTAGATGATCCCGGTGCCGTGCGCGGTGACGTTGCGGATCGCGGCGAACAGCGTCTCGGTTTCGCGCTCGCCGATCGCCGACGTCGGCTCGTCCATGATCATCACCTGGCAGTCGTGGCTGAACGCCTTCGCGATCTCGACGAGTTGCGTCTGCGCGAGGCTCAGCCGATGCATCGGCGCGCCCGCGTCGATCGTGAAGCCGAGGCGGTCGAGCAGCGCCTGCGCGCGGCGCGTCAGCGCATGGAAGTCGACGATGACGCGCGCGCGGGTCGGCTCGCGGCCGAGGTACAGGTTCTCGGCCACCGTCATCCCCGGCACGGGCGACAACTCCTGCGTGATGATCGCCATGCGGTTCGCGAGCGCCTCGGCGGGCGACGCGAAATCGACGTCGCGGCCGTTCAGCCGGATCGTGCCCTCGTCGCGGCGCAGAAGCCCCATCAGGATGTTCAGGAACGTGGATTTGCCGGTGCCGTTGCCGCCGCACAGCGCGTGCACGCGCCCGGCCATGAGGCTCAATCGCCCGTCGCGCAATGCGCTCACGCCGTTGAACCGCTTCGCTACCTGACTTGCTTCGAGCAGAACAGGAGTCACTGTCGTATCCCGGATGGTGACTGAACTTTTGTTCATTCACGATGATTTGATACAGCGTGACGGCATGGTAATCATCGGTTTTTTGGTGTGTCAATTACTGGTAAACGCTAGCCACCACCGCCAAAATACCCATACTCTGTTGATTTTCATGGAAATATTCAATGCGATGCGATCAGTGAGCAAAATTTCATCCTTTGCCAAATGTTCAGACAGACCTTTATAATTGCTCAACCCTGCGCATTTGCGCACTCCACTCTGCCCTCCGGAGGTCCACCATGAAAGTGGCGATCGGCTGCGACGAAGCGGCCTACGCGCTCAAGGAGTCGATCAAGCGGCACCTGCGCGCGGCGCATCCCGAAGTCGAGCTGGCCGACTTCGGCACGCACAGCGCGGACGAGGCGGTGCTGTATCCCGACATCGCGATCGAAGTCGCGCAGCGGGTCGCGGCGGGCGAGTTCCCGCGCGCGATCCTGCTGTGCGGCACGGGCATCGGCGTCGCGATCTCCGCGAACAAGGTGCCGGGCATCCGCGCCGCGCAGTGTCACGACACCTATTCGGCCGAGCGCGCGCGGCGCAGCAACGATGCGCAGATCATCACGATGGGCGCGCGCGTGATCGGCACCGAGCTCGCGAACAGCATCGTCGACGCGTGGCTCAAGGCAGAATTCGACGGCGGCCGCTCGCAGCCGAAGGTGCAGCGGATCGCCGACTACGAACGCCGGACCGGCCTCACCCAGGCCGGCCCGAACGACGCGCACTGCGGTTCATGACGCCGCGCCGCGCGCCGCCCCACTCGACAACGACATGACGAACGAAGAACTCACGCAACTCGCGAAGTGCTATTACGTCGACGGGTTGACCCAGGAAGAACTCGCGCAGAAGTTCGCGATCTCGCGCCCGAAGGTGGGCCGGCTGCTCAAGCGCGCGATCGAAGAGGGCATCGTCGAGATCCGCGTGCGCCATCATCCGCGCGCCGTGCAGGAGCTCGAGCAGGAACTCGTCGCGCGCTTCGGCATCCAGCGCGCGATCATCTCGGTCGACCACAAGGATCAGGACAGCCAGCGCGAGCTGCTCGCGGGCCTCGTCGCGAGCTATCTCGACCGCGTGCTCGCCGACGGCGCGATCGTCGCCGTCGGCATGGGCCGCAACGTGAGCGCGGTGTCGCGCCACGCGGTGTCGACGACGCAGCGCAACTGCTCGTTCGTGTCCGCGATCGGCGGCTCGTATCGCGGCGGCGAGACGATGAACGCCGATCACATCTGTCGCCGCCTCGCCGCGCGCTTCGGCGGCGAGAGCGAGACGCTGTACGCGCCCGCGCTCGTCAACGATGCGCGACTCTTCTCCGCGCTGCTCGAGAACGACGTCGTGCGCCAGTCGCTCGACAAGGCGCGCCGCGCGTCGATCGCGCTCGTCGGGATCGGCGACATCCTCGAGGACAGCAACATGGTCCGCATGGGCTGGTTCACGCCCGAGGAGATGGCGGAGGCGAAGCGCGCGGGCGCGGTCGGCGACATCATGGGCTACGACTTCATCGACATCCACGGCCGCCCGGCGACGACGATGCTGCGCGGCCGCGTGATCGGCCTCACGCTCGAAGACCTGAAGCGGATTCCGAACGTGATCGCAACGGCGAGCGAGCCGACGAAGGCGACGGGCATCCTCGGCGCGCTGCGCTCCGGCGTGATCAACACGCTCGCGACCACGCAGTCGATCGCGCAAACGGTGCTGAGCCTCGCGCAGGCGACCGAGACGGCCGCAGCGGAATAGAGGCGCTTCGCACGGCGGCGGCGAGCCGCTCTCGGCGGCCGCTTCTCGCGCGCCCGAACGCGGGCCGCGCCGCCGCATCGGCGCATCGGCGCATCGCTCGATCGACGAGCGAGAATTGAAAATGCGCGCACAGCCGCTACACTGTCGCGCGGCGAAGCCCCGCGCGCTGCACCCAGCTTTCGCTTCGTCAGCTTGAGCCGCCGCGGCCTACCCGGCCGCACGGCACCGCCCGCCCGCGCGCCGATCCGCGCGCAGGCGCCCGCGTGCGAAGAACCATCCGAGGAACACATGCGATCACCCGCGTCACCCGCACCGTCAGTCGCCCGCTCCCTGCTTCTCGCCTGTGCGCTCGCCGCGAGCGCCGCCCAAGCCGACGAAGGCATGTGGCAACCGCCCCAGCTTCCCGGCCTCGCCGATACGCTCGAACAGCGCGGCCTCGCGCTCGACCCGCACACGCTCTCGACGCTGACCGCGTGGCCGATGGACGCCGTCGTCAGCCTCGGCTTCTGCACCGCGTCGTTCGTGTCGCCCGACGGGCTGATCGTCACGAACCACCACTGCGGCTACGGCGCGCTGCAATACAACTCGACGCCGCAGAATAACCTGATCGAAAACGGCTTTCTCGCGCGGCAACGCGGCAACGAGCTGCCCGCCGACCCGACTCAGCGCGTGTACGTCACCGAGCGGATCAGCGACGTCACCGGCAAGATCGAAGCCGCGCTCACGCCTGGCATGGCGGGTTACGCGCGCTACGTCGCGATCGACGCCGCGAGGAAGCGTCTCGTTCGGGACTGCGAACAGCCCGGCTACCGCTGCGACGTCTACACGTTCAGCGGCGGCTACAGCTACCAGTTGATCCGGCAGCGCGAACTGCGCGACGTGCGGCTCGTCTACGCGCCGCCATTGTCGATCGGCAAGTTCGGCGGCGACGTCGACAACTGGACGTGGCCGCGCCACACGGGCGACTTCACCTTCCTGCGCGCGTACGTCGCGAAGGACGGCAGCGCCGCGCCGTATTCGAAGGACAACGTACCGTATCGCCCCGCGCATTGGCTGACGGTCAATCCGGGCGGCGTGAACGCGGGCGATTTCGTGATGGTGGCGGGCTACCCTGGGCGCACCGAGCGCTACCGGCTCGCCGACGAGTTGCAGAACGCGATCGACTGGCGCTATCCGACCGAAATCGGGATGGCGAAGGATAACCTCGCGATCATCGACGCGGCGAACAAGAAGAATCCGGCGGTCGGCGTGCTCTACGCGAACCGCGTCGCCGGGCTCAACAACAGGATGAAGAATTTCGAAGGCAACCTCGACGGGCTCGCGCACAGTTCCGCGCTCGCGGACAAGCGCGCCGACGAGGCCGCGCTCGATCGCTGGCTCGCCGCCCGGCCCGAAAGCGGCAAGCTCGACGGCGCGGGCCTGAAGGCCGATTTCGCTGCGCTCCGGCAGCTCGTCGCGCGGCGCAACGCGCTGCGCGAGCGCGATTTCGTCAGCGAGCTGCTGTCGAACGTCGGGTTGTATCAGGCGTCCTACAAGATCGTCCGGCTCGCCGACGAAAAGCAGAAAGCCGACGACATCGAGCGCGAGACCGGCTATCAGAAGCGCGACGAGATCCGCATCGCGGGCGAGGCGCAGCGGCTCGAACGCACGATGAATCCGGCCGTCGACCAGCAGATGCTCGTCTATGCGCTCGAGCGCCACGTGAAGCTGCCGGCCGGCCAGCGGTTCGCCGCGCTCGATCGCTGGCTCGCCGGCGCGTCGGACGATGCGTCGATCGCGAGCAAGGTCGCCGATCTCTATCGCGGCTCGAAGCTCGCCGATACCGCGACGCGAATGCGCTGGCTCGACGCGACGCCCGCGCAGATCGCCGCGAGCGACGACGGCTGGCTCGTGCTGATGCGCGCGCTGATGCCGGACCTGCTCGCGTACGAGCGCGAGCAGAAGGCGATCGCCGCCGACGATTCGCGGCTGCGGGCGCGCTACATGACCGCGCTGATCGCGTTCGAGCAATCGCGCGGCCGCCCCGTCTATCACGACGCGAACAGCTCACTGCGCGTGACGTTCGGCACGGTTCAGGGATATGCGCCGCGCGACGCGGTTCGCTATGCGCCGTTCACGACCGTCGACGGCATCGCACAAAAGCAGACGGGCGTCGAGCCGTTCAATGCGAGCGCCGAGCAGCTGGATGCGATTCGCAAGCGCGCGTTCGACGGCTTCGCGTCGCCGGCGCTCGGCACGCTGCCCGTCAACTTTCTCGCGAATCTCGACATCACGGGCGGCAACTCCGGCTCGCCGACGCTCGACAAGAACGGCCGGCTCGTCGGCCTCGCGTTCGACGGCACGTGGGAAGGCGTGAGCTCCGGCTGGCGCTACATGCCGGACATGGATCGATCGATCCACGTCGACGTTCGCTACATGCTGTGGGTGATGCATCATCTCGATCACGCGGACAATCTGCTGAGCGAGATGCGGGTGAGCGTGCCGCGCTGATCGCGGCACGAGCGCGCAGCGCCGGCGGCCCGTGCGAGGCGGCCGGCGCTGCGCACGCAGCGCGCGTCAGAACGTGTGGCGCACGCCGACGCGCACGAGCGTCTGCGTATCGCCCGCCGACGAGATGCCGTTGCCGACGTCGCCGACCGACGCCGTCGCAGCGACGACGTTGCCGTACGGATCGAGCGTCTTGCCGCTCGCCTTCTGATAGCCGACGAGGCCGTACAGCGCGGTGCGCTTCGACAGGTAGTAGTACGACGCGAAGTTCAGCTGATGGTATTTCGGTGCGGGCTGGCCGTCGATCGAGCTGCCGCGCGTGAAATCGTAGCCCGCCGCGACGCGCAGCGCCGGCGTCGCCTGCCACGACACGGTGCCGCCGATCGAGTTGTATGTCGCCGCGCCGTTGAACGTCGAGAACGAGCCGGACTTGTACCGCGTGTTGCTGTACGACAGGCCGAGCGTCACCGCGCCGATCTGATAGGTGCTCGCCGCGGCGACGATCTGCATGCTCTTCGCCGACGCGAAGCCTTCGTTGATCGATGAAGCGAACGTGCCGTCGTACGAGCCCGTCCATGCGCCGCCGTTCGCACCGTACGCGTTCGTCGCGTACAGGTACGCGGCGCCGATCGAGAACGGCCCGTTCACGTACTGGCCGCCGACGCTCCACGTGTTCTGGTTCTTCACGCTGCCCGCCTGATTGCCGAAACCGTACAACGCGCCCAGCGTGAAGCCGCCGAACTTCGGGCTCACGTACTTGATCGAGTTGTTCTCGCGCGACTGGTTGTCGATGTTGTCGAGATCGCCCGGATGCGCGCCCATGCCGGTCAGGAACGTGCCCGCGCTGATCGTGCCGACGAAGTCGACGATCGGATCGTACTGGCGGCCCATCGTCAGCGTGCCGTAGCGTTCGCTCGACAGCCCCATCCACGCCTGTCGGCCGAACATCCGTGCGCCCTGCCCCGCCTGGCCCGTGCCGATGTTGAAGCCGTTCTCGAGCTGGAACACCGCGGCGAGGCCGCCGCCCAGATCTTCCTTGCCCTTCAGCCCCCAGCGGCTGCCCGACCAGGTGCCGCTCGCGAAGCTGTAGCTCGACGCGTTCCGATAGCTGACTGGCGAGCCGAGCGCGCCCTTGCTCTGCGCGACGCGCTGATCGCTCGCATAGCCGAGCCCCGCGTCGACGATCCCGTAGAGCGTCACCGTGCCCTGCGCATGCGCGCCCGCGCACACGCTCCCCGTCACCAACAATGCTGCTGCCGCCTTTTTCATGAATAGGATTCCTGCCAAATAGGATCAAAACGAATGAAGCGCCTTCCTCTGCCAACCTCGACGCGGCTAGGGCCTGTTCCCGCTAATAACGGGCTTGCGCTGGCCGCCAGAAGGGCCGAGCGCAAGGATTGCGACGAAGCGAATACTCGACGTATTCGCGAGGAG
>NZ_JPWT01000105.1:0-29285 GCF_000773065.1 Burkholderia sp. ABCPW 111 | reverse complement strand
TGCATCCGCTGCATCCGCTGCATCCGCTGCATCCGCTGCATCCGCTGCATCCGCTGCATCCGCTGCATCCGCTGCATCCGCTGCATCCGCTGCATCCGCGCCGCCCCGTGCCGGCGTCGACGCCGACCTCCACGCCGCCTCGCCCGGCACCGACGTCGCGCTCGAACTGTGCGCGCTCACCCGCACGTTCATGCTGAAACACGGCCTCTTCCACGCGCCGACGCCGCTGCGTGCGGTCGACGGCGTGTCGCTGCGCCTCCATCGCGGCGAGACGCTCGCGCTCGTCGGCGAATCCGGCTGCGGCAAGAGCACGCTCGCGAAGATGCTGCTCGGCCTGCTGCCGCCCACCTCGGGCAGCGTGCTGCTCGACGGCCGGCAGGTCGACCCGCGCGACGCCCGACGCACCGCGCTGCGCATCCAGCCGATCTTCCAGGACCCGTATTCGTCGCTGAACCCGCGCAAGACGGTCGCGCAGATCGTCGGGCTGCCGCTGCGCGTGCACCGGCGCGGCACGCGCGACGAGCAGGACGCCGAAGTGCGCCGGATGCTCGACCTCGTCGGGATGCCGCAGCGCACGCACGGCCAGTATCCGGGCCAGTTGTCGGGCGGCCAGCGGCAGCGCGTCGCGATCGCGCGCGCGCTGATCCTGCGCCCCGGCATCCTCGTGTGCGACGAGCCGACGTCCGCGCTCGACGTGTCCGTGCAGGCGCAGATCCTGAACCTGCTGCTCGACCTGAAGGCCGAGCTCGGCTTGAGCTACCTGTTCATCAGCCACGACCTCGGCGTCGTCGAGCATCTCGCCGATCGCGTGGCGGTGATGGAGCGCGGCCGCATCGTGGAGCAGGACGCGGCCGGGCGGATCTTCGCGCAGCCGGGCCATCCGTATACACGCAAGCTGCTCGCGTCGGCGCTGACGCCGGAGCCGGGCCTCGGCCTGCCCGATCCGCCGGCCGCCGGCGCGCAGCGCGCCGCCTGAACCCTCAACATGGAGAGACAGACATGACGAGTCGCAGTCGAGCCATCGACATGGCCGCGTCGTACTTCGACGACGGCCGCTTCCTGCACGAACTGAACGCGCGCGTCGCCGTGCGCACCGAGAGCCAGCTCGCGTCGTCGCGGCCGCAGCTCTATGCGTACCTGACCGATCACATCGCGCCATCGCTCGCGGCGCTCGGCTTCACGGCGACGATCGTCGACAGCCCGCTCGAAGGCGGCAGCCCGTTCCTGATCGCCGAGCGCATCGAGGCCCCCGGCGCGCTGACCGTCCTCACGTACGGCCACGGCGACGTCGTGCCCGGCCACGACGCGCAGTGGCGCGCGGGGCTCGAGCCGTGGCGGATCGTCGTCGACGGCGACCGCTGGTACGGCCGCGGCACCGCCGACAACAAGGGCCAGCACACGATCAACCTCGCCGCGCTCGCGCAGGTGATCGACGCGCGCGGCGGCCGGCTCGGCTACAACGTGAAGGCGATCATCGAGATGGGCGAGGAAACCGGCTCGCCCGGGCTCGCGCAGATCTGCGCCGCGCATCGCGACGCGCTCGCGGCCGACCTCTTCATCGCGTCGGACGGGCCACGCGTCGCGGCGGCGCGGCCGACGATGTTCCTCGGCTCGCGCGGCAACCTGAATTTCACGCTGTCGATCGGGCTGCGCGACGGCGGCCATCATTCGGGCAACTGGGGCGGCCTGTTGCGCAGCCCCGGCATCCGGCTCGCGAACGCGCTCGCGACGATGGTCGACGCGCGCGGCCGGATACTCGTCGACGGCTGGCGGCCGGGCGGCGTGCCGCAGCCAGTGCGCGACGCGCTGCGTGCGCTCGATGTCGGCGGCGGCCCGAACGATCCGCAGGTCGATCTCGACTGGGGCGAGCCGGGCCTCACGCCGATCGAGCGGGTGCTCGCTTGGAACGCGCTGGAAATTCTCGCGTTCAGGACCGGCAATCCGGATGCACCCGTCAACGCGATCCCCGGGCATGCGCACGCGCATTGCCAGTTGCGCTACGTCGTGGGCAGCGACGGGCCGAATCTGCTGAACCGGCTGCGCGCGCATCTCGACGCGCACGGCTTCTCCGACATCGAGATCGCCGAGCGCGGCACGCGGATGGAGGCGACGCGGCTCGACCCGGACGATCCGTGGGTGCGCTGGAGCCTCGCGTCGATCGAAGCGACGACGGGCGACGCGCCCGCGCTGTTGCCGAATCTCGGCGGCTCGCTGCCGAACGACGTGTTCGCCGAGCTGCTCGGGCTGCCGACGCTGTGGATTCCGCATTCGTACGCGGCGTGCTCGCAGCACGCGCCGAACGAGCACCTGCTCGGCAGCGTCGCGCGGCAATCGCTGCAGATCATGGCGGGGCTGTTCTGGGATCTCGCCGAAGAGGGACAGGCGGTGCGCGACGCGAGGCGCGCGCGAGCGGCCTGAGGCGGCCGGCAGGCGCGCGGCCGCGCCGAGCGGGATTTGACGGGAGCGGCCGGAGCCCGGCTGCCCGGCTGCACGTTTGCACGTTTGCACGTTTGCACGGTCGCCGCGCTGATCGCGCGTTCCGCGGTTTCGTCGGCCGCGAGCGGCGGACCGCCGGCGTCGCGGCCGCGGCCCGCGCGCGGCGTGCCGGAAGCGGGCGCGAACGCGCTCATGCGTCGCCGGCTTTGCCGATCTCCGAGATTTTCTGCTTCGCGCGGGGATCGTCCTTCGGCAACAGCTTGACGCCGGATTCGTCGCCGTTCTCGTAAGGCACCGCATACCCCGCGAGCTCGAAATCGCCGCCCGGCTTGCGCAATTGCGACGAGAGAACGTCCGCCGTCATGTGTTTCGCGTTGACCTGCAGCGTATGCGGCATGACTTCGGTCGCTCGCCCGTGCGCGTCTCGGACCAGTTCGGTCTGCTGCTGCAGCCGCTCGTCCTTGCTTGCCGCACTCTTGAGCGCGCCTTGCTGATGCGCGCCGGCCTGCTTGACGTGGCCGAGCAGTTCCGGCGCGCCGTTGGACGCATCCCCGCCTTTCTTCAGCGCCGCCGCCTGATACGCGTACGTGACGAACTGCGAGCAGCTGACGCCCTGGTTCTTGCTGAGCGGCATGCCTTCATCGCTTCTGAGCGCGGCGCGCGCCGCGCGAAACGTCGCTTCGGGCGACCACTCCTCGGCCTTGTCTTCGTCTGCATCGTTCAAGCGCTCCTCACCGAATGGAGTCTTGGTCTTCGTCGGGTTGGACTCGCGCGAGCGCAGCGCCCATTGCTCGCCGATGCGCGCCGCTTCCTCGGGAATGGGCGATTCGGCGTTCTTCATCCGGTACACCGGCAGCTTCTTGGGCGTCTCGTTGCCGAACTTCTTCGTCAGGTAATCCGGGCCTTGCTGAAGGACGCCGAAGAAGCGCCCGTTCGTCGAGTGGACGAGCGGCTTGTCGCCCGCCGCGTACATCACCGCGTGCATGTTGCCGTGCTCCATGATCAGATCGCCGCGCTTCAGGTTCTGAAGATCCTTCAGGCCGCCGAGCGCGGCCCCGGCGCCGCGCTGCGACGATTGCCGCGCCTGTGTTTGCCCGGTTGCGTGCTGCCCGGAAGACGATTCGGAAGAGACATTGAGCGCAGTCGCGCCTTGCTGAACCTTTTGTATGCCCATGGCGTTCTCCAAGGTTGCCGGAATACGACGAATGTAGGGAAACGATGCGGCCCGCGACGGCCGCGACGCGAACGAGCGTCGCGCGTCGCGAAGCGAACCGGCCATGCGGCGCGCGAGCGCGGCGGACGCTCGCCGGTTCGCTCAGGCTGCCGGCGCGACGCGCCGCGCTGTTGCACGCGCGATTTCGGTTTCATCGCGGGCTTTTGCTGGGAGCTTTGCGGGGATCTTTATTGCGATCTTTACTGGAGTTTGCGTCGCGGCCGCGACGCACCATCTCGACATTCGACCCAGGCGGTCGATCCGGCGCACCGGGTGCGGATCGCCGCCGCGGGCTCGTCGAGCCGCCGAACGGCGAGTAGTGAGCGGCGCTCGGCTAGCGGTGAGCAGCTTGCAATGAGCAATGAGTGGTGAGTGGTGAGTGGTGAGTGGTGAGTGGTAAGTGGTGAGCGGTGAGCGGTGAGCGGCGAACGCCGCCGGATGACCGATGCCGATTCCGCCGCCCCAATCACCGCATGCCCGGCACGACGGGCTTTCGCCGATGATCGGCAACCACGCCGGCAAACGCATGCCGACATGACCGACACAACCGACATCGCCGACGCCGCCCGAATTCCCCCCGACACGCCGCACTCGCTGACCGGGTCAATATTCCGCGTCGATCCGCGACCGCATCGCGGCCCTCAGCAGCGCGAGCGCCGCGTCGACCGCGCGTTGCAGCTCGATCTCGTCGCACGTCAGCGGACAATGGCGCACGACGAACGTCCGATGGCCGTGCACGCCGCCGATCCAGTCGAGCGCCGCGGGCTGCTGCGACCACAACAGCAGCCGAGCGTCGCGCGACAACCGGCCGAGCGCGCGCTCGAGCGGCGCGATTTCGGCGGGCGGCCGCGCCGCCGCGCTCGACCGCGCATCGACCCACGACGCATGCAGCCGCGCCGGTTCGGCGCAGCCGAGCAGCGCGATCTGCGGCATGCCGGCGAGCCGCTTCGCGAGCGCGCCGCAGCACGCGGCGGGCAGCGTGTCGTCGCCGACGACGCACACGAGCGTCGGCGACGACGGCGGCTGCCACCAGCGCGCCGCCGCCGTTTCGTCGCACGAACGCCTCGCCCCGCTCATCGGCGCGAACACGCGCGGCGGCCCGACGCGCCGGGTCAGCCGTCGCGAAACAGGAAGCTGTACGCGTTCAGCGCGGGCACGCCGCCGAGATGCGCGTACAGCACTTTCGAGCCGGCCGGGAATTCGCCGAGCCGCACCTTCTCGATCATCCCGTGCATCGATTTGCCTTCGTAGACGGGGTCGGTGAGCATGCCTTCGAGCTTAGCGCACAGGCGAATCGCCTCGAGCGTGCCTTCGTTCGGCAGCCCGTATTCCGGGCCGCCGAAGCGCTCGTCGAGCACGACGTCGTCGCTCGTGATGTCGCGGCCGAGCTCGACGCGATCGGCGGTGTTCTTCGCGATCCTGAGGATCTGCTCGCGCGTCTGCACGGGCTTGGCCGACGCGTCGACGCCGATCACGCGATCCGCGCGCCCGTCGGCCGCGAAGCCGACGACCATCCCCGCCTGCGTGCTGCCCGTCACCGAGCACACGACGACGTAGTCGAACTTGAAGCCGAGCTCGGCTTCCTGCGCGCGCACCTCCTCGGCGAAACCGACGAAGCCGAGGCCGCCCAACGGATGATCGGAGCAGCCGGCCGGAATCGCGTACGGCTTGCCGCCTTGCGCGCGCACGTCGGCGAGCGCGTCCTCCCAGCTCTTGCGAAAGCCGATGTCGAAGCCGTCCGGCACGAGGCGCACGTCGGCACCCATCATGCGCGACATCTGGATGTTGCCGACGCGATCGTAGACGGCGTCGTGATAGTTGACCCAGTTCTCCTGCACGAGCACGCACTTCATGCCGAGATGCGCGGCGACCGCCGCGACCTGGCGCGTCTGGTTCGACTGGATGCCGCCGATCGACACGAGCGTGTCGCAGCCTTGCGCGAGCGCGTCGGGAATCAGGTATTCGAGCTTGCGCGTCTTGTTGCCGCCGAACGCGAGGCCGCTGTTGCAGTCGTCGCGCTTCGCGTACAGCTCGACCTTGCCGCCCAGATGCGCGGTGAGGCGCTTCAGCGGCTGGATCGGCGTCGGGCCGAAGGTCAGCGGATAACGCGGGAATTTCTGAAGATTCATCGATCGCTCCTGTCATCGAAGATTCGGGCGCGCGAACGCATCGAACCGCGCGCCGCGCAGCCCGATCGCGATTCGCCGCGACGTCCCATGTTAAGAACGATCGGGAAAAACATGGTTGCGAACATATTGCCAATCACCTACTTTTATGACGACATATAAGTTATTCGATTAATTTAATTAGGAACGACATATCATGCGCGCAACAAAAAAATCCACGCCGAAGGCCGTCGCCCAGCCGGCCGGCGCGGACATCGACCGTGTCGACCGCGCGATCCTTCGCGTGCTGCAGCGCGACGCGTCGATCTCGAACGTCGCGCTCGCCGCGAAGGTGAACCTGAGCGCGCCCGCGTGCCTGCGCCGCGTCGAGCGCCTGAAGGAGATGGGCCTGATTCGCGGCATCGTCGCGCTGCTCGAGCCGAAGGCGCTGAACGCCGGCATGCTCGTGATGATCGGCGTCGTGCTCGACCGCTCGACGCCCGATTCGTTCGACGCATTCGAGCAGGCCGCGCAGAAGGTGTCCGGCTGCATGGAATGCCATGTCGTGACGGGGGAATTCGACTACATCATGCTGATTCGCACGCGCGACAGCGACACGTTCAACCGGCTGCACGCCGAGCAACTGCTGTATCTGCCCGGCGTGCGGCAAATCCGGACATTCGTCGTGCTGAAGGAGATTCTGTCGACCACGAGCTTTCCGATTTGAGCCGGACGCGCTTCGCGCGCGCCGCCCATGCAGCCGGCGGCTATCGCGCGAAAAAAGCGCGGGCGGCCTCGCTCGGTCACTCGGTCACTCGGTCGCTCGGTCACTCGGTCGCGCCGTTACGCCGTTACGCCGTTACGCCGTTGCGCCGTCGCGCCGTCGCGCCGTCGCGCCGTCGTGCCGTCGTGCCGTCGTGCCGTCGCGCAATCGCGCCGCCGCTCCATCGCCTCCGAGCGCACGACGCCGCGCGCTCGAACGATGCCGCCCCCCACAAACGTGCGCGAAACGCGCCGCGCATTCGCGTCGGCGCGCCACGACAAGCGCGCGTGCCGCGCATTCTTTGGCCCACCGTTCGCACCGCCGCCCGAGCCCCCGCGCACATCGCCGCGCACGCCGTCGAACACGCGGATTTCCGCGCGACCGCGCCGACCCGCTATCATGTGCGCCATCCTCGATCGCACGATCGACCCGACACTCAGGTTGGAGACCCCATGGCCTTACCCCAGGACAGCGTCAACATGGCGCTCTTTTGCGACTTCGAAAACATCGCGCTCGGCGTGCGCGACACGAAGTTCGAGAAATTCGACATCAAGCCCGTGCTCGAGAAGCTGCTGCTCAAGGGCAGCATCGTCGTCAAGAAAGCGTATTGCGACTGGGATCGCTACAAGACGTTCAAGGCGGCGATGCACGAAGCGAGCTTCGAGCTGATCGAAATCCCGCACGTGCGGCAGTCGGGCAAGAATTCGGCGGACATCCGGCTCGTCGTTGACGCGCTCGATCTTTGCTACACGAAGGCGCACGTGGACACGTTCGTCATCATCAGCGGCGATTCGGACTTCTCGCCGCTCGTGTCGAAGCTGCGCGAGAACGCGAAGCGCGTGATCGGCGTCGGCGTGAAGAACTCGACGTCGGATCTGCTTGTCGCGAACTGCGACGAATTCATCTTCTACGATGACCTCGCCCGCGAGCAGCAGCGCGCGCTCGCGAAGCGCGACGCGCGCAAGGCCGAGGCGGGCGCGAAGCGCACGGCCGACGACGACAAGCACCGCAAGCACGACGGCGACGCGCGCAAGGCGGAAGCGATCTCGCTCGCCGTCGAGACGTTCGACGCGCTCGCGTCCGAGCGCGGCGAGAGCGGCAAGATCTGGGCATCGGTGCTCAAGAGCGCGATCAAGCGGCGCAAGCCGGATTTCAACGAGTCGTACTACGGCTTCCGCGCGTTCGGCAACCTGCTCGAGGAAGCGCAGGCGCGCGGGCTCCTCGAGATCGGCCGCGACGACAAATCGGGCACGTTCGTGTTCCGCTCGATCCAGCCGGCCGCCGTCGAGACGATCAAGCCCTTCGAGACGGCCTCGGCCGCCGAGGAAAACCACGCGGGCGCGAAGCCGTCCGGCAAGAAGGGGCACGGCAAGGGCCGCGGCGCGAAGAAGCGCGTGCCCGAGCAGATGCCGCTGATCGTCGAGCCGGGCGCGGAAAGCCACGCTGCGAGCCTCGATGCCGACGCCGAGATCCTCGGTGCGGACTTCGCCGAGACGCGCGAAACCCGGCGCGAGCGCGCCGCGGATGACGCACGCGAGGCGCACCCGGCCCGCGAAGCGCGGGATGCGCACGAGCCGCACGGACCGGCCCGCACGCACGAGACGACCGAAGCGCAGGAAACCGAAGCGGCGAAGCCCGCGCGTTCGCGCGTGCGCAAGGCCCCGGCGAAGAAAAGCAAGCCGCGCGCGGCCGAAGCGGCGCCGGCCGCCAAGGCCGATGCGGATGCGGCCACCCCGGTCGCCGCCGGCGAACCAGCGGCCGAAGCGGCGCCCGCGAAGGCTCCGCGCAAGTCGACCGCGCGCCCGCGCCGCCCGCGCAAGACCGCGGGCGCGAGCGAGTCATGAGCGACGCGTGACAGGCGGCCGCGCGGGCGCGACTCGCGACTCGCGGCGCCCGTCGGTCGGCGATCGTCCGCAGGACGCGGGACGCGCGAGCGACCGAAACCGCCGATCCTGTCGCATCACTGGGGTCGCCCATGCTCGCCCATACGGCGCATCAGGGTGACGCGTCGGCCCCGGCGTGCCGCGTCGTTCGTCACCGCCGCGACTTGGCGGAGCGATCCCGGGCGTTAGACGGCGGTGCGGTGGTGCGGTGGTGCGGTGGTGCGGTGGTGCGGTGGTGCGGTGGTGCGGTGGTGCGGTGGGATGGTGGGATGGTGGGATGGTGGGATGGTGGGATGGTGGGATGGTGAGGCGTTTATGCAGCGCGACAGTGAGACGGCGAGGCCCGCCCTCCACGCCGCGCGCGATTCACGCCGCATCGGACCGGCGCGGCGACATGAGCGCGCTACAGCGCCAGCAGTTCCTCCGGCCGCTCGATCAACGGCAGTCCACAATGCGCCCGCAGCGCCTGCGGCGCGGTATAGCCCCACGCGACGCCCCTGAACGCGATCCCGGCGTTGTCCGCGGCCTCGGCGTCGCGCACTTCGTCGCCGACGTACAGCACGTCGGCGCGCGCGAACCCGCTTGCGCGCGCGAGCAACCGCAAGCGCCGCGCCTTGCCGAACAGCGAAATCCCGCAACTGAAATGCCGGATGTGCGCGCACGTCGCCGGGCCGGCGATCGCACGCACGACGGCCTCCGAATTCGACGTCGCGACGGCGACGCGCGTCCCCCGTTGCGCGAGCGCGCGCAGCGTCGCGTCGATTCCCGGAAAGAGCCGCACGTCGGGCGCGCGCGCCTGCATCCGCCGCCGCATGTCGGCGGCGATGCGCGGCACTTTCCACTGCGGCACGCCGAGCAGCTCGACGATCTCGCGGGCCGACATCCCGCGCACTTGCGGCAGCAGCGCGTCGTCGATCGCGCGAAAGCCGTGATGCCGCGCGGACTCGGACAGCGCATGAAGAAAGCACGCGAGCGAATCCGCGAGCGTGCCGTCGAAATCGAAGGCGATGAGCTTGTAGCCCAAGTTTTCCTCGTGATGCTTATCGTGGCCGAAAGGAAATTGCCGGCGAGACAGGGCTCGCGATTGTGTCACGAAACACGCCGACGGCTAAATCGCGACGAAGCGATCGGATGCTTCGAGCGCTTCGAGCACTTCGAATACCTCGAATGCTCCAAACGCTTCGGATGCTTCGGATGCTTCGGATGCTTTGGATGCGATCAAATCGGCAGCATGATTGCCTCGGACGTTCCACTTAAAAATCTCAGAAACCTGTCCGAACGAGTGAGGCCACCTCTTAGGGGCCTTCGTGTGTAACGTAGTGGCGCGCCATCTCGGTTTCCTAGGTGCCGACCTGGTCAGCACTAGCCTCACAATCGTCCCAGTACCGTAACGGATCGAGATGTTGCGGATAGCGTAAGCTGAGCCACCCTGAAAGCCGAGCCCAATCCGGATGGTTGCTGCCTGTCAGTGAGGACCAGATCGAGGAACGCTCGAGAATCTGCCCGGTGGCGCGATCGCGGACCAGCAAGCTGCCCATCCCGGTCGAACTGTTCGACTGTGTCTCGACCAGATAACGTGGCAACAGCCGCAGCTCGGCATCCTCGGCCCAGCCATATACTGCTCGCACCACGTTCGACGGATCTCGCAGTTCAATGGGGCCAGTGGCCGGACGAATGGCCTTCCATCCTTCAGGAAACTCGGCAACAACCTCGTGGCCAGTTTCCCTAACCCATCTCACCCGTAAAATGTGCGCTATCGCCTCGCACAAGTGAGACAGCGACGCGTAGCCGGCGGGCAAAGCGAACGCGTTCGGTAGCGTGATCAGATTGTCTTTCCAGAGCCGGGTTTCGTCATCGGCACGCTGGACCGTATCGAGCGCGCTGGCTTCGAATGGATTCACCGGCCGGCCGGACACGCTCGTGTTCCCGCTTGGTAATCCCGCAAAAAGACGCTCGGCGTCCTGACGGGTAAGTTTTGGTTTCCCGCGTCTCATGAGATCTTTGTACAGCTCCTTTCCTATCAATGGTCGAAGAGCGGTTACCCTACTCAGATGGCGAGCAGGTCGGGCTGAATTAGGAACACTGCAGGATCGTTACCGAGCCATGCTGGCTGTCGCCCCCTGCCAGACCAGGTTTTCCCTGTCGCCGGGTCGCGGTACTTCGGAACAGCCGACATGCGCATCGAGTTGCGCTTATGCACTTTCTCTTGCAGATCCAGAACGCTGAGATCGAACTCCTTCATCAGTGCCTTGATCTGTCCGATCGCCACTTCACGTTCGGCTTCGCGGGCGGCGTTGATTTGCGCATCCAGTGCCTCTCTTTGCGCAATTAGAGCTAGGTAGCCTGTCGGTTTGGAGTTCATGTTCTCTCTTTTCCTCCTTTACATCCGAAAACCCGGCGTCGTCGCAGGCGTATCCAGCGCGGAGGCATGACGCAGCCCGAGCACGTCGAGATACGTGTCGAGCGAGCGCTGCACTGATTCGGCGACCAGGCGCGTGATGTCGCCATAATCGCCACTGACGCAGGCTTTGTCGAGCGAGTCGTAGTAGGCAAGTCGATCCTCTTTGCGGATGATCGCGGGCGGATAGCCCGCCTTCATCAACTCGAAGTTGAGCAGCAGCCGTCCCGCCCGCCCGTTGCCATCGACGAACGGGTGGATCTTCCCGAATCGCGTATGCAGTTCCGCCGCCCGCTCGACCGGATGCATGTCGCTGGTCGCCTCGTACCAGTCGATCAGCGCGGCCATTTCGGCAGGCAGATGCCTGAAGTCAGGCGGGGTCGTGCTCGCGCCCGCGATCACGACGTTCTCGCGGCGATACCGGCCCGCCTCTTCGGCGTCGATGCCTTTCAGCACCAGACTGTGGATGTTGCGGATCTGCCATTCCGACAGTGTTTCCGCCTTCGACACGATGTCCTCGACATAGACAATTGCGTCGCGGTGGTTCGTCGCCTCGAAGTGCTCGCGAAGTGACTTTCCACCGACCGTGATGCCTTCGAGCACCACCTTGGTTTCCCGCAGTGTCAGCGTGTTGCCCTCGATCGCATTCGAGTGATACGTCCACTCCAGCAACAGCTTTTCGCGCAGCGATGCAACCGTGTGCGGCGGCAGCGGGCGCGCAGCGTCGAGCGTCGCCTTGTCGGCGTCGATCATGTTCAGCAGCGCGGCAGTTTGATTCGACATTTGCTTCTCGAAGCGAGGTTCATTGAGGAACAGTACCTATCCCCATTAGGGGTGGTCAAAAGGGCTTTCGTTTTTTCTGCCATTGCAGGATCTCGAGCACGTACGATCGGCCCATATCGGGCATTGTGCGTGCGTCAGGGGAGCCGTCCGGCAGAAGCCACTTATCCAGCGTGCGAACGGCAATACTCAGCCGCGCGGCGAACTCCGCCCGCGTCATGCCCAGTCGATCCATCGCCACGCGTAGCAGTTCCTGCTGGGGAAGTTCCGCGAGATCTTCCTTGGTTGTCATGCGTCTCTTTATCGGTCAAATTCACTTCCGACTTTATATCCCCATCGGGGACAACAATCAATCCTCTTCGAACACCCCGCCGAGATCGGCCATTGCGTGGCACCGGGCCGTCTTCGATACTTCCAGATAAGGGGCCACATGATCGAGGTGGGAATGACCCAGCAGAAGCTGAACGGTCTCAATCGGATGCCCTTGGGCGAGTAGTCTGGTCGCGAACGTGCGACGGGCGCTGTGACTGGAGTAGCCCCGACCGAACCCGGCTGCTCGATATAGTGTATGCGGTCCACGAACGACGCCCCTCTGAGAGGGTGGCCGAAGCGTTCGGCTTGCGGCCCACACCTTCGCGACTCGGCCGCTTTACCGCAGCAGCGGTGACCATATCGGCCGAGCCTTCGTCGGCCTGCAGGTCTTCCAGCCGCAATTCAAGCTGCTCGATCTGGCGATTCAGCTTCTCCGATTTTCTACCGAACTGCATCCGGCGCAGCTTGGCGATCGTCAGCTTCAGGTGTTCGATCTCGATCGCGCGCGACGAGACACATCCAGCGTTTGCGGCAGAGCGTGGTTTGGGACGTCTTTCGCTTGCAGATCGACCACCTCAACAGGCAGCAGCGCGACGCTTGGTATCGGCGTTGCGCGTTGCGCTTCCAGTAAGCTCCTCCGCCACTGCGCGACCATATTGGCGTTCAAGCCATGCGCACGGGCTACTTCGGCAATTGAACGATTCGGATCGTTCGCTTCAGCAGCAACCGCTTCCCGAAACTCCTTCGTGTAATTCCTCGATCCCGGTTGTCTTCCATGCACTACTGGCTTCATCGATCTGATTCCCATTACATCTGATGGGAATCAGATCGCCTATGCCGCACTCTCACGAACAGACGGTACATGTCGAGCGCTTACGCACGGTGTCCGCTCGCTCCTGGATCACATGCGCCGTTTGGACCATCCTCGGAATATTCGGCATCGTCTTTTCCGTGTGTCGGCGCTACCGGCGTTTTCCTATCCTTTATCGAGGCCAAGCATTGCCTTTAACGTTGCCGTCGCGAGCTCTGGGGCGACTTTCGCTGCAACATCAAGACACCATTTGCCGACTCCGGCCAAATGACCGATGACAGACGGCACATCCCCATTCCTCGCTGCAAATCCGGCACTTGCGACCTTCGCAACTTCCATATCTTGCTCCGCCGTAACCGCCTCTGCTTTCATGGCGGAACGTAGTCGATCCAAATCATCTGCGAGCGTGTTGAGGTCGCTGGCTCGAAGTGACCTGCCCCCTTCACGCGCGCCCGGACCGCCCGAGACGCCGTCGCCGCGTCACGCGGCGCTCAAGCCGCGACGCCCGCGCGCGGCCGCCGGCCGAGCGTCGTCGCGACCGCCAGCATGCCGACGCCGAGCGTCGCGAGACACACGACGGGCACGAGCATCGGCGCGCTCGCGCTGCCCGCGACCTTGCCGACGTACGGCATCAGGTTCTGCGCGAAGAAACCGCCGAGATTGCCGATCGAGTTGATCGCGGCGATGCTGGCCGCGGCGCGCGCGCCGGTGAAGAAACGCGGCGGCAGCGACCAGAAGCACGGATACAGCAGCGGGATGCACGCGCCGCCCAGCACGAGCGCGGCGAAGCGCAGCGGCAAGCCCGGCAGCGCGAGGCTCAGCGCGAAACCGGCGACGCCCGCGCCCGCGACGAGCGCCATCGCCTTCAACACGATCCGCTCGCGCTTGAGCCGCGCCGGCAGCCACAGCAACAGCAGCGCCGAGATCGCCCACGGAATCATGTTCAGCAGCCCGTTCGTCGACGGCGGCACGCCGCTGCTCTTCAAGAGCGTCGGCAGCCAGTACGTGACGCCGTACAGCGACGTCGACATCAGCATGTACGCGAGCGCGAACATCAGCACGCGCGGATCGACGAGCGCGCGCCACGGCGATTCGGACACCGCGTCGGGCGACGCCTCGCGCTCGAGCGCGGCGAGCACGAGGCGCTTCTCGTCGTCGGACAGAAACGTCGCGCGCTCGACCGACTCCGGCAGGAAGCGCAGCGCGACGAGCGCGACGGCAACGGCAGGCAGCCCCGTGGCGACGAACACCCACTGCCACCCGGCGAGCCCGAGCCGGCCGTCGAGCGACAGCAGCAGCCCGCCCGCGAGCGAGCCGAGCATGTTCGCGAGCGCGCTGCCAAGCGTGAAGAAGCCGAGCACGCGCGTGCGGTGGCTTTGCGGAAACCACAGCGTCAGGTAATAGATGACGCCCGGATAGAAGCCCGCCTCCGCGACGCCGAGCAGAAAGCGAAACACGTAGAAGACGCCCGTCGAATGCGTGAAGCCGAGCAGCACCGTGATCGCGCCCCACGTCATCATGATGCGCGCGAGCCAGAGGCGCGCGCCGAACCGGTGCAGCGCGAGCGTGCTCGGCACCTCGAACAGCAGGTATCCGATGAAGAACAGCGAAGCGCCGAGCCCGTACGACGCCTCGGTCATCCCGAGCGCGTGCACCATCTGCAGCTTCGCGAAGCCGACGTTCTGCCGGTCGATGAACGCGATCAGGAACATGATCACGAGCAGCGGCATCAGCCGACGCGCGATTTTCGTCATGACCGCCCGTTCGCGGGTTGAGGACTCGTCCACCTGCTGTCTCCTGGTTCAAAATTCATATAGATGATTGGTTGAATAGTGGAATGCGGCAATGCGTAATAACCCGCGTCTCACGTCGGAATTTAGCGGCACTCATCGGGTTTTCACCGATTCGCCTCGCCACAAGTCATGCAAACATATAGATGAATTGGGAGAAACCATGCACGCCACCGACGACCGTCTGCCCCGTTATCAGCGTCTGCGCGACGAGCTGGCCGCGCTCATCGCCGCCCGGCACTGGCGGCCGGGCGAGGCGATCCCGACCGAGCAGGCGCTCGCCAAGCGCTACGACGTCGCGATCGGCACTGTGCGCAAGGCGGTCGACCTACTCGTCGCCGACGGGATGCTCGAACGCTTCCAGGGGCGCGGCACGTTCGTGCGGCGCGCGAGCTTCGACAGCTCGCTGTTCCGCTTCTTCCGCTTCCAGAGCAGGCATGGCGAGCGCCGGATACCGGAGAGCCGGGTCCTGCGCCGCGAGATCGTCGAAGCGCCGTCGGCCGTCGCCGCCGCGCTGCAGATTCCGAGCCGCGAACCGGTGATCGAAATGACGCGCCTGCGGCTGATCGACGGCGCGCCGATGCTCGCCGAGGAAATCTGGCTGCCTTACGACCGCTTCGCCGCGTTCGCGCGGCTCGAGCTCGACGCGATCGGCGACTTGCTGTACCCGGTCTATGAAGCGCACTGCAACCAGATCGTCGCGTCGGCGACGGAGACGCTGACCGTCGAGGCGATCGGCCCCGTGCATGCGCGCCTGTTGCGCATCGAGCCGGGCACGCCCGCCGTCGTGATCGAGCGGCTCGCGTACGGCTACGACCGCCGGCCGCTCGAATGGCGGCGCTCGCGCGGCCCCGCGAGCGAGTTCATCTATCAGGCGGAGATCCGCTAACGCAAACGGCGCAAGCGCACCGACACGCGAACGCGCGCATGCGCGCCGACGGGCGAGCGCCGCGAACCGCGGCGGCGCGCCGCAACGCCCGTCGGGCAACAGGAGACGACAGTGTTCAAATGGTTCGGCACGATCTCGGCCCGGGAACGGCGCACGTTCTGGGCCTGCTTCGGCGGCTGGGCGCTCGATGCGCTGGACGTGCAGATGTTCAGCCTCGTGATTCCCGCGATCATCGCCGAATGGTCGCTGTCGCGCACGCAGGCGGGCCTTGTCGGCGGCGCGACGCTCGTCGCGTCGGCGATCGGCGGCTGGGCGGCCGGCATGCTGTCCGACCGCTTCGGCCGCGTGAGAACGCTGCAATGGACGATCGCGTTCTTCTCGGTCGGCACGTTCCTCTGCGCGTTCGCGACGAGCTATCCGCAGTTCGTCGTCCTGAAAACGCTGCAGGGCCTCGGCTTCGGCGGCGAATGGGCGGCGGGCGCGGTGCTGATGGCGGAGACGATCCGCGCCGAGCATCGCGGCAAGGCGATGGGCACCGTGCAGAGCGCGTGGGCGCTCGGCTGGGCGGCGGCCGTGCTGCTCTATGCGCTCGCGTTCTCGCTGATGCCCGCCGAGCTCGCGTGGCGCGCGATGTTCGCCGTCGGCCTGCTGCCCGCGCTGCTGATCGTCTACGTGCGGCGCGGCATCGTCGAGCCTGCGGCGGACGCATCCGGAGCGCGGGCTGCGCCGCACGCCGCCGCGGCTCCGCTCGTCGGCATCTTCGCGCGGGACACGTTGCGCATCACGCTGATCGGCGCGCTGCTCGGCGTCGGCGCGCACGGCGGCTACTACGCGCTGATGACGTGGCTGCCGACGTATCTGAAAGCGGAGCGGCATCTGTCGGTGCTCGGCACAGGCGGCTATCTGGCCGTCATCATCTTTGCGTTCTTCTGCGGCTGCGTCGCGAGCGCGCAATTGCTCGACCGCATCGGACGGCGCCGCACGATCCTCGCGTTCTCCGCGTGCTGCGTCGCGACCGTGATCGCCTATCTGTTCCTGCCGCTCGGCAACGCCGCGATGCTCGTGCTCGGCTTTCCGCTCGGCTTCTTCGCGGCCGGCATCCCGGCGAGCATGGGCGCGCTCTTCAACGAGCTGTATCCGCGCGGCACCCGCGGCACGGGCGTCGGCTTTTGCTACAACTTCGGACGCGTCGCGTCGGCCGGCTTTCCGGTGCTCGTCGGCCACATGTCGGCGGGCATGCCGCTCGGCACCGCGATCGGCATCGACGCGGCGATCGCGTATTCGATCGTCGTCGTCGCGGTGCTGATGCTGCCCGAGACGCGCGGGCGCACGTTCGACGAGCGCGCGAACGCCGCTGCCGGCGCGGGAACCCGCGGCGTCGCCGCGCCGCGCGCGCAGCATCGCTGAAGGCGCGGCGGATTCGGGCGGCAGATTCACGGCATGAGGAGCATCGAGCGTTGAGCGAGCAACAGGGAACGGCCCGCGCGCCCATAGCGGCGATCCGGGATGAAGCCGGCGGCATCGTCGGCGTCGACGCGCACGCGCACGTGTTCGAAACGGGGCTGCCGCTCGCCGGGCGCCGCCGCTACGCGCCCGATTACGACGCGACGCTCGACGCGTACCTCGCCCAGCTCGACGCGCATCGCGTCTCGCACGGCGTGCTCGTGCAGCCGAGCTTTCTCGGCAGCGACTGCCGCTACCTGCTGCGCGCGCTCGCGCGGCAGCCGCGGCGTCTGCGCGGCGTCGCGGTGATCGACGCGGGCCGCGCGCAGGACGAGCTCGACGCGCTCGATCGCGCGGGCATCGTCGGCATCCGGCTGAATCTGATCGGGATGCCGGACCCGGCGCTCGACGGCCCCGCATGGCGCGCGACGCTCGAGCGCGTCGCGGCGCTGCGCTGGCATGTCGAGCTGCACGCGCAAGCGCACCGGCTGCGGCGGCTGATCGCGCCGCTGCTCGCGCATCGCGTGAACGTCGTCATCGATCATTTCGGCCGCCCGGACCCGGCGCACGGCATCGCCGACGCGGGCTTCCGCGATCTGCTGCGCACGGCCGCGACGCGGCGCGTATGGGTGAAGATTTCCGGCGTCTACCGCAACTGGCCGCTCGCGCCCGACGAAGCGGCAGCCCGCGCGCGCGAAGCGTTCGATGCGCTCGAGGGCGAATTCGGCGCGCAGCGGCTCGTCTGGGGCAGCGACTGGCCGCATACGCAGTTCGAGCGAACCGAAACGTTCGGCCGCGCACTCACGCTCGCGCAACGATGGATGCGCGACGACGCGATGCGGCGCGCGATCTTCGTCGAAACGCCCGCGCGGCTGTTTCGGTTCGGTGAGAATCGGGGCGCGTAACGGCGATCGATCGGCAAGCGTGGGCGGTCGATGTGTCGCGATGCGTGGTGTGCGGTGCGTGGTGTGCGGTGCGTGGTGTGCGGTGCGTGGTGTGCGGCGCGCCTCAAAGGCTCACTCACGTTCGCGCCGCCCTTGCTTTCGACCCTTGCTTTCGACCCTTGCTTTCGGCCCTCGCCCTTTTGCCCTCGCCCTTTTGCCCTTGCCCTTGCCCTTGCCCTTGCCCTTGCCCTTGCCCTTGCCATCGCCATCGCCATCGCCATCGCCATCGCCATCGCCATGCGATGATGTCACGCCGCCTTCACATTTATTACATCGGCCATGCGTACTTTTACGTCTTTCCAACGGAAACGACCATGCCACGACCGATTCTTCGCCGCGCCGCCGCGCTTCTGCCTGCGCTCGCGGGCGCCACGCTGTTCCACGCCTGCACGAGCAGCATCGATAACCAGCCGGACGCCGCGAGCGCGCCCGCGAACATCCAGGCGGCGTGGGTCGAGATCGGCGACGCCAACCAGGCCATCGCCCGCGTGATCACGAGCTACGCGCCGCCCGCCGCGGCGTCGGCGGAGCCTGCGCCCGCCGTCTGCCCGCAACTGAGCGCCGACGGCAAGATCGCGCGGATGACGCTGCGCGTCGCCGCGGGCACCGCCGCGCAACGCCCGACCGCGAGCGATCCGGCCGATTCGAAGCCGTCGAGCTTTTCGGTATCCGTCTGCGAAACGGCACTGCCCGCGAACGCGAAGGACGTGACCGTCGCCGGACGAACGCTGCCGCTGCCGAAGGCCGAGCCGCAGCGCGTGGCGATCATCGCCGACACCGGCTGCCGGATGAAGAAGGCCGACAACGCATTCCAGGCGTGCAGCGACGCAACCGTGTGGCCGTTCGTGACGATCGCGGCGAGCGTCGCGAAGCTGAATCCGGATCTCGTGCTGCACGTCGGCGATTATCACTATCGCGAGAACGCGTGCCCGCCAGACATCGCCGGCTGCAGGAACAGCCCGTGGGGCTACGGCTGGGACACCTGGCGCGCGGACCTGTTCGAGCCCGCCGCGCCGCTCTTCGCGAAAGCGCCGTGGGTGGTCGTGCGCGGCAATCATGAGGAATGCGCGCGCGCGGGCCAGGGCTGGTTCCGCTTCCTCGATCCGCGCCCGTACTCGGACGCGCGCTCGTGCAACGATCCCGCGAACGACGGCAACGCGAATTATTCGGAGCCCTACGCGGTGTCGCTCGGCACCGGCTCGCAGGTGATCGTGTTCGATACCGCGAAGGTCGGCCGCGCGGCGCTGAAGACGACCGACACGCAATTCCAGATCTACCAGAAACAGTTCCAGACGGTGGCCGCGCTCGCGAACAGGCCCGGCATGTCGACGACGATCTTCACGAACCATCATCCGATCCTCGCGTTCGCGCCGATCCCGGGCAGCACGCCCGCGCCGGGCAATCTCGCGCTGCAGTCGGTGATGTCGAGCCTCTATGCACAGGCGTACTACCCGCCCGGCGTGCAGGTCGCGCTGCACGGCCACGTGCACGACTTCCAGGCGATCAACTTCGCGTCCGGCCATCCGGCGACGATCGTATCGGGCAACGGCGGCGACAACCTCGACGTCGCGCTGCCCGATCCGTTCCCGGCAAACCTCACGCCCGCGCCCGGCGTCGTCATCGACAAGCTGTCGCACAACAACAGCTTCGGCTTCCTGATCATGGAGCGGCGCGCGTCGCCCGCGCGCGGCTGGACGTTCAAGGCGTACACGGCGGCGGGCAAGCTGCTCGCGACCTGCGACCAGGCGGGCACGACGCTCGCATGCGACAAGACCGGCTTCGTCACGCCGTGACCGGCCGCAAGCGACGCGCGGCGACGCGGCGTGCGCCCGCATGCGCGGAACGCGCGCGGCGCGCCGCGCCGGCGCGCGCGCCGAAAGCAGGCGCCGTCGATACCGTCGCCCCGCATGCGACGGCGGTGCCGGCCGTGGCGCGATTCGGCCGCGCCCCCGCGCATCGTCGGGCGGCGCACGTTAAACCACCGGCATTCGCCGCCCGGCGCGCGCTCGAATTCGACGAGCGCGCGCCCGCGATGGCGCTTGCCGATCCGTCGGCCGGCGCAGCCGACGCGGCGCGACCGCCCCGTTCTCACCGCACATCCCGCTCGCTCGCACGATGAAGAAACATCGCATCATCCCGGCCATCGCGCGCGCCGCATGCGGCGCGCTCGTCGCGTGCGCATCGGTGATTGCCTTCGCGTCCGGTTCGGCGGCGACGAACACGATGAGCGCGATTCACACGACGGCCGCGACGGGCGCCACTAGCACGACGAACGCGGCCGATACGAAAATCACGCCCGACACCGCCCCCGCCGCGCCCGCCTCGCCCCGCTCGGCGGCGGCGACCCTGCTTCCCGGCGCGCCGCCGCAGCGCGTCGTCGGCACGATTGGCCGACACACGCCGCAGGTCGCGTCGAAAGTCGATCCGACTGCGGCGGTGTTCCGCCCGGAGCCGGCGCTCGTCGCGCTCGGCAAGCGCGTGTTCTTCGATGCCCGGCTGTCGCAGCCGCGCGGCACGTCGTGCGCGAGCTGCCACGATCCGGGCCGCGCATTCGCGCCGACGCTGTCGAGCGCGGCGCTCGCCGGCCCGCGCGTGCCGCAGGGCAGCCGGCCCGGCCGCTTCAGCAGCCGCAACGCGCCTTCGCTGCTGTACGTGCGCTATGTGCCGCGCCGCCACTTCTATCAGGACGACGACGCGCTCGCGCCCGCGCCGTTCGGAGGCCTTTTCTCGGACGGCCGCGCCGATACGCTCGCCGAGCAGTTGCGCGGCCCGCTCTTCGATCCGAACGAGATGAACAACGCGTCGCCCGCGGCGCTCATGCGCAAGATCGACGGCACCGAGCTCGGCGCGGCGCTCGCCGAGCGCTTCGGCCCGTCGGTGCGCCGCGATCCCGAGCGGATGGTGCGCGCGCTCGGCGAAGCGGTGCAGGCGTATCTGCAAAGCGACGAAATGGCGCCCTTCTCGTCGCGCTACGACGCATACGTGACGAAGCGCGCGCCGCTCACGCCGCAGGAACTGCGCGGGCTTGCGCTCTTCAAGAATCCGGACAAGGGCAACTGCATGAGCTGCCACACGCTGTCGGACACCACGAGCCGGCCCGAGCGCTCGCTCTTCACCGACTTCGGCTACGACGCGATCGCGGTGCCGCGCAATCGCGCGCTGCCCGCGAACCGCGATCCGCGCCGCTTCGACAACGGCCTGTGCGACACCGCGGCGAAGCTGCGCTGGCCCGGGCCGACGCAATGGTGCGGCTACCTGCGCACGCCGGGGCTGCGCAACGTCGCGATCAAGGAGACGTTCATGCACAACGGCGTGTTCGACACGCTGCGCGACGCAGTCGCGTTCTACAACACGCGCTCGACCGATCCGGCGCACTGGTATCACGGCCGCGACACGTTCGACGACGTGCCGCCCGCGTATCGCGGCAACATCAACGTGAATTCGACGCCGATGAATCGCCGCCCCGGCACGCCGCCCGCAATGACGGACGCCGACGTCGACGATCTCGTCGCGTTCCTGCGCACGCTGACTGACGCGCGCTACGTCGAGCTGATGCCTGCCGCGCTCGACGGAAAAGCGGCGCGGCCGTGACGCTCGCCTGAACGGGCCGCCCCGATCCTCGCGCCGTCAGCGGCGCAGCGAGGATCGCGCCCCCGCTTGGGGCGGCGCCGCACGATCGATACACTGTGACGTACCGACGAAATTCGTCCACGGAAGGGGGAGCGTCATGCCGAACCAATCGATCGCAGCGCCGGACAGCACCGCGGTGCGCGTCGCGCTGTGGCGCGCGTTGCACGTCGAGATCGATGCGCCGCCGCACGTGCTCGACGACGAGATCGGCCTGCAGTTGGCCGCGCCGGACGAAGGCTGGCGCAGCCGGCCGGACATGGATGCGCAAGCGACGCGCGGCTACCGGGCGTCGATCGTCGGCCGCGCGCGCTTCGTCGAGGATCTGGTCTGCGAGCAGGCCGCGCATGGCGTGGCCCAGTACGTCGTGCTCGGCGCGGGTCTCGACACGTTCGCGCAGCGCAGGGCCAAGCTCGCGTCGCATCTGCGGGTATTCGAGGTCGACCAGCCCGCCACGCAGGCGTGGAAGCGGCAGCGCCTGATCGCGCTCGGCTATGGCGTGCCGGACTGGCTGCGGCTCGTGCCGGTCGATTTCGAGGCGGGCGGCGTCTGGCGCGAACAGTTGAAGGCGGCCGGCTTCGACGGGGAACGGCCGGCCGTCGTGTCGTCCACCGGCGTCTCGATGTATCTGACGCGCGACGCGATCGCCGACACGCTGCGCCAGATCGCGACGCTCGCGCCCGGCTCGACGCTCGCGATGACGTTCCTGCTGCCGCTCGAACTCATCGACGATCCCGCCGAGCGCGCGCAGCACGAAGCCGTCTACGCGCGGGCACGTGCGGCGGGCACGCCGTTCGTCAGCTTCTTCGGCCCGTCCGAGATGCTCGCGTTCGCCCGCGAGGCGGGATTGCGCGAGGCCCGGCACGTGTCGACCGACGATCTCGTCCGGCGCTATTTCCGCGGCCGGACCGACGGCCTGCGGCCGTCGAGCGGCGAGGCGTTTCTCGTCGCGACGACGTGACGCGTGCGATCGGGGCGCGGGCGTCGCGGCGAGAGCCGATCGAGCCCGTGCTCGAGCCGGTGGCCCGGTTGCGCCCTGCTCGCGTTCAATTGGATGCGGCTCGGTGATCGTCGCGACGCGCATCGCGACATGACATCGGAAACGCTCTGAGAAAATCCGCCGCGACTCGATACGATTGGAGCGCGCGACGCTTGCAATCGGCTCATCGACGATCTCGACCGGGCCGGTTCGACGCACTTCGTTTTAACTGTTTACCGAAGAGATCGATCTTTTCGATTCCTCGAAACCCGCTTCCTGCGCCGGCTCATCGAATCGAATTTCGCCGGCGCCGCAGCTCGCCCGCTGCCCCGATTCGAGATCCCCGCGACGCCCGACGACGCCCGACGAAACACGGCCCGATCCGCAACGAACCCGCTCGCGTGGAATCCCCGAGTGGAAAACACCAATCTTCTCGGCAAAACCGGCATCGCCCAGAATCGAATCGATCCGATCGAATCGCCAATTTTCCGCAACATCTCATTTACCCATGAAAACGGACAGAAAATGAACTAGCATTTTCATGGCGACGGCCCGATGCCCAAAACCAGAAAACGAAGCCGGAACTCGTTGCCTCGACAAAGACCGGCGCTTTCCGTGCGAGCCGAATCGCCGTTTGAACAATGACCAACAATTAACGTGACCTTCCTTTCCATCGGATAACGCTTTATCCATTTCAATTGATCGATAGTCGTTTGGACGATCGGATTCGACCAATCCGATCGCGGCATGCTGCACGCTTATAAAAAAGGGGAAATCAGCATGACTTACTTACGTCAAAACATCTGGGATCTGGGTGCCGACTGGGCCGAGCCGATTCTCTGGTACGCACGCGGCGTCAAGGCGATGCAGGCGCGCGCGCTCGACGATCGGGCCAGCTGGCGTTTCTACGCGGCCATCCACGGATTCCAGAAGGACCTGTGGCAACGCGTGGGCTACCTGAACGCGCACGACAAGATGCCGAGCACGGCCGATTACCAGACCTTCTGGAGACAATGCCAGCACGGCAGCTGGTACTTCCTGCCCTGGCATCGCGGCTACCTGCTCGCGTTGGAGGCCGTCGTGCGCGACGAGATCGCGAAGCTGCGCGGGCCCAAGAACTGGGCGCTGCCCTACTGGAATTATTTCAAGCCGGGCCAGGATCTTCTGCCGAAGGCCTTCGCGTCGCCCGACTGGCCGGACGGGAAAGGCAACAATCCGCTGTACGTGAAGCAGCGCTACGGCCCGTACAACAACGGCGAAGTCTACGTGCCGACCCAGTGGATCAACATGAACGCACTCGGCGATCCCGATTTCGAAGGCGTGGCGAGCGGAGGCAGCCCCGGATTCGGCGGGGTGGATACGGGCTTCAGCCATAGCGGCCGGGTGCACGGCGGAATCGAGACGCAGCCGCACGACGCGGTGCACGGCATCGTCGGCGGCAAGAATCGGGCGACGGGCCTGCCCGGATTGATGTCCCACCCCGACATCGCGGGCCTCGACCCGATCTTCTGGCTGCACCACGCGAACATCGACCGGCTGTGGGAAGTCTGGCGAAGGAATCCCCCGGCTCACGTCGACCCGACCGCCGTGAATTGGCTGAAAGGCCCGGCCGCCATCGGCGAGCGGCCTTTCAAGATGCCGATGCCGCACGGAGACATCTGGACCTACACGCCCGGCGAAATGAGCGACCTGTCGAAGCTCGGCTATGCTTACGATGACGTATCGGCGCCGACCGCGACGCCGCTGACGGCCGCACGCGTGAGCCGCCTGCGCGCGCAGGCGACGGCCGAAACGCCGCAGGAGGACTTCGCCGTGACCGATCCGAAGATCGTCGAGCTGTTCGGCGCAAGCGACCAGCACGTCCCGGTGGCGGGCTCGGAGGCGCGCTCGTCCGTCACGCTCGACGCCGGCGTGCACCGCAAGCTCACCGCCAATCTGGCGGCGACCGCGGCCGCGACATCATCGACGCCCGACCGCATCTTCCTGAACCTCGAGAATGTCCGCGGTCTCGACGACGCGACCGTCCTCAACGTCTACATCAACGTTCCCGAAGGCGAGGACCCCGCGAAGTATCCCGACCATCTCGCCGGCTGCGTCGCGCTCTTCGGCGTGAGCAAGGCGACGGTGGCCGAGGACGGACACGCGGGCGACGGCGTGACGTTCGTGCTCGAAATCTCGCACGTGATCGATGCGCTGCACCTCGCCGGCGCGTTGCCGCCGTCCAAGCTCGACGTGCGGCTCGTCGCGGCGACGCCGGTGGCCGAAGAGTCGCAGGTGAGCATCGGCCGCATCAGCGTGTATCGGCAGAGCACGTGACGCGGGGCCGATGATGAAGCTCGCCGAGCGACGGCTCGACGCGCCGCTCGTCGCGCTCGCGTCGATCAGCGTGATCGCGTGGTCCGCGTTGATCGTCGGCGCGGGCGGCCTGATGCCGCCCGCGCTCTGCGCGATCGCGGGCGACTGGCGCGTGCCGCTGTCGACCTGGCTGCGTCTCGCGTATTTGTCGAACTCGCCGGCGAAGTTCGCGGCCGATTCCGTGCTGATGGTCGCGGCGATGATGGCGCCGCTCGCCGCGTCGCCGCTGCGGCATGTACTGGAGCGCAGTTTCGCGCGCCGCCGCACGCGGGCGGCGCTCCTCTTCGTCGCCGGCTACGCGGCCGTCTGGCTCGCCGCGTGGATCGGCTTGCAGATCGCCGCGATCGCGCTGACCTGGGCCGCGCCGGGCGCCGTCGCGCGAATGAGCGCCGGGCTTGCGCTCGCGCTGCTTTGGCAGGCTTCGCCCGCCAAGCAGTGGTTCCTGAACGTCTGCCATCGCCGGCCGCCATTGGCGGCGTTCGGCATGGCCGCCGAACGCGACGCGCTGCGCTTCGGGCTGGCGAGCGGCGCGTCGTGCGCGGGGAATTGCTGGGCGCTGATGTTGCTGCCGCTGCTGGCCGGACCGGCGCACGTGCCCGCGACGATCGCGGTCATGGGCTTCATCGTCGCCGAACGGATCGAACGGCCGGCGACGCCCGCATGGCGATGCCGCGGCCCCGGCAAGGCCGTGCGCATCGTTTCGGCGAGGGTGCGCGCGACGCTGGCTTCGCTGCGCTTGCCCGTCTGACCTTCTCGGACGCACGACCGCGGATGCCCCGCTCGCGGAAAGCGCGGCGCTTCGCGTTCGTCATGCCGCCCTCGCAACCGCGCCGAGGTTCCATTGCCGCCGAGAAGGCCTCCGGCCTCCGGCCGACGATCGACGCCGCGCATGAGATTCGTTCGTCGCTGGGCCGCTCCCCGCCTCGCCGCATTCATCGGCATCGAACGCTGCGCGGCTGAACGAACCCGTCTCGCCTGAGCGTGCGCCCCCCTTTTCGCGCCGCGTTCTCCTCACTGCGTTACCGCGTGGGTCCCGCGCCGCGCCGCATTCCAACTGCCGGCGCCCTTCGCGCCCCAATTCGCACCCTATTTAATGCAGTTGCACATACGACAAATACTGGATAAATTAACAGTACTGTGTTTTTAGCCAGTGAGGTGTCAAATGGAGCACCTGATTCGCATCGTCAACGATACCGATCGCCAAATCCTCGCCTGGCTGCGCAGCCAGGTCGGCGACGAACGCGTGGAGCGCGCGGCTCGGCACATGGGGCGCGTCCGCAAGCCTTATTTGTCGGCCGTTTGCCGCTACCTGGGCGTCTGGCCGCCGATCTCGCTGCGCAAGCCGCCCCGGCGCGCCGAAATCGATCACACGGTGGGTGACCGTTACTTGACGCTGATCCGCCAGCACCTCGCTGCGCAAGCCGCAAGCCGGTAAGCGCCGTGTCCGGCGTCGACCGACGCAGTCGACACGGACAACGCGGATCGACGCCGCGCGGCCGCCGCCGGCGCGACATGCCGCAACAGGCAGCGACATGCCGCAACACGGTGCAACGCCGCGCGACGCGGCGTCGCACCGTGCGATTCGATGCGCGACATCAAGGAACGCGCGTCGCCCGCTCGACAAAATATGCTGGTCGCGGCGACAGAAATCCTGTCAGCTCACCACGCACGAAGTCGTGCGCGCGTCGCGCCTTTCCCAGCCGTCTACCCCGCCCGCCAAGGCGCCGTCTGACATCGCCGCCGCGACACCCTCCAACGCATTTTGCGAGGCCCCCGGCATGGCGAAGAAATTTCCGCTGCATCCGAAACACCCCGAACGCAATTGCTGGGGATGCGATCGATATTGCTCGGTCGACGCGCTGTCATGCGGCAACGGCTCCGACCGCACTCAACATCCGATCGAGTTGCTCGGCGACGACTGGTACGAATGGGAACAGGAGAACGAGGCGGCGCAGCAACAACGGCAGCAAACGCAAGCAGCCGCTTGATGACGCCGCGCCGCGATCGTGCGAGCCCGCTTGGAATCGCTCGATGAAATGGACCGCTGCCGCCAGACATCGGGAAATGCGCGTTCCCGGCAATCACAGCGCCGGCGTGTGCCGACCGTCATCCGGCGTCCGCCCGGCCCGAATCGCGCAATAGGAACGAGCACGGCGAAGAGCGCCGGGCGATAGAGGTCGCGCGAACAACGCGCAACGCGACATCGCCGAAACGCGGCCGCGACGCGACGACACAAGCCGTCGGGCGCGCCTGACCACCGCACATGCTGCGCTCAACGAAGCAACCGAACCATGTGCTGCTCGTCATAAAACCGATCGCCGACACGCATCGCACGCCGCTCGACGCCGAACGTCTCGAAGCCGAGCGACGCATACAGCGCCTTCGCGAGTTCGTTTTCCGTGTTCACGCATAGATTGACCTGAGCGATGCCCCAATCGCGCGCCGCGTGCGTCAACGCGGCGTCGATCAACTGTCGCGCGAGCCCGGCGCCTCGATGCGCGGGCGCCACGAACACGCCCCAAAGCGTCGCCTTATGGCCGACCTGCACGAGCGCATCCCTGCGCACGCCGGCGATGCCAATCAATTCGCCTTCGGCGGCCAGCGCGCCGAACACCGCCTGCGTGTCCGACGCGCGAAGCCGCGCCTCCACTTCCGCCGTCGATCGCGCCGCTTCTTCGTCGCGCGTCGGCCATACCGCGCTCGGCGACGCATCGATCGCGGCGAGACGCAAGGCCTTGAACGCGGCGGCGTGAACGGGCTCGAGCAAACGGATAGCGATCATCGGGCAGTCGAAGGCAGAAACAGGAAGACCCCGATTCTACGCATTCCCGCGCCTCTCCGGCGCGCGCCGTTCAACGCCCGGCCCCGGCGCGTTCGATCCCTTCGAACGCTGCCATGCCGATCAGCATCGCCGCGACGAAGCCGAACGCCTTCGCGCCGCCCAGGCCGAGCGACACGACGGCCGGCCCCGGACAGTAACCGACGAGCCCCCAGCCGACGCCGAACGCCGCGCTGCCCGCGACGAGCCTGGGCGTGACGGCCCCGCGCGGCGGGATCTGCATCGGCAGCCCGAGCAACGAGCGCTCGCGCCGCTTGGCGAACGCGAATGCGACCGAGCCGACCGCGATCGCGCCTGCCATCACGAACGCGAGCGACGGGTCCCAGTTGCCGGCAAGATCGAGAAAGCCCTGCACCTTCGCGGGATTCGCCATCCCGGACACCAATAAACCGGTGCCGAACAGCAAGCCGGACAGGAATGCGAACAACACGCTCATGTCACCCTCCGAACACGTGGCGCAGCACGAACACCGTCGCGATGCCCGCCGCCATGAACACCGCCGTGGCGACGATCGAGCGCAACGCGCCGCGCGAGATCCCGCACACGCCGTGTCCGCTCGTGCAGCCGCCCGCATAGCGCGTGCCGATGCCGACCAGCACGCCGCCGGCGATCACCCTGGCCCAGCCCGCGTCGACGACGGGCATCGAGAACCAGTCGAGCGCGCTCGCGACGAGCGCGGCCGCGATCATGCCGGCGAGAAACGCCGCGCGCCAGCCCGCACCGCCGCGCCGGCCGGCGAGCAGCCCGCCGACGATGCCGCTGATGCCGGCGATGCGGCCGTCGAAGAGCACGAGCAGCGCGGCTGCGGCGCCGATCATCAGGCCGCCCGCGAACGAGAGGCCCGGCGTGAAATGAACGAGATCAACGGCCACGGCGCTTCCCCTTCTTGTTCGTTGCACAGAATTGCTCGTAGAGCACGGACATGATCGCGATCGCCGGCTCGCTCGCGAGCGCGTAGTAGACGTTCTTGCCGTCGCGCCGCGTTTCGACGAGCGCGCTCTCGCGCAGCACGGCGAGCTGTTGCGACAGCGTCGGCTGGCGGATGTCGAGCCGCGCTTCGATGTCGCTCACGCACAGCTCGCCGCATTGAGCAAGCTCGCACATCATCAGCAATCGATCCGGATTCGACAGCGCCTTCAGCAGCGCGCAAGCGGCGTCGGCCGACGCGCGCATCCCGGACAGTTCGATCGACGAACCGGCAGCACCCATCGCCTCACCTCCACAATCTACAAAATAACATTATATATTTTTACATAATGAATGGCGAGAACGCAAACGCTGCGCGATCGTGTCGCGGCGTTCGATTCGGACCGTTAAGCGAGGCTTAAGCGCACGCCCGGCACAGTGGCGGCACGCGAAACCGCAGCCCGCATCGAAGAAACGACATGAAACGCATTCTCATTTTTCTGCTTTGTCTGAGTGCGCTTGCCGCGGCCAGCGGATGCGCGACGCGGCAGACCGTCGCCGATTCCTACGTCGACGGCCCGCACCCCGCGCACATGGGCCGGCCGAACTGGCTTTGAGCCGGCGCCCGATCAGCCGGCGGGCCGAGCGGCGACGCACGCCGCATCGCACGTGGTGCGCCGCCATTTGCGCGGCCACGCCCCGGCCTTAAGATTGGTTCATCGCAGGAAACCGTGGAGGGTTTTCGAGCGATTGCATAATCTGACACCTGATTTTAAGGATGTCGGAGGAAGCAATTGCTCGATCGAAAGGCA
>NZ_JPWT01000104.1:0-29290 GCF_000773065.1 Burkholderia sp. ABCPW 111 | reverse complement strand
CAACCGCCAACCGCCAACCGCCAACCGCCAACCGCCAACCGCCAACCGCCAACCGCCAACCGCCAACCGCCAACCGCCAACCGCCAACCGCCAAAACGCCAAAACGCCAACCGCCAAAACGCCAAGTCACGCAGATCGAACGCAGCGAGCAGCGCGTGACAGGCCGAGCGTCACAACCGGAACGTCACCAGCCGAACATGGCGGGCCCAACGCCCAACAGCCGCCATGGCGGCATCGCCTGCAGCGAATGGCGCGCCTCTCACCCGGTTCCCCGTCGGCGCCCGGCCCGCTCATTCCGAATCCGACGCATCCGCCTGCGCAAACCGGGCGGCGACCTCGCGCAGCCACGCTTCGCTCCACGTGAGCGCGCCGACCTTCAGATGCTCGACGACGCGGCGCACCCATTCGAGCTCGGCTTCCAGCGTCACCCGCATGAGTTCGCCGTCGAGCAGGAACAGCCGTGGGATCTGCATCGCGAGCGCGGCGTCGTGCGCTTCGTCGAGACGAGCCAGTTCGGCCTCGAGCGCGGCGGCGCGCGCTTCGAACTGGCGGCGCGCATCGTCGGCGGACAGCAGCGGCAGCACCGACAGCGCAGCCGGAAACGACGGATATTCGCGCGCCGGCTGAGCGAGCTGCTCGCGCAGCCACATGCGCGCGGTGTCGCGGCCGGCGCTGGTGATTTCGTAGACGGTGCGCTCCGGGAACGCGCCGTCGCGCTCGGTTTCGCGCACGGCGATCAGCGCGTCGCGTTGCAGGCGCTCGATCGTCTGATAAAGGCTATTGCGCTGCTTGACGTTGACCACCTCGTCCTTGCCGCGCAGCTTCACGAGCTGCTGGATTCGGTACGCGTGCATCGGCGCTTCGGTGAGCATCGCGAGTACGACGAGCGCCAGCGGTGAGTATCGAGCCATACCATGGATAGTTAATTAATTTCTAGTAATGTTATGACTAGATATAAATTAACGCAAGCTGTGTAATGCCCACGGCCAAAGGAGCGGCGGCAGGCGCAGCGCGTCAGCCGACGTGCGAGCGCTTGCCCGGCATGTCCGGCGTTTCCATCGTCGCGAGCCCATGCACGATCCCGCAGTCCTCGACCGCGTGCTCGCCCTGGCACCGCTCGCGCAATTCGATCAGCTGCGCGCGCAGGTGCTGGAGCTCGGCGAGGCGCGTGTTGACGTGGCCGATGTGTTCGTCGAGCAGCGCGTTGACCGAATCGCAGCGGTCCGCCGGATCGTCGGTGAAGCGCAGCAGCGCGCGGATCTCGTCGTGCGTCATGTCGAGCGCGCGGCAGTTGCGAATGAAGCGCAGCCGCTCGACGTGCGCGTCGGTGTAGCTGCGGTAGTTGGAGTCGGTCCGTTCCGCGTCGGGCATCAGCCCCTCTTTTTCATAGAAACGAATCGTCTCGGGCGTGCATCGCGCCGCTTTCGCCAGTTCGCCGATCTTCATTCGAATCTCCTTACAAAAAGGGTTGACCTTGTAGTGACTTCAGGGTGTTAACTGTACACCGTCAGTTACTGAGGAGGTTGCCATGACCGAGGCCACTCGGGCCGAAGACCGGCCGCGTACGCTCGAATCCGAACACGTTCGCGCGCATTCGCACGACGTGCGCGAGCCGTCGCGCGCCGAAGCGCACTCGGATGCGCATGAATGCGGCGCGCGGAGCGAAGCCCGGAACGACGCGGCGCGCGTGGAAGGCCGGAGCGGGCATGCGCACGAACGCGAGCTGACGAGCGCAACCGATTCAGGCCGCCAAGCCGATGCGCGGCATGCGGGTTGCGCGCACGATCACGCCGACGGCCATGCGCATGCCGACGCCGATTCCCGCGAGCACGATCGCCGCGCCGATCGGCGCGAGGCGCAGGCCCAAGCGACCAGCGAAGCGCTGCTTCGTGGCGACGGCCAGGCTCGGCCGCATGCGGACGGTTGTTGTTCTCACGATCATCGGCGCGGCGGCATCGACTTGGATGCAAGCCGGGAATCCGGATCGCGCGCTCATGATTCGTGCGGTCGCGGCCATGATCACGGCCCGCACGCCGGCGGCGATCATTCGCACGCCCACGCCCACGACCACGCCGGCGCCGCCTGCTGCGCGCCCGCCCCGGTCGCATTCGCGCCGCTGCCCGGCGCGCAAACGGCCGCCGACGGCCGCGTGCGTTCGGCGTTCCGGATCATGCAGATGGACTGCCCGACCGAGGAGACGCTGATCCGCAAGAAGCTCGGCGGAATGGCGGAAGTCGCGGCGCTCGAATTCAATCTGATGCAGCGGATGCTGACGGTCGAGCACGCGCCGGGCGCGGAAGCCGGCATCGCCCGCGCGATCCGCTCGCTCGGCATGACGCCCGAGCAGGCGGATAACGGCGCAGCCGGCCGTTCGTCGTCGGCCGCGCCGGCCGAAGCGCCGCGGCCGTGGTGGCCGCTCGCGGTCGCGGGCGTCGCGGCGGCCGCGTCGGAGGCGGCCACGTGGCTGCAGTTGCCCGTGTGGCTTGCCGCCGCGCTCGCGCTCGCGGCGGTCGCGGCCTGCGGCCTCGGCACGTATCGCAAGGGCTGGATCGCGCTCACGAACGGCAACCTGAACATCAACGCGCTGATGAGCATCGCGGTGACGGGCGCGATGGCGATCGGCCAATGGCCCGAGGCCGCGATGGTGATGGTGCTCTTCACCGTCGCCGAGCTGATCGAGGCGCGCTCGCTCGATCGCGCGCGCAACGCGATCCAGAGCCTGATGCGGCTCGCGCCCGACACCGCGACCGTGAAGCAGCCCGACGGCACGTGGGCGGCCGTCGAGGCCGCGCAGGTCGCGCTCGGCGCGGTCGTGCGCGTGAAGCCCGGCGAGCGGATCGGCCTCGACGGCGAAATCGTCGCCGGCCGCTCGACCGTCAACCAGGCGCCGATCACGGGCGAAAGCCTGCCCGTCGAGAAAGGCGCGGGCGATCCGGTGTACGCGGGCACGATCAACGAGGCCGGCTCGTTCGAGTATCGCGTGACGGCGGTCGCGAGCAACACGACGCTCGCGCGGATCATCCATGCGGTCGAGGAGGCGCAGGGCGCGAAGGCGCCGACGCAGCGCTTCGTCGACACCTTTGCGCGCATCTACACGCCGATCGTGTTCGCGATCGCGCTCGTCGTCGCGATCGCGCCACCGCTCGTGTTCGACGGCGCGTGGCGCGACTGGATTTATCGCGCGCTCGTGCTGCTCGTGATCGCGTGCCCGTGCGCGCTCGTGATCTCGACGCCCGTGACGATCGTCTCGGGGCTCGCCGCGGCCGCGCGGCGCGGCATCCTCGTGAAGGGCGGCGTATATCTCGAGCAGGGGCGCCGGCTCGCGTGGCTCGCGCTCGACAAGACGGGCACGATCACGCGCGGCAAGCCGGTGCAGACCGATTTCGAGATGCGCGCGGCCGACGTCGACGTCGCGCACGTGCGGCGGCTCGCCGCGAGCCTCGCCGCGCGTTCGGACCACCCGGTTTCGCAGGCGGTCGCGGCGGCGGGCGCGGCCGATGCCGGCGCGAGCGATGCCGGTCGCGCAAACGGCGCGTCGTTCCTCGACGTCGCCGGCTTCGAGGCGATTCCCGGCCGCGGCGTGCGCGGCAACATCGACGGCGCGCCGTACTGGCTCGGCAATCACCGCCTCGTCGAAGAGCTCGAGTGCTGCACGCCCGCGCTCGAGGCGCGCCTCGACGAGCTCGAGCGGCAGGGCAAGACGGTCGTGATGCTGATCGACGGCACGCGCGTGCTCGGCCTCTTCGCGGTGGCCGACACGGTGAAGGACACGAGCCGCGCCGCAATCGCCGACTTGCACGCGCTCGGCATCAAGACCGCGATGCTGACGGGCGACAACCCGCACACGGCGGAAGCGATCGCGCAGCAGGTCGGCATCGACGACGCGCGCGGCAACCAGCTGCCGCAGGACAAGCTCGCCGTCGTCGACGAGCTCGCGGCGGGCGGCCATGCGGTCGGGATGGTCGGCGACGGGATCAACGACGCGCCGGCGCTCGCGCGCGCCGACATCGGCTTCGCGATGGGCGCGATGGGCACCGACACCGCGATCGAGACGGCCGACGTCGCGCTGATGGACGACGACCTGCGCAAGATCCCGGCGTTCGTGCGGCTGTCGCGCGCGACGCATCGCGTGCTCGTGCAGAACATCGCGTTCGCGCTCGTCGTGAAGGCGGTGTTCGTCGGGCTGACGATCGCGGGAATGGGCACGATGTGGATGGCGGTGTTCGCCGACGCGGGCGCGAGCCTCATCGTCGTCGGCAACGGCTTGCGGCTGCTGCGCCGCGGTCAATGAACGGAGGCGGCAATGGATTGGCTCAAGCGGATCGTCGGCGCAGGGCATCACGGAAATGGCGGCAGTCGCGACCATCACGGCGGCGGGATGGGCGGTGACGGGCGTGGCCATGGCAGCGGCCACGGAAGTCACGGCGGCCACGGTTGGGGCCGGCAGGATGCGCGGCGCCAAGACGGCTGGGGGCGCGACGGCGTTTCGTCTCGCCGCGAAGCCGGCTTGCCCGTGCAGAGCGCCGCGTGCGCGAAGTGCGGCGCGATCAACGGCGCGGATGCGAAGTTCTGCGCGCAGTGCGGCGCATCGCAAGCGCCGGCCGCGTGCGGCGCTTGCCGCGCGTTGCTCGATGCGTCCGCGCGCTTCTGCCCGCAATGCGGGGCCGCCGTCTCGCAGGCGCGAGCGTGATCGGCGGCCGGCGTCGGGCCGGCCGCCCGCTGACTGGCCGGCACGCTCCGAAGCGCGGCCAAGCAAACCGGAAGCCGCGTGCGCGGCGGCTTTCGCGCTTCGCGTGCGAATCGACGCAATCGAGTCGAGGCGCGCGCCGGGAGCAGAGGCATCGCGGCATTCGGCGCGGCGTTGTCATATTCGCGATGGCAACCGCAACCGCAACCGCAACCGCAACCGCAACCGCAGACGCAGATGCAGATGCAATCGCAATCGCAGTCACGGCGCGCATACCTGCCGATACGCTCGCGCCCCGGCGCGCAGACGAACGACGCGAACCCTTCATTCACACGACGGCGCGCCGATGCCGCGCAAATGTCGTTGGCGTGTCCGCGCGATGCGCGCAGGACCGCAACCGCTACCCGACGCGTCGAATCGCCCTGCAATTCCCGCGCCTGGCGCGCCTAACGAACAGAGGCCTTTCGCGTCGACGCGGCGCGGCGGCAAATCGCGGCGCACGCGCATCGGTTCACATTCTTCCAGCAATCGCCCGGTCCGTTTCATGCTTGCAACATGCCGGCGAGAATGCGCGCCGCGCGCGGCCTTCATTCCGCCAACGGATCGTGCCGACCACGCGGCTATCGCGCCCGCTTCATTGCGCGAGCGCACGCCGTGCATCGCCACGCCATCTCGACATGCGATTTTTATCAGCAGGATCGTTCCCTTAGATTAAAGTTCGAGTACAGTGAAGCACGATTGAAGCCGTCATCGTTCCCCGTGTAAGGTCGCCGGCTGCGGAGCCCGTTTTTTCTTCGGAGTCCGCAGGTTGTTCGTCGAGGTCCAACGCAACATCACGCTTTTCGGGAGAGCACATATGGATTCATCCAGTTTCCTGACGTCGATGCAGAGCACGCTCGGCGTTTATCTGCCCAAGATCGCGGGCGCGCTCGGCATCCTGATCATCGGCTGGCTGATCGCCGTGATCGTCCGCGCGGGCGTGCGCCGCCTGCTGAGCGCGCTGAAAGTCGATGCGCGCATCGCCGAAAGCACGGGCCAGGGCGCGCAGGTGGAGAGCATCATCGCGGGCGGCCTGTTCTGGCTCATCCTGCTCGTGACCGCGGTCGGCATCTTCAACGTGCTGAATCTCTACGCGATCTCGAATCCGTTCTCGCTTCTCGTCACGAAGATCATCAACTATCTGCCGAACCTGCTCGGCGGCGGGGCGCTCACGCTCGTCGCGTGGCTGATCGCGTCGCTCTTGCGCAGCTTGGCCGACAAGACGCTGAAGGCGAGCAAGATCGACAGCAAGCTGTCGGAGACGGCCGGGATGCGGCCGATGAGCTCGTATCTCGGCGACGTGCTGTTCTGGCTCGTGATCCTGATGTTCATTCCGGCGATCCTCGCCGCGTTCGATCTCAACGGCCTCCTGTCGCCCGTGCAAGGGATGATCGACAAGATCCTCGCGATCGTGCCGAACGTGTTCGCCGCGGCCGTGATCGGCTTCGTCGGCTGGCTCGTCGCGCGCATCCTGCGCGGGCTCGTCACGAACCTGCTCGTCGCGGCGGGCGCCGACAGGCTCACGCAAAGCGTCGACAGCCCGACGCCCGTGAAGATCTCGAGCCTCATCGGCACGGTCGTGTTCATCTTCGTGTTCGTGCCGACGCTGATCTCCGCGCTCGACGCGCTGAAGATCGAGGCGATCTCGCGGCCCGCGACCGACCTGCTCGGCCAGTTCCTCAACGCGGTGCCCGACATCGTCGCGGCCATCGTGATCCTGCTCGTCACGTTTTACGTCGCGCGCTTCGTCGGCGCGCTGGTGCAGAAGCTGCTCGTCGCCGCGGGCGTCGACGGCCTGCCCGCGATTCTCGGCGTCGGGCGCGTGTTCTCCGGGATGCTGCAGCCGTCGGTGCTCGCCGGCCGGCTGATCGTCTTCTTCGCGATGCTGTTCGCGGCGGTGGAAGCCGCGAACCGGCTCGGCTTCACGCAGGTGCGCGACGTCGTCACGCTCTTCATCGAATTCGGCGGGCACGTGCTGACGGGCGGCGTGATCCTCGTGATCGGCTTCTGGCTCGCGGGCCTCGCGCGCCGCGTGATCGAGCAGGCCGACAACGAGCACAGCCGGCTTCTGTCGCGCATCGCGCAGTTCGCGATCCTCGGCCTCGTGTTCGCAATGGGGCTGCGCGCGATGGGCATCGCAAACGAGATCGTGCAGCTCGCGTTCGGCCTCGTGCTCGGCGCGATCGCGGTTGCGGTTGCGCTGTCGTTCGGCCTCGGCGGCCGCGAAGCGGCGGGCAAGCTGCTCGATCGCTGGTTCAATCAGCGCGGCAAGCAGGAGTGATGCCGCGGGCGGCGCGCGGGCGAATCGCGCGACGATCGCCCGCGCGCTGTCTTTGTCGCTTTCGCGGCGTCGACGGGATCGGGCCGCGAGCGTCCCGCGCTCGCCGCTCGCGCATGAGGCGTTGCGGCGCGCGTCAACCCAGCACGGCGCGCCGGACCTTGCGTAACGCGCCTTCGAGCGATTCCGGCATAACCGAGCCGAGCGCGATCCGCCGCGCGTGCGGCGCGCTCGGCGTGCCCGGCGCACTCGAGAACGGCTCGGCCGTCGTCACGGGCACGCCGTCGCGCTCGAGCGCCGCCGCGACCTGGTCCGCGCGCAACGCTTCGGGCATCGCGGGCCGCAGATAGTACGAAGCCGAATGCGAGACGGCGTCGCCGTCTCGCATTCGGCGCGCGAGCGTCTGCCGGCGCCGCGCATCGCATCCTTGCGCTTGCGATCCTCGAGCGAGTCGACGATTCCGCCTTCGATCCACTGGCACATGCCAGCGCAACCGTCAGCGACGGCGTATTCCACGTCGACACGCGAATCGTGCGCCCGAGCGCCGGCACGAGGCGCTCCGGCGCGGCGACGAAGCCGAATCTCAGGCCCGACGCGACGCTCTTCGGCAGCCCCGACACGTAGACCGTGCGATCGGGCGCATGGGCGAACACCGGTTTACGCGCGGGCTCGGCGAGAAACGCATAGGCGCCGTCCTCGATCGCCGGCAGATCGTGACGTTCGGCGAGCTCGGCAAGACGCGCGCGGCTCGACGCGGACATCACGGAGCCGAGCGGGTTGCGCCGTGTCGGCACCGCGTAGACCGCGCGCACCGGGTGCTTTCTGCAGAGCGCGTCGACACGGTCGAGATCGAGGTTCCGCTCGGCCGACGGCTCGTTGTTCAACGCGAGCTGCCACCGGCGGGACGAAGCGACGCTGCGCGCGTTCGCGACGCATCACGAGCATCTCGACGCGAAACGCCGGTTTCGCAAGTGGCATGACGGCTATCACGTCGTCGTGCCGAAGGTCGAGCGCGCGTACGGCGGCGGCTCGTTTGCGCATCTCGCGCCGGATTCGCGGCGAAGCCGAATCGGTTGGCGTCGCTCGCGATCGTGCCGGCGATCAAGCCGCGTCCGCGCTGCCGATGCGGCTCTTCTCCGGCCGCGCCGCATAGCCGGCCGGCAGCGGCGGGAAGCCGACGAGCCGGGCCATTCCCGCGCGCAGCACGAGCGCGTAGAACAGCATCGGGCCGGCGATGCCCGCGAGCGTGCCGAGCGCGAGCTGCGCATCGACGTCGACGACGCCCAGCCTGACAAGCGCGATGCGCGTCGCGGCCGTCGCGAGGATATGCGCGAGATAGATCGGCATCGATGCGAAGCCGACATTTTCGAGCCACGACGGGCGATGCGCGAGCCGATGCGACATCGCCGCGCCGCGCGGCGTCGCGCGATAGGCGAGCAGCAGCACGAGCGCGCTGCCCGCGAGCGCGGCGGGCACGGCCCAGATGCTGTCCGGCTCGCCGAAGCGGTGCGCGAACGCGGCCGCCGCCGCGAACGTGACGGCGATGGCCGCGAGCGCGAGCCCGTTCGATGCGCGTTCGACGAGCGCGGGCAGCTTGTCGCCGATCAGCATGCCGAGCGCGAAGAACGGGAAGTACGTGAGCGTCATCGACACGATGCCCCATCGCGTCGGCGAGCCGGCGGCGAACGCGACGACGGCGAGCCCGCCGATCGCGAGCGCGGCGAGCGCGGCGAGCGGCGCGCGCGACCGCTCGGCGCGCTCGCCGCCGCGTACGCGCACGCCCGGCGCGACCTTCGACCATCCCCACGCAACCAGCATGCAGACGAAGAGCGCGTAGAGGAACCAGAACTGGCCGAACGGCCGCCAGCCGATCGCGAGCAGGTCGTTCGGCGTGAACGCGTGATTCATGCCGCGCGACGACAGCGCGATCTGCACAGCGCCTTGCAGCAGCGACCAGACGAAGTACGGATAGACGATCGTGCGCAGCTTCGCGAGCACGAAGCCATCGCTCGCGCGCTGCAGCGAGTTCGGCACGTGCAGCCCCGACAGCAGAAAGAAGAGCGGCATGTGGAACGTGTAGATCACGTAGTCGGTCGCGGCGAGCAGGGTGCTCGGCCAGCCGGCCGGCACGAGGCCTGCGGCGAACAGGCCGCGCAGCACGTGGCCGTACACGACGAGGATGATGCCCGCGCCCCGAGCGGTATCGAGATAGGAATCCCGCATGGTCTGAATGATTGGAATGGTCGAACGTGGGAGGGCCGCGCGCCGCCCGAAGGGGACACGCGGGACGCTCACTGCGTGCGCCCAATGTAGGGGCTGGCGCGGCGGAGAACTGTGTGCCGGGCGACACAAGTTCGCTGTCGCGTCGTGCGGCGCGCACGGGCGAGCGGCGCACGCGACTTGCGGATGGCGCACGCCCATGCGCGCCGCGCGACGCGACGCCGTTTCGTGCGTCGCGCGCCCGCCGAATGCGCCGCGCGATTCGCACGATTCGCACGCATCGCATGCGCGGCTCGCCGCGGCGCCGCAACGCGCCGACCGATGCGCGCGCCGCTCGGCGATGCGATCCGCACGCCGCCGCGCCGCGCGCGAGCTCGGGCCGGCCGCCGGAAACATTTCCGTATGCGAAATGAAAGCGCGGACGTTTGCCGATTTTCGATAACACGTCGAATAATGACTCACTAGCATCGATTCTCAGTTGCGGGGCGGGCCTATCTCGGCGCCGGGCTCCGCCGCCTTCGAGGAGAGATTCATGCAGACAGAATCGAATGGCCGCCCCGTCGCGGGCGGCGGCGCAGCGCGCCCGGCGCTTCAACCGACGCTCGGCACGTGGCAGCTGTGGGGAATCGCGGTCGGCCTCGTGATTTCCGGCGAGTACTTCGGCTGGAGCTACGGCTGGGCGAGCGCGGGTACGCTCGGATTCGTCGTCACCGCGCTGTTCGTCGCCGCGATGTACACCACGTTCATCTTCAGCTTCACCGAGCTCACCACGTCGATTCCGCACGCGGGCGGCCCGTTCGCGTACGCGCGGCGAGCGTTCGGTCCGGCTGGCGGCTATCTCGCGGGCGTCGCGACGCTCGTCGAGTTCGTGTTCGCGCCGCCCGCGATCGCGCTCGCGATCGGCGCGTACCTGCACGTGCAGTTTCCCGGCCTCGAGCCGAAGCACGCGGCGATGGGCGCGTACCTCGTGTTCATGGCGCTCAACATCGTCGGCGTGCAGATCGCGGCGACGTTCGAGCTCGTCGTCACGCTGCTCGCGATCTTCGAGCTGCTCGTGTTCATGGGCGTCGTGTCGCCGGGCTTCGCGTGGAGCAATTTCGTGAAGGGCGGCTGGGCGGGCGCGGATCACTTCAGCGTGGGCGCGTTCCACGGAATGTTCGCGGCGATTCCGTTCGCGATCTGGTTCTTCCTCGCGATCGAGGGCGTCGCGATGGCGGCCGAGGAGGCGAAGAACCCGAAGCGCTCGATTCCGATCGCGTACGTGGCCGGCATCCTGACGCTCGTGCTGCTGGCGATCGGCGTGATGGTGTTCGCGGGCGGCGCGGGCGACTGGACCAAGCTCGCGAACATCAACGATCCGCTGCCGCAGGCGATGAAGTACATCGTCGGCGCGAACAGCGGCTGGATGCACATGCTCGTGTGGCTCGGCCTGTTCGGCCTCGTCGCGTCGTTTCACGGAATCATCCTCGGCTATTCGCGCCAGATCTTCGCGCTCGCCCGCGAAGGCTACCTGCCCGAATGGCTCGCGAAGGTGCATCCGCGCTTCAAGACGCCTTACCGCGCGATCCTCGCGGGCGGCGTGGTCGGCATCGTCGCGATCTACAGCGACGAGCTGATTCAGTTCGGCGGCCAGACGCTCACCGCGAATATCGTGACGATGTCCGTGTTCGGCGCTATCGTGATGTACATCGTCAGCATGGCCGCTCTGTTCAAGCTGCGCCGCGTGCAGCCGAAGATGGAGCGCCCGTTCCGCGCGCCGCTGTATCCGTTTTTTCCGGCGTTCGCGCTCGTCGCGGCGCTCGTGTGCCTCGGCACGATGGTGTACTTCAACGCGCTCGTCGCGTCGATCTTCGTCGCGTTCGTCGCGCTCGGGTACGGCTACTTCCTCGCGACGCGCGCGCAGCGCGCGGCCGCGCCCGCCGACGCGCTGCTCGAGGAGTAGCCACGCGCGCGCCGCGCGCCGGGGGGCGGCGCGCGGCCGTTACGACAAGGAGTCCAGATGCGATATACGGAGACGATCGGTTCGCGCACCTACCGCTTCGCGGACCTGAAAACGCTGCTCGCGAAGGCGAGCCCTTTGCGTTCCGGCGACCAGCTCGCGGGCGTCGCGGCCGCGACCGAGGAGGAGCGCGTCGCCGCGAAGATGGCGCTCGCGAGCGTGCCTCTCGCCGCGTTCCTGAACGAGGCCGTGATCCCTTACGAGGACGACGAGGTGACGCGCCTCGTCGTCGACACGCATTCGCGCGACGCGTTCGCCGAGATTTCGCACCTGACGGTCGGCGATTTCCGCAACTGGCTGCTGTCGAGCGCGGCGGACGCGGCCGCGCTCGAGCGCATCGCGCCCGGCCTCACGCCGGAGATGGTCGCGGCGGTGTCGAAGCTGATGCGCAACCAGGATCTGATCGCGGCGGCGAGGAAGCGCCGCGTCGTCACGCGCTTTCGGAACACCGTCGGGCTGCCGGGGCGGATGTCGGTGCGGCTGCAGCCGAACCATCCGACCGACGACGTGAAGGGGATCGCCGCGTCGATGCTCGACGGCCTGATGTACGGCTGCGGCGACGCGATGATCGGCATCAATCCGGCGACCGACAGCCTCGCCGCGATCACGAAGCTGCTCGCGATGATCGACGCGTTTCGCGAGCGCTACCGCGTGCCGACGCAGTCGTGCGTGCTCACGCACGTGACGAACACGATCGCGGCGATCGAAAAGGGCGCGCCCGTCGATCTCGTGTTCCAGTCGATCGCGGGCACCGAGAAGGCGAACGCGAGCTTCGGCATTTCGCTTGCGCTGCTCGGCGAGGCGCGCGAAGCGGCGCTTGCGTTGAAGCGCGGCACGGTCGGCGACAACCTGATGTACTTCGAGACGGGCCAGGGCAGCGCGCTGTCGGCGAACGCGCATCACGGCGTGGATCAGCAGACCTGCGAGGTGCGCGCGTATGCGGTCGCGCGCGCGTTCGAGCCGTTTCTCGTCAACACGGTGGTCGGCTTCATCGGGCCCGAATACCTGTACGACGGCAAGCAGATCATTCGCGCAGGGCTCGAGGATCACTTCTGCGGCAAGCTGCTCGGCGTGCCGATGGGCTGCGACATCTGCTATACGAACCACGCGGAAGCCGATCAGGACGACATGGACAACCTGCTGACGCTGCTCGGCGCGGCGGGCATCAACTTCATCATGGGCATTCCCGGCGCGGACGACGTGATGCTCAACTATCAGAGCACGTCGTTTCACGATCAGCTGTACGTGCGCGAGGTGCTCGGCCTGCGCCGCGCGCCCGAGTTCGAGGAATGGCTGGAGACGATGGAGATCGCGGACGCGCACGGCGCGTTGCGCGCGGCGTCGACGCGCGTGCCGCTGCTCGCCGGCGCGAACGACTGGATGGGGCTTTCCGCATGAGCGACGCGGTCGAAAAGAACCCGTGGGGGCAACTGAAGTCGTTCACGAACGCGCGGATCGCGCTCGGCCGCGCGGGCAACAGCCTGCCGACCGCGCCGCTGCTCGCGTTCAACCTGTCGCATGCGCAGGCGCGCGACGCCGTTCACCAGCCGCTCGACGCCGACGCGCTGCGGCGCGATATCGAAGCGGCCGGCCTGCCGACGCTCGGCGTGCAGAGCGCCGCGCCGGATCGGCAGCATTACCTGCGCCGGCCGGATCTCGGCCGCAAGCTGTCGGACGACAGCCGCGCGCTGCTCGCCGCGCACCGCGCGTCGCTCGGCGACGCGCCCGACGTCGTGTTCGTGATCGGCGACGGGCTGTCGGCGTTCGCGGCCGCGAAGCAGGCGCTGCCGCTCCTGAGCGCGGTGCGGCCGAAGCTCGACGGCTGGCGGATCGGGCCGGTCGTCGTCGCGCGGCAGGCGCGCGTCGCGCTCGGCGACGAGATCGGCGAGCTGCTCGGCGCGCGCCTCGTCGCGATGCTGATCGGCGAGCGGCCGGGCCTGAGCTCGCCGGACAGCCTCGGCGTGTATCTGACGTACGCGCCGAAGGTCGGTTGCCACGACGCGCAGCGCAACTGCATCTCGAACGTGCGCGCCGAGGGGCTGCCGCACGACGCGGCCGCGCACAAGCTGCACTATCTGCTGACGCACGCGCGGCGGCTCGGGCTGACGGGCGTTGGGCTCAAGGACGACAGCGATGCGTTGCTGCCGGCGGCGCGGGCGGAAGCGGAGCGTCTGGCGGCGGAGTAGGCGCGCCGGCGGCGCGCGCGTCGCGCGCGAGGAAGCCCGGCCTGTAGCCGATCCCGAAACCCGCCGTCACCGCGGCGCGCAGCGCTTCCATGTCGTTGCACGTCATCGCGGCGCGCCGGTTCGGTGGATCGCCGCCGTCCGGCAGCAGCGCCCACGGTTGCAGCTTGCCCGTCGTCGGAAAGCGTAGCGCACGCATCCGTGCGCGTCCGGTCGCGCAGCGTGCGCGGCGCGCCGGCTTGCGCGACGTACGCGGGCGATGCGCACCGCAGAAGGCGCAACGGCCCGAGGCGGCGCGACATCGGGCCCGAATCGCGGAGCGCGCCGCTTCGGATCACCGCGTCGAAGCCGCCTTCGGCGATGTCGACGAGCCAATCGTTGAAGCCCGGAAGTCGAGATCCAGCTCGATTTCCGGATAGCGGCGCTTGAATTCCGGCAACGCGGGCAGCAGAAACCGATAGCGATCACGCGCAACCGGCGCGCGCCGCTGCCCGCGGGCGGGATTAGAAGAACCCGAGCGGCTTTTCGCTGTAGCTGACGAGCAGGTTCTTCGTCTGCTGATAGTGATCGAGCATCATCTTGTGCGTCTCGCGGCCGATGCCCGATTGCTTGTAGCCGCCGAACGCCGCGTGCGCCGGATACGCGTGATAGCAGTTCGTCCACACGCGGCCCGCCTGGATGCCGCGGCCGACGCGGTACGCGCGGTTGCCGTCGCGCGTCCAGACGCCGGCGCCCAGGCCGTAGAGCGTGTCGTTCGCGATCTCGAGCGCTTCGTCCTCGGTCTTGAACGTCGTCACCGCGAGCACCGGCCCGAAGATCTCTTCCTGGAAGATGCGCATCTTGTTGTGGCCGCGGAACACGGTCGGCTTCACGTAATAGCCTTCGGCGAGCTCGCCGCCGAGCACGTTGCGCTCGCCGCCCGTCAGGCACTGCGCGCCTTCGTTGCGGCCGATGTCGATGTACGACAGGATCTTCTCGAGCTGCTCGGCCGACGCCTGCGCGCCGATCATCGTCTGCGAGTCGAGCGGATGGCCCTGCTTGATCGATTCGACGCGCTTCAACGCGCGCTCCATGAAGCGCTCGTAAATGCTCTCCTCGACGAGCGCGCGCGACGGGCACGTGCACACCTCGCCCTGATTCAGCGCGAACATCGCGAAGCCTTCGAGCGCCTTGTCGAAGTAGCCGTCGTCGCGGTCCATCACGTCGGCGAAGAAGATGTTCGGGCTCTTGCCGCCGAGCTCGAGCGTGACGGGGATCAGGTTCTCGCTCGCGTACTGCATGATGAGGCGGCCTGTCGACGTCTCGCCCGTGAACGCGATCTTCGAGATTCGCTTGCTCGACGCGAGCGGCTTGCCCGCCTCGAGCCCGAAGCCGTTGACGATGTTGAGCACGCCGGGCGGCAGCAGATCCTGAACCAGCTCGGCGAACACGAGGATCGACGCGGGCGTCTGCTCGGCCGGCTTCAGCACGACGCAGTTGCCGGCCGCGAGCGCGGGCGCGAGCTTCCACGCGGCCATCAGCAGCGGAAAGTTCCACGGGATGATCTGGCCGACGACGCCGAGCGGCTCGTGGAAGTGATAGGCGACCATGTCGCCGCCGATGTCGGCGATCGAGCCTTCCTGCGCACGGATGCAGCCCGCGAAGTAGCGGAAGTGGTCGATTGCGAGCGGCACGTCGGCCGCGGTGGTCTCGCGCAGCGGCTTGCCGTTGTCGATCGTCTCGGCCACCGCGAGACGCGTGAGGTTCGCCTCCATCCGGTCGGCGATCTTGAGCAGCACGTTCGCGCGCTCGGCCGCGCCCGTCGCGGCCCAGCCCGCCTTCGCCGCGTGCGCGGCGTCGAGTGCGCGCTCGATGTCGGCTTCGCGCGAGCGAGGGATCGCGGTGAACGGCTGGCCGGTGACGGGCGAGACGTTGTCGAAATACTCGCCGCCGACCGGGGCGACCCATTCGCCGCCGATGAAATTCCCGTATTGCTTGCGGTACGGAAATTCGATGTTCAGGTGTTGCATGTCCGCGTGATTCATCGTTGCTCCTCGCATGTCGGTATCGGTGATGCGCCGCGCGACGTGCGCGACGCGCCTCCTTACGCCAAAACCGTGCCAGCGGGCCATGAGACGGTGCATCGGCGCGCCGGCGCGGGGCCCGGCGCGTGGGCGGCGCGACACAGCGCGCACGGCTGCGCCGCCGTTGAACAGCCGCCGCGCGCCGATTGTTCAGTTGCGGCACAGCGTGAAGACGAGACCGGCGATTTTGGCGACGCTACGCTTCGGCATGGGAATTGCGTAATCGGACGGATCGTTTCAGCTTCAGCGACGCAAAAAGGGGGCGCGATGGATCACGAGCACACCGGCGCCGAGACGACGGCGGAGGACACGGGACGCAGCGCGGACGGCGACGGCACGGCCGGGCGCGCGCTCGTCAGCGTCGCGCACGACGCCGACGAGCAGGCGCGCAACCTGATCGGCTGGCGCCAGGCCTACGATCAGCTCGCGGCGGGCCGCTTCGTCGGCACGCTGACCGAGCTGCCGCTCGACACGATGAAGGTGTTCCGCGAGACGACGAGCCACACGCTGCGGCAGGCGTGCGAGGTGCGCGGCGACGCGTACTGGTTCGGCATCCCGGTCGCGCGCGACGGCGCGGCGCGCATCGACGCGCGGCCGATCGCCGCCGATGCGCTTGCGTTTCGCCCCGGCAACGTCGAGTTCGAGCTGCTGACGCCCGCGCAATTCTCGATCTTCGGCGTCGTCGTGCGCGGCGCGGTGCTGCGCCGCTATGCGGAGGAAGTCGAGCGCTGCGGGCTCGACGAGCGGCTGCCGCTCATGCCCGTCGTGAAGGTCGGCGAGGCGCGCCTCACGCGGCTTTGCGCGCTGCTCGCGCAGCGGCTCGACGACGCGGACGCGATGAGCGCGGCGGGTGCGCCGTTGTCCGACTGCGCGCGCAACGATCTGCAGGCGGAAGTGCTCGCGGCGCTGTTCGACCTGTGCGCGTCGCCCGCCGCCGACGCGACCGTCGAGCATTCGTCGCGGCGGCGCAAGATCGTCGCGGCCGCGCGCGATTACGTGCTCGCGCACCGCTCGCGGCCCGTCGGCGTGCCGGAGCTGTGCGAGCAGCTGCACGTGAGCCGGCGCACGTTGCAGTACTGCTTCCAGGACGTGCTCGGCATGGCCCCCGCCACCTATTTGCGCGCGCTGCGGCTGAACGGCGTGCGGCGCGACCTGCGCGGGCGCGCGGCGGATTCGGTGCAGGACGTCGCGGCCGCGTGGGGGTTCTGGCATCTGAGCCAGTTCGCGACCGACTATCGGCGGATGTTCGGCGCGCGGCCGTCGGAAACGCTGCGCGGCGCGCTGGCCTGCTGACGCGGCGCAAGACGCGGCCGCCGCGGCTTCGGCGCGATGCGGCGTGCGATGCGATGTGCGATGCGGCGTGCGATGGCGATCGGCTTTCCGCCGCGCTCACTCCCGCGCCGGCGGCCACGCGAGCGTATCCCAATCGATGCGCCGATACGCGGCGTCGACAAGCGCGATATCGTCGACGGCATCGCTTTTGTGGCGATTGCGCAACATCTCGGGCACATCAAGCCCGATCGCCGTGCAAAAAGGATAATCGCGCACCCGCAGCTCGGGCGCGATGCTCGAAAAGCACGCGAGCGTCGGCACGTCGAAGCCGGCCGCGATATGCACGGCCGACGTGTCTGCGCACATCACGACGCTCGCCTGCGCGACCCAGCCGATGAAGTGCGCGGTATCGCCGGAGTGGACGCTCACATCGACGTAGTCCGGATGATCGATCGGCTCGAAGCCGAGCACGGGCAGCCGGTAGATTCGCGCAAGCCGGTCGACGAGCGCCGCGCGCCGCGCGGGCGGAATGCTGCGCAGCGGCGTGCTGGCCTGCGGGCAGAAGAGCGCGTAGCGCCGGCCGCGCCATTCGGGCGGCGGCTCCGGAAGCGTCAGCCGGGCGAGCCAATGATTGCGCTTCGCATCGGCGGCGATCGATTCGGGCGGCACGCCGAGCGACGCGAGGAAGAAGTCGATCATCGGCCGCGTCGCGAACGCGGGCCAGTACAGGTGATTGCCGAGATCGATCCGCGTGTCGCTTTCCGGCAGCGCGGCCGCGGGCCAGGGCAGCGTGCGGATCGGCGCGATCGCGTCGGCCGCGAGCCGATACAGCGCGTCGACGTACGCGGGCGCATGCGCGGGCCGGTACAGCACGAAGCGCACGTGCGGATGGCGCGCCCGGATCGCCGCGAGCGCGGTCAGGCCGATCACCGAGTCGCCGAGCGCGACGCCCATCCCATTGATCACGTGAACGGTCGACAACGTCGCGTAATCGAGCGCGAACGGACGGCTTGCCGCATGCAACAGCCCGATGCGGCTCGCCGCGCCGGCGTAGCCGCGCGCGTCGGCGCCCGTGCATTCGAGATCGTAGGGCGCGACGAGCCGGCCGTCCGGCGACAGCAGCGTGCCGGGGTAGGTGAGCGCGTCGGCGGGCGGCAGCGCGGGGGCTGCGTGCGTCGTCATCGTCGCGAGCGCGGGCCTGCCGGATGCGCCGTCACGCGCGGCGCGCGCGCAGGCCTTGCTCGCGCACCTGCTCGAGCGTCGCGGCGGGCGTGCATGCATCCTTTGGCACGCGGATCTCGATCAGCGCGGGCAGGCCGCTCGCGAGCGCGCGATCGAGCGCAGGCAGGAAATCGGCGGTGCGCTCGACCGTCTCGCCATGCGCGCCGAACGCGCGCGCGTACGCGGCGAAATCCGGATTCGTCAGCCCCGTGCCGTGCACGCGCGCCGGATAGTTGCGCTCCTGATGCATGCGGATCGTGCCGAAATGGCCGTTGTTCACGACAAGCACGATGATCGCGAGACCATACTGCATCGCGGTCGCGAGCTCGTTGCCGGCCATCATGAAGCAGCCGTCGCCCGCGAGCGCGACGACCGTGCGCTGCGGATACAGCGACTTCGCCGCGAGCGCGGCCGGCACGCCGTAGCCCATCGCGCCGCTTGTCGGCGCGAGCTGCGAACGGAAGTGACGGTACGCGAAATGGCGATGCAGCCAGGCCGCGTAATTGCCCGCGCCGTTCGTGACGATCGCGTCGTGCGGCAGCCGCTCGCGCAATTGCAGCATCACGTCGCCGAGCTGCACGTCGCCCGGCATCGGCTTCGGCGTGCGCCAGTCGAGATACGCGCGATGCGCGTCGGCCGCGCTCTGCGCCCACGCGGGCGAGGCCGGCGGCTCGAGCGAGGCGAGCTGCGAGGCGATCTCGGGCATCCCCGACGCGATCGGCAGATCGGCCGCGTAGACGCGCCCGAGCTCGTCCGCGCCCTGATGCACGTGAATGAGCACTTGCTTCGGTTTCGGAATGTCGATCAGCGTGTAGCCGCCCGTCGTCGCCTCGCCGAGGCGCGGGCCGAGCGCGAACAGCAGGTCCGCTTCCTGGATGCGGCGCGCGAGTGCGGGATTCACGCCGAGGCCGACGTCGCCCGCGTACTGCGGATGCTCGTTGTCGAACGTGTCCTGGTAGCGGAACGCGCACGCGATCGGCAACCGCCAGCGCTCGACGAACGTGCGCAGATCCGCGCATGCGTCGGGCGTCCAGCCGCTGCCGCCCGCGATCACGAGCGGCCGCTCGGCGCGTGCGAGCCGCTCGCGCAGCTCGGCCATCTGCGCGACGGACGGCGCGGCGGCGATGCGCTTCGCCGCGGGCGCGACGGGCTGCGCGGCGCAGGGCTCGGACAGCACGTCCTCAGGCAGCGCGAGCACGACCGGGCCTGGCCGGCCCGACATCGCGACGTGAAACGCGTGGCTCAGGTATTCGGGGATGCGGCGCGGATCGTCGATCTGCGCGACCCATTTCGCGAGCTGGCCGAACATCCGCCGATAGTCGATTTCCTGGAACGCCTCGCGATCGAGATGCTCGCGCGCGCACTGGCCGATGAAGAGGATCATCGGCGTCGAATCCTGGAATGCGGTGTGCACGCCGATCGACGCGTGCGTCGCGCCGGGGCCGCGCGTGACGAACGCGACGCCGGGCCGGCCGGTCAGCTTGCCGAGCGCCTCCGCCATGTTCGCGGCGGCGGCCTCGTGGCGGCAGACGACGGTCTGGATGCGTTCGGTTTCGTCGGCGAAGGAATCGAGGACGGCGAGAAAGCTCTCGCCGGGAACGCAGAACACGCGCTCGACGTGATTCGCGAGCAGGGCGTCGACGAGCAGGCGTGCGCCGGTGGCGGCGCGCTGCCCGAGGTCCGGGGAAATCGGCATATAAGACGGGCTCCCTTCGTGGCGGGACGTACAGCTTACGCCGGAAGGGAAGGTGGCGGAAGGCGCGCCATTACCGATGGCGCGCCCGGTGGCGATTACCAGCGGAACGACTGCGGGTAGTGATCCGATGCGCCGACCAATTGAGTTCCGGCCTGAAAAAAGGTGAATCCAGGCGCGTTGGTGATCGCATAGTCGAGAATGCCGCCGCCTTGTTGCGTCGCGCGGTTGCTGCTCACGACGGCGCCTTGCGGCGGTGGAACGAATCCCGCCGCATTGGGCGGCGCATTGAAGTCACCGACGCATGCCCAGGTTCCGCCGCGCTGACTGATCTGTCCGATCTGCGCATTGTTCCACGTGCAGACATTGGCCAGCGTGACGTTGCGGGATACCGGCGGGCTGTGAATCGAATAAATCGTGATGGCGTTACGCGTTTGGGGATCGGTGACCGTGCACCACGGCATCGCGCGCGGGCTGTTCGGATTGAAGCCCGCGGCGGCGGGCATCAGGATATGGCGCGCGCTCGGGGCGATGTTGCTGAGCACGGCGAGGCCGAGCCGGTCTTGCGGCGCTTCCCAGTACACGCATTCCATGAAGCCCGCGCCGGCTCTGAAGTTACCCGTGTAGCCGATGATCGCGCCGTCGTTGCCGATGATCGGCGCCCTTTCCTCCAGCAACGTCGCGAAGTTCGTCCCGCATTCCTGCAGGCACAGTACGTTTGCGCGGGTTTGTTGCAGTACCTGGTTCAAATAGACGGCATTGGTTGCGCCCAGCATGTTCCACGTAGCGATGATCATTTTTTCTCCTTTGAGCGACATGGGGAGCCGGAGACGAGCACGGCCGCGGCGGCGAACGGCGGGCGACGCGGCCGCTCGGACGGTAGTCCCGCCGATCAAGATATCGATTGGCGGGCGGGCGCGATACTGACAGGAATGGTAGGCGCGCGGCGGCGTCGACACGCTGCGCGCTGGTCGCGCCCTGGTCGGCATTGCGCGCTCGCGAGCTGGTGCCACGGGCGGCAGGCGGTTTTTTTGTCGTTAGGGTGTTGCTTGAGGGAGGGGAGAGATCCGAGCGCTGCTTGCGGCAAGAGCGAGATACGCCGAGTACCGGTTGTGGACGCGTAAAAATGCCGTAAGCGCGCGCCGCTTCGCCGCACGTGAGCCGGCAATGCGCCGCGCGAGTTGCGTGGCCGCATGGCCGCGAGCGCGGCGCGAAGAAAACCGGGAGGCGGCGTTCGGCCGCCCCCGCATCAGCACTCGACGATATTCACCGCCAGCCCGCCGCGCGACGTTTCCTTGTACTTCGTCTTCATGTCCGCGCCCGTCTCGCGCATCGTCTTGATCACGGAGTCGAGCGACACGTAGTGCGTGCCGTCGCCGCGCAGCGCCATGCGCGCGGCGTTGACGGCCTTCACCGACGCCATCGCGTTGCGCTCGATGCACGGAATCTGCACCATCCCGCCGACCGGATCGCAGGTGAGGCCGAGGTTGTGCTCCATGCCGATTTCGGCCGCGTTCTCGACCTGTTGCGGCGTGCCGCCCAGCACGGCCGCGAGCGCGCCCGCCGCCATCGAGCACGCGACGCCGACTTCGCCCTGGCAGCCGACTTCGGCGCCCGAGATCGACGCGTTGAGCTTGTACAGGATGCCGATCGCCGCCGCCGTCATCAGGAAGTCGATCACGCCTTGCTCGTTCGCGCCCGGCGTGAAGCGCGTGTAGTAATGGAGGACGGCCGGGATGATGCCCGCCGCGCCGTTGGTGGGCGCGGTGACGACGCGCCCGCCCGCCGCGTTCTCTTCGTTGACCGCGATCGCGTACAGGTTGATCCAGTCGATCATCGACAGCGGGTCCTGCAACGCGCGTTCCGGATTGTCCGTCAGCGCGCGATGGAGCTGCGGCGCGCGGCGCTTGACCTGGAACGGGCCGGGCAGGTTGCCGTCGGCGTCCGGGTTGTCGATGCCGCAGCCGCGCGCGACGCAAGATTGCATCACGTCCCAGATCTTCAGCAGGCCCGCGCGCGTCTCCTCCTCGGTGTGCCACGCGCGCTCGTTCTCCCACATCAACTGCGCGATCGACTTGCCGGTCGAATCGGTGAGCGCGAGCAGCTCGGCGCTCGTGCGAAACGGATGCGCCATCTGCTCGACGGCGGCGAGCACCTTCGTGTTCGGCGCGCCCGCGGTGACGACGAAGCCGCCGCCCACGGACAGATACGTCGTCTCGCGCAGCACCGCGCCCGTCGCGTCGATCGCGCGCAGCTTCATCGCGTTCGGATGCTCGGGCAGCGCCTGCCGGTAGAACGCGATGTGCTCCTTCGGCACGAACGGCACCGGATGCGCGCCGAGCAGCGCGAGCGACTTCGAATCGCGCACGGCGTCGAGCCGTGCGGCGATCGTCGACGGATCGACGGTGTCGGGCGCATCGCCCATCAGGCCGAGCATCACGCCGCGATCGGTGCCGTGGCCCTTGCCCGTCGCGCCGAGCGAGCCGTACAGCTCGACTTTCACGCTCGCGGTCGCGGCGAGCAGCGCGTCGCGCTCGAGCCCTTGCGCGAACATCAGCGCGGCCCGCATCGGACCGACCGTATGCGAGCTCGACGGGCCGATACCGATTTTGAAAAGATCGAACACGCTGACTGCCATTTCGTTTCCTGAATTGCTGGATGTATTGGGGGATCACCGCGCCGGCAGCGGCAGGCACGCGGCCAGCCACGCCGGCGGCATCGGCGAGAGTTGCTGGGCGATGCCCGCGTAGCGGCCGTCGAGGCGCGCGGCGAGGTGGAACAGCTCGGTTGCGTTCTTCGGCTCCCACATGCCCGAATAGCCGGGCAGGCCTGCCTCGCGGCGCTTCGCGTCGAACGGCACCGGCGAGTGGACGAATTCTTCGTGCGTCTTCTCGCCGCGCGCGTACGGCGCGAGCCAGTCGAGCGCGGCGGCGAGCGTCGCGCCGTTCGGCGCGCGCTCGCGCAGCCAGTTGCGGTTGAAGCGCCGCGCCGCGAGCGCCGCCGTCACGAGCGGCTGCAGATCGTAGACCGCGTAATGCAGCGCGTCGCGCTCGAGAAAATCGTACGTCGTGCCGTCCGGCTCGATGTTGTCGGCGAGATGCTCGACGAACAGGCGCTGCGCGGCGTTCATCATCCTACGGTCGCCGAGCGTGAACGCGGCGAGCGCGATCAGCTTGATCCGGTGGCTTTGCCAGTTGTTGCGCCACGTGCCCTTGAGCGGGCGCTTCTGCGCGTCGATCTGCTGCACGTAGCCGTTGCCGAGCGACGCGATGAACGCGGCCGTCGCGTTGCGCGTTTTCACGGGCAGCACGCTCGCGGTCATGTCGTACGCGAGGATCAGGCTCTCGAAGCGCGTCTCGTCGATCGGATTGAAGCTTGGGCGGTAAGTGTTCACCCACGCCGACAGAAAGCGGTCGACGAGCGCCAGATAGCGGCTCTGGTTCGTCACGCGCCACGCGAGCGCCGCGTTGCGCATCAGCTCCATGTCGTTGAGCGCCTCGGCGCTCTGGTCGTAGATGCCTTCGTGCGGCAGCGTGCCTTCGGTGTGCACGCGCGGCAGCGCCTTCGGCTCGTCGTTCAGATGCGCGTCGACGCTCTTGATGAGCGCCTGCACGCCCGGTTCGGCGTGCGTCGCTTCGCTGCTCTGCAGCGCCGGTGCGGCGCAGAAATTCATCGCCGCTCGCGCGGGGCCGGCCGCCGTCAGCGCGGCGGTGGCGAGAAGCGCCGGCGCGAGCGCGCTCAAGCGCCGCCGCATCGCCTGCGCGCGGCCCGGAAACGTCTGACGCACCATGCAGAACTCCTTTGTTGGCTGGATCGCGGTGTGAGATGTTAGCCGGACTTGCGGGCGAATGCGAACGCGCGCGCCGTCCGCAACGACGGATTGCGGACGGCGCGTCGCCGTTGAAAGGAGCGCGGCGCGGCGAGCGGGCCGCGCCGGCGCATCATGCGTAATCCGATACCGGAACGCAGGAGCAGAACAGATTGCGGTCGCCATATGCGTTGTCCGCGCGGCCGACGGGCGGCCAGTACTTGTTCGTGCCGAGCGACGCGACCGGGTACGCGGCCTGCTCGCGCGAGTACGCGTGCGGCCATTCGTTCGCGGTGACGACGGCCGCCGTGTGCGGTGCGTGACGCAGCGGGTTGTCCTCGCGATCGGCGCGGCCTTCCTCGACCGCGCGGATTTCGTCGCGGATCGCGACCATCGCGGCGATGAAGCGGTCGAGCTCCTCCTGCGATTCCGATTCGGTCGGCTCGACCATCAGCGTGCCCGGCACCGGGAAGCTCATCGTCGGCGCGTGGAAGCCGTAGTCCATCAGGCGCTTCGCGACGTCGTCGACGGTGATGCCGCTCGAATCCTTGATCGGACGCAGGTCGAGAATGCATTCGTGCGCAACCAGCCCGCCCGGGCCCGAATACAGCACCGGGTAGTGCGGCGCGAGGCGCTTCGCGATGTAGTTCGCGTTGAGGATCGCGGTTTCGGTGGCGGCGGTCAGGTTCTTCGCGCCCATCATCGCGATGTACATCCACGAGATCGGCAGGATCGACGCCGAGCCGTACGGCGCGGCCGACACCGCGCCGATGCCTTCCTCGCCGCGCGCGTAGCCGGTCGAGCGCTGGTTCGGCAGGAACTTCGCGAGGTGCGCGCCGACCGCGACCGGGCCGACGCCGGGGCCGCCGCCGCCGTGCGGGATGCAGAAGGTCTTGTGCAGGTTCAGGTGCGACACGTCGCCGCCGAACTGGCCCGGCGCGGTCAGGCCGACCATCGCGTTCATGTTCGCGCCGTCGACGTACACCTGGCCGCCGTGCGCGTGCACGATCTCGCAGATCTCGCGCACGTTCTGCTCGAACACGCCGTGCGTCGACGGATACGTGATCATGATCGCCGCGAGGTCCTTCGAGTGCTGCTCGGCCTTCGCCTTGAGATCCTCGATGTCGACGTTGCCCTGCGCGTCGCACGCGACCACCACCACCTTCATGCCGGCCATGTGCGCGGACGCCGGGTTCGTGCCGTGCGCGGACGCCGGAATCAGGCAGATGTCGCGATGGCTCTCGCCGCGCGATTCGTGATACGCGTGGATGATCAAGAGGCCCGCGTACTCGCCCTGCGAGCCCGCGTTCGGCTGCAGCGACACGGCCGCGTAGCCCGTCGCCGCGACGAGCATCTGTTCGAGCTGGTCGATCATCTCGCGGTAGCCGACGGTCTGCTCGGCCGGCGCGAACGGGTGAATCCGGCCGAATTCGGGCCACGTGACGGGCAGCATTTCCGACGTCGCGTTCAGCTTCATCGTGCACGAGCCGAGCGGGATCATCGAGCGGTCGAGCGCGAGATCCTTGTCCGACAGGCTGCGCAGGTAGCGCAGCATTTCCGTTTCCGAATGATGGCGGTTGAACACGTGGTGCGTCAGATACGCGCTCGTGCGCTCGAGGCCGGCCGGCAGCGCGGGCACGGCGGGCAGCGCGGCGTCGAGCGAGTCGACGTCGGGCGCCGTCGCGCCCGCCGCCTGCGCGAAGATCGCGAGCAGATCGGCGAGATCGGCGCGCGTCGTCGTTTCGTCGACCGATACGCCGACTTGCGTGTCGCTCGCGCGGCGCAGGTTGATGCGCTTCGCTTTCGCGAGCTCGTGGATCTGCGCGGCGCGCGCGCCCGCGTCGATCGTCAGCGTGTCGAAGAACGTGTCGTTGACGCTCGCGTAGCCGATCTGCTTGACGCCCGCGGCGAGGAGCGCGGCGATGCGGTTCACGCGCAGCGCGATCGTCTTCAGGCCGCGCGGGCCGTGATAGACCGCGTACATGCTCGCCATGATCGCGAGGAGCGCCTGCGCGGTGCAGACGTTCGACGTCGCCTTCTCGCGGCGGATGTGCTGTTCGCGGGTTTGCAGCGCGAGGCGCAGCGCGGGCTTGCCCTGCGCGTCGACGGTCACGCCGACGAGGCGCCCCGGCATTTGCCGCTTGAATTCGTCGCGCACCGCCATGTACGCGGCGTGCGGGCCGCCGAAGCCCATCGGCACGCCGAAGCGCTGCGTGTTGCCCACCGCGACGTCCGCGCCCCATTCGCCGGGCGGCGTGAGCACGGTGAGCGAGAGGATGTCGGCCGCGACGACGACGTGGCCGCCCGCCGCATGGATCGCGGCGGCGAGCGCGCGGTAGTCGCGCACGTCGCCGTTCGCGCCCGGATACTGGAGCAGCACGCCGAACGCGTTCGCGCCGGCGGCGTCGGCGGCCGGGCCCGTCTTCACGTCGATGCCGACCGGCTTCGCGCGCGTCCTGATCACTTCGAGCGTTTGCGGCAGCACGTCGTCGGCGACATAGAACACGTTCGACTTCGGCTTGCCGACGCGCTGCAGCAGCGTCATCGCCTCGGCGGCGGCCGTCGCCTCGTCGAGCAGCGACGCGTTCGAGATCGCGAGGCCCGTCAGGTCGGCGACCATCTGCTGGAAGTTCAGGAGCGCCTCGAGGCGGCCCTGTGAGATTTCGGGCTGGTACGGCGTGTACGCGGTGTACCACGCCGGGTTTTCGAGCACGTTGCGCAGGATGACGGCGGGTGTGTGCGAGTCGTAATAGCCTTGGCCGATGTACGAGCGGAACACCTGGTTCTTGTCCGCGAGTTCGCGCAGTGCGGCGAGCGCTTCCGCCTCGCTCAGCGGCTGTGCGAACGGGCCGAGCGGCAGCGCGTCGCGGCGGCGGATCGGCGCGGGAATCACGGCGTCGATCAGCGCTGCGCGCGTTGCGAAGCCGAGCGTGTCGAGCATCGCGCGCTGGCTGGCGTCGTCGGGGCCGATGTGGCGTTCGGCGAACGCGTCGTGCGTTTCGAGCGCGGCGAGCGAGAGGGGCGTGCGGTTCATCAGGTGATCCGGGTGTTCGAGCTTCATGGCGTTCCTGTGTCGACCAGAGTTAGCGCTTCAGCGCTTACTCTGGTCCCATGCTTTGCGGTCGACCAGAGTTAGCGCTTCAGCGCTTGCTCTGGTCCCATGCTTTGCGGTCGACCAGAGTTGGCGCTTTAGCGCTTGCTCGGGTCCCATGCTTTGCGGTCGACCGGAGTTAGCGCTTCAGCGCTTGCTCGGGTCCCATGCTTTGCGGTCGACTCGAGTTGGCGTTTTAGCGCTTGCTCAGGTCGCATGCTTTGCGATCGACTCGAGTTGGCGTTTCAGCGCTTGCTCGGGTTCCATGCTTTGCGGTTGACCGAAGTTGGCGCTTTAACGCTTGCTCAGGTCCCACGCTGTGCGATCGACCGGAGTCAGCGCTTCAGCGCCCACCCCGGCCCCATGCTTTGCCATCGACCAGAGTCAGCGCCTTAACGCTCACCCTGGTCCCATGCGTGGCGCGGCCCGTGCTGCCGCCCGCCGCGCCGCGCGGTTCGTGAGTGGGCGCGTTAGCCGACCAGCTTCTCGTAGGCAGCGGCGTCGATCAGCTTGTCGGTCGACGCGCCCGCTTCGAGCTTGATCTTGAAGAGCCAGCTCGCGTACGCGTCGCCGTTGACCTCGTCGGGCGTGTCGACGATCGCCGTGTTCACTTCGACCACCTCGCCCGACACCGGCGTGTAGATGTCGGACGCCGCCTTCACCGATTCGACGACGCCGATGGCGTCGCCCGCCTTCACGGTCTTGCCGACTTCGGGCAGCTCGAGGAAGACGATGTCGCCGAGCGTTTCCTGCGCGTGGTCGGTGATGCCGACCGTCAGCGTGCCGTCCGCTTCGGTGCGGACCCACTCGTGTTCTTCCGTGTACTTCAGATCGGCCGGAATGTTGCTCATCGGATGCTCCTGAGATTGATTGCTTGCAAGCGTTTGAATGTGAGGCGCGGTTCGCGCGCGCGGGCGCGCCGGTTGCTTCGCGTCAGACCGCGAGCACCTTGCCGTTGCGCACGAACGGCAGTTTTACCACGCGCGCGGGGAGATTCTTGTCGCGGATCTGCACGTGGACCGTGTCGCCGGCCGCGACGCCCTTCGGCACGCGTGCGAGCGCGATCGATTCCTGCATCGTCGGCGAGAACGTGCCGCTCGTGATCTCGCCTTCGCCGTGCGGGGTCACGACTTTCTGATGCGCGCGCAGCACGCCGCCCGCGCGGCCGTTCTCCTTTTGCAGGATGAGGCCGACGAACGCGGCGCGCGAGCCGTTCGCTTCGAGCGCGTCGCGGCCGACGAACGCGCGCGGCGCGGCGAGATCGACCGTCCACGCGAGGCCGGCGTCGAGCGGCGACACTGTCTCGTCCATGTCCTGGCCGTACAGGTTCATGCCGGCCTCGAGGCGCAGCGTGTCGCGCGCGCCGAGCCCGCACGGGCGCACGCCGCGCTCGGCGAGCGCGTTCCACAGCGCTTCGACATGGGGCGCCGGGACGATGATCTCGAAGCCGTCCTCGCCCGTGTAGCCGGTGCGCGCGACGGTGAGGTCGCCGAACGGCGTGCCCGCGACCTGCGCGGCGTTGAAGGGCTTGAGCTCGCTCGTCGCCGCGCGCGCGGCGGGGATCGTGTCCCACACCTTCGCACGCGCGTTCGGGCCCTGCGCGGCGACGATCGCGAAGTCGCGGCGCGGCGCGATCGCGAGGCCGAAGCCGCCTTGCTCGTTGAGCTGGTTGAACCACGCGACGTCCTTGTCGGCGGTGCCGGCGTTGACGACGACGCGGAAGAAATCCTCGGTGAAGTAGTAGACGATCAGATCGTCGATGACGCCGCCTTGGGGGTTCAGCAGGCACGAGTAGAGCGCCTTGCCGGGCGTTTGCAGCTTCGCGACGTTGTTCGCGAGCGCGTGCTCGAAGAACGCGCGCACGCGCGGGCCCGTGAAATCGACCACGCACATGTGCGACACGTCGAACATCCCGGCGTCGGTGCGCACGGCCTGATGCTCCTCGATCTGCGAGCCGTAGTTGACGGGCATGTCCCAGCCGCCGAAGTCGACCATGCGGGCGTTGAGGGCGCGATGCGCGGCGTGCAGCGGGGTGATTTTGAGAACGGTCATCGGGGTCCCAGGCAAGGCGGCCGGGCGGCGGCCCGGGCGCGAAAACAAAACGGCAACTTGGCGAACCGCTGGCGCGTGAAGCCGCCTGCGATGCGTGCATGCCCCTCTGTCCTCGATACCTGAGAGATTGCGCGACGGACTCGATCCGCTTCGCGCGCGCCCCTTCGGTGGGCAGCCTGCTCGTGCGGCGCGTTGCGCGCACGCGGCTACTGCCGCTCTCCAGAGTGCGAAAAACGATGTCCGGCGCATGTCGTCGCCAGACGGATTTTTCGACGCGGCCGGTCCTTTTGCCTGAGAGTTTGCGGGTGTGCCCCTTCGGCGGCGCGGCTTGCCTTTCAATCAACGAACGGCGGCCGCGCGCTCTCCCGACGCGTGCGGGCGAATGTACGCGAGCGCGAATGGGTTGTCAATTTGGGCAAATAACTGTCGTTTGAAGACAAGCGAAGGCGGCATGCCGGCGGCGGTGGCGGCGTGGATTGCCGGCCCCGAAACGGCGGCGTGTTGGGTGAGCGGTGAGCGGTGAGCGGTGAGCGGTCAGCGGTGAGCGGTCAGCGGTGAGCGGTCAGCGGTGAGCGGTGAGCGGTGAGCGGTCAGCGGTCAGCGGTCAGCGGTCAGCGGTCAGCGGTCAGCGGTCAGCGGTCAGCGGTCAGCGGTCAGCGGTCAGCGGTCAGCGGTCAGCGGTCA